>NZ_JAUBVD010000007.1:21105-142599 GCF_036705675.1 Microcoleus sp. AT8-A3
CCCGCCTGTGTTAACTGTGGCACGGGCGTCCCGCCTGTGTTAACTGTGGCACGGGCGTCCCGCCTGTGTTAACTGTGTGTGGTATAGGCGTCCCGCCTGTGTTAACTGTGTGTGGCACGGGCGTCCCGCCTGTGTTAACTGTGGCACGGGCGTCCCGCCTGTGTTAACTGTAATTAAAATTTACACATATCCTACGCTAATTCTAGCTTCAAAGTTGGCAACAGCTTTTCTAAATTTCTGAGAGATTTCTGTTGCCAAGGAATATCATTTGAACCCAATACCAAAAGTTGAATCGTTTTCTTTTTCCGGACGCTAATAACAAATTTAGACAGCATACTGATACCAGAACTGTTAACAAATTCCAATTGTTTTAGGTTCAAGGTAATAGTAGGCGGTTCGGGATGGGCGACCTCATCTAACAATTCGACTATTGGCGCATACTCTGCTGGGCCGCTCAGGCTCAGTTCGCCTTGGAAAGTGACTGTGACTGATTCTGGATCGTACTGAATGCTGTAATCTTCACCTTGAATTTCTTGAATGCCCATTGTGATTTTTTTTCCTGACTAAAATAGTGCGATCGCACAAGAGAGTAAATATTGAAATGCTAGAAACTAGACCCTAATTTGAACCACAGTCGTAACAATGATGGTATCACTATCTGGCCTGGGCTCGAATTTCCAACCTATCTTAGCTGAATAGTCATTAATCATCGTCAGCAATCCCAATCCCGATGTATCACTTTCAGATTCTGCATTTTTTTCAAGCTGCTGCAAATAAAGTTCATTGGGATCGGAAGCCATAATTTCTTCAATAAACTCCTTCAACTTACTCGCCCCTTCTGAAGTGACACTATTACTGGCAAAAATTACCGCCGTCACCTCTGTTTCACCAATAAAGTGTATGCCAAATTTGACCTTGTAATGAGTATCATCGTTATTAAATTTAATCGCATTTTCTAACAGTTCGTTGGCTACGTAGCTCACAGCTCCCTTGCTTTCTTTTATCCGTTTCTCGCTGCTAGCATCCTCCTCATCCACAGGTAGAAAGCTAGACAAATAATCGGCTACAAAATGAGCTGAAAGCCTGTTGTTGCGCCAGCGCTGTTTAATCGGGCGAGAACTGGGAGTAAATGTCAGTTCTAGGGAATCGTGTTCAGGAGGAAATTCTTCAATGAATTCTCCAAAGATTTGGGTCATTGTTTTTAAGCTTCCAGATGTCATGATTTTTCTAGCTCTAATTGAGGTATTAAGGTCACTTTTTGGTGAATTTCCACACGCCATTCCAGTTAGCCGGAATACTCTTTTCTAACAGCGATTGGATGCGTTTTAGGTAAAGTTGACTGGGCTTGTCATCTGGATTTAGTGCTACTATCTGTTCAAAACAAACAATGGCCTTAGCAAAATTTCCCTGACAATATTCTTGGAGTCCCTCCTCAAATATAGGCAAGGTTTGAATTTTGAGCGATCGCACTGGTTCTACTTCAACATCTAACACCTCACAAACTGTAATGGCTTCTTGTCTACCTTTGACAATAGCCCGATCCAAAAAACGGATATGATACTTTTCTGGTTGACTCAAACGTTGTACCACATCTCCAGAAATTAATAAAGATACGCCATAATACTTAGTCAAACCTTCCAGACGAGCGGTGAGATTGACATGATCTGAGAGCGCATCTGCTTGCATCCGATTCGCATCTCCAATAATCCCAACCATCGTATCACCCACATGGATACCAATGCCAATCTTCAGCGGTATATCCCCATTTATTTTACGGCTTTGATTGTATTTATGCAACTGCTCCAATTTCACAATTCCTGCCTGAATAGCATCATCCACGCCATCAGGAAAAACTGCCATGACTCCATCTCCAATATACTTGACAATAAAACCATTGTGCTTACGAATTTCCGGACTAACTTGCTGTAAATAGTTATTGATGAAATCAAAATTTTCTTGAGGAGTCATTTGCTCCGCCATCGTGGTAAACGAACGCATATCGGAAAACATAATTGCCATCTCTTTGCTCACGTGATCTCCAAGCTGGAAATCAACAATGCTCTGCTTGCCGAGAAATTGGAGAAATTCAGCGGGAACAAAACGTCCGTAAGCCTGCAAAAGTTTCTCTAATTCTTGTTCCCGCGCTTTCACCGTTTGCACCATATGCGAAAATACCTGTGCTAGTTCTCCCAGTGCATCACTGCGCGCTGCCACATCTGACAATATCTGGGGTTCAAAGCTATTATTTTTTACAGCAATAGCTGCATCTATAACCTTTTTTACCTGCTCAATGTAAGTCTGCATCTCTCGGTTTTTATGATGGATCTGGTTTTCCAGATCCGTGGAGTGTTGTGTGATAATTTCTACTAAGGTTTCATAGCTATTTTTTTCATCCTCTACTTCCTCAAGTTTTTCGCTCAACTCCTGTAGCTGGGTATGGAGTTCTTCTGGAGATTTAGATGGTGCTAAATTTATTTGTGGTTTCATAATTTATACTTCCGAATCTGGAAGCGCAAAGTTGTTTGACTTCCTCGCTGTAAATTATTATAACTTACACGGGCAAAGCGATAAATCCGGTTGCTGGTTCCATGCTTGGCGACTAAATCCAAGCTTTCTCGTAGAAACCTGGTTGACGACAGTCAATCGATTTTAGATTTTAGATTTTAGATTTTAGATTGACCCCACGGATAAATTCGGGGGGCAAGTTTCATGGGATACAGGTCTTTTATTTCTGGGTTATGAGTCTGCGAAGGAATGAATCCGGGGGCTTGTATCCTGGATGCTTTCGGTCAATAATCAATTATGCACAATATTTCCCTGTTGCTTCAATACTAGCAAAGTAATGTCATCAAAAACCTTTTGTTTTCCAATAAAATTTCTCAAATCAGCGATGGTGGCTTCCTTGATTTGTTCGGCGCTCAAATGCCAGTTTTGAGAAACCACTTCACAGAGTCTTTCAATACCATAGAATTTTTTGTGCATATTTCTAGCTTCGGGAATGCCGTCAGTGTAAAGCACCACCCCGTCCCCCGGCTCTAAGTCTACTAAAACATGGCTAATCCAATGGGAAATATCCTCATCTAAGGCGAGCGGAAATCCTAAATTAATGGTGTCTATTCGCTGGATTTTACCACCTTTCCTGACCACAAGAGTTTCCTCGTGTTGACCGCTGATACTAATTGTGCGATCGGCATAGTTGAGCAAAGCTAGTGTCATATTTTTGTCGGAGTTCATGCGCTGGACATTTTTATAAATAGTGCGATTGAGGGTATCTAAAAAACGCACCGGGTTGGATTCTTGCATTTCCTGAAGAGTGCGGACAGCAGCTTGAGTCATCACCATCAAAATGCCGCTTTCTAATCCGTGTCCGGTGACATCACCAATACAAATTGTGACAACCCCGTTAGTACAAAGTACGTCGTAGTAATCACCACCTACTTCCGAGGCTGGTTCCATAAATCCGGCAATATCTAAATCTTCAATAGCTGTGAGTTCAGCAGGTTTTGGCAGAATCAACTGCTGCATTTGTTTGAGCATATCGAGTTCGGAACTCATGCGGAGGTTTTCCGCTTTCAGACGCTGGTTGAGAGTAGCAATTTGTTTGGTGGCTGTAGCGAGTTCAGAGGTACGTTCTTTGACTTTATCTTCTAGCGTTTCCAAGGATTCTTGCAGTTGTCTCGCCATACTGTTAAAGGAATTTCTTAAGGTTTCAATTTCCAAAATCCGACTGGAAGCAACGTTCTGGTTAAGAGCACCACCTGCTAGATATTCTGAAGATCGAGCAATTTGATTCAGGGGGCGAGCAATCCAGCTAGCGGTGAAAATACCCATTGCAACAGAGACAATGAGAGCCACAATACACAGCCAAATGGTCTGGCGAGTGTTAGCATAAATTTGCGCCATAAAGTCCGCTTCAGGAACTACTACTACACTCAGCCAATTGAGACCGTACTTGTCAGTTAGCGGAGAAACTTGGATAAATTGCCGCTCACCGTTAAGATAAAAGTCAAGTTGAACAGTTTGATCGATGTCTTCCAAACGCTTGAAGCGATCGAGCAGATAAAGCACACTTTGACGCATCAGGGGGTTGTTGCTTTCCTGTGCTTTGATCCGCTTTGTATCTTTGCCTGTTCCCACAGAAAGAGGCTCTTCTTTAACCGAAGTAGCTATTAACTGACCTTGGGGTTCAATGATAAATACTTGGCCGGAATTACCCACCCTTAATGTTTGCAACAATTGGCGAATTTGATCGAGTCCCATCTGGCAAGTCAGCACGCCAATTAGTTTCCCTTCGGCATCATAATAGGGTAGACTCGCATTAATTTGCAGCGTACCGTAGCCAAAATTAATATAAACTTCACTCCAAGCTGCCTGTTTCTTCTCAACAGCTACTCTGTAAAAAGGGCGGGTGCGAACATCATAATTGGGCGTGTTTTTGTCGATTGTTGTCGGGTTTCCATCAGCGTCAAGGTTGTAATATATCAAGTCGCCGCCCCCCGGAATCAGTTGCTGGGCAAGCTGAGGTTGTTCAAGTCCAACCAGGCGATTTACCCAACCCACACGCAGGTACTGACCTTTTTCGTTGGCAATTCCCGCGTGACCGATCGACTTAAATTGCAGAACTTGTTTCCAAAAATATGGTCTAGCTTGCTCCAAATCGTCAAAGTTCAACACCCCCAAAGGTACAGCATCCTGATTGATCTGATTCACCAGTGGCGGAGCTTCCAGATAGGTTTGAACACGTTCGTAAACTCTCGCACTCACTTCGTGGCGCAACTGACTAACAATATTGTTGACTATCTGCTCTCCGTTTCTGTAAGAGAGATAGCCAACGCAGCCAACAGCGGCCAAAATTTGGAGAACAAAGGGAACTACCAAGACATTGCGGAGACGGATTTTGCCCGCTCTGGAGACGATCGCACTTTTTTGAGAAACCATTGTTAAAAACACTCCCAGCGGGCAGTTTTTTGTTACAAGACTTGATAATGGATATATTAAGAGCGACGGACAATGTTATCATATCAAAAACTCAACCAACCGCAAAAAATCTGCGTTCATCAGCCTGCATCAGCGGTAAAAAAAAAACCATAAATCCCAACAAAAATGCAAATTACTCAATCCCTCCACAGCGCCATCCTCATCTCCAACCTGGAACAATCCCAACACTTTTACAGCACCGTACTAAAACTGCAAAAAATCGATCGCGACTTAAAATTTCCTGGAATTTGGTATCAAATCGGCGACTTCCAGCTCCACCTAATTTTAGGTGCAACAATTATCCCAGATGCCGTAGACCATGCCAAATGGGGACGCAACCGACATCTAGCATTTTCTGTGGCCGACTTAGAGGCAGCAAAACAACAGTTAATCGCTCACAATTGCCCGTTCCAAATGAGCGCGTCAGGTCGATCGGCATTATTTACCCAAGATCCCGACGGCAACATCATCGAACTCAGCGAGTAACAGATGAAAATCATCGCTTATTCTTACACCGAACCGCTACTGGAATCAGCACCCGCACCGGAAAATTGGGGCCAAGAAGTCGATCGCACCTATCAAGACTTAGGAGGGCGACAACAACTGCAGCAACTCCTCAAAGACTGCCAAACAGAACCAGTCAAATACTTATTAATTCAGCGGTTTGAAGAACTAGGCGACACATTGCAGCAAGTGTGTTCGCACCTCGCCCAACTCGAAAACCTCGGCGTCGAAATCATTGTCCAAGAAGAAACAGAACCAAGAAACCGCAAAAACTTGCTGCAAATCCTCGCAGAAATCCAGCGCAGCCAACACAGCCGGAGTATTCGCAAAGGACACGCGCGCAACCGCATCAAATCCCGGATGCCACCGGGTAAGGCTCCCTACGGCTACCGGCGCGGCAAAGATTGTTATACGATCGATAAAACCACCGCCCCCACCGTCAAAGACTTTTTTGAACACTTTTTAATTTACGGTTCATTGCGAGGTTCCGTGCGGTATTTAGCCAAGAAATACAACAAAAAAATTTCTGTAAGTACCGGCCGCCGCTGGCTGACAAATCCCGCCTACCGAGGCGATTTAGAATATCAAAACGGCCAAGTAATTTCTAACACCCACGTCCCGATTATTTCCAGAGAAGAAGCCGCCCAAATAGACAGGTTGCTGCGCCGCAACCGCTGCCTTTCTCCTCGCAGCGCTAGCGCCCCACGTTCCCTCGCAGGTTTAGCAATTTGTGCCGAATGCAAATCGCCCATGACAGTTGCCAAAGTCACCTCCTACCGCAAAGAAAAAGAATACCTTTATTTGCGACCGATTAACTGTCCAAAACAGCCTAAATGTAGTGGCCTTTCCTACGATGAAGTATTGCAATTAACCATCGCCGGTATTTGTCGGGATTTACCCGATGCTGTTGCTGGGTTGCAAATGCCGAATATGAATGGAATGAAAGCAGGAATTGTCAGGGCGATCGCATCGAAACAAGAAATCATAGAGCAACTTTGGGCCCTGATTGAAAGCGGCATATTAGACACGGAAACGGCAGAGTTTAGAGCCTACAAAATCCGCACCGAAATTGCCGAACTGCAAAGCAAATTAGCGCAACTACCCCCAGTAAATTTGCGAGAAATTGCCCAAACAGTTTCCCTGTCGCAATTTTGGCTCGATTTATCAGAATCAGAACGCAGGTTTTACTTTCGAGAATTTATCGATCGCATTGAAATCGTCCGGGAAAATACAAATTGGCAACTGCAAATTGTTTTCATTTTTTAAGGATTAGCTCGACGTTCATCCATAGCTCCTAGGTTAGATACCCGACTTCTTAAAGAAGTGGGGTATGTGGGTACTCTCTTAGTTCCGTAGGAGTGGACTGCGTTAGACAAGCATCGCTTTCAACCGCTGAATTATTTTTTTTAGCTTTTAACCAATAGGCGATCATCTCTCCTTTTCCTTTAACCGCGATCGCACCTCTTTCCTCAAATAAATACCGATCTTTTAACAGTTCGTAAATAGCTGTAGTAACTTGAATATATCCCGGTAATCCTTGACATTCCATCCGAGAAGCAACATTAACAGTATCTCCCCACAAGTCATAGCTAAATTTTTTAGTGCCAATTACGCCCGCAACTACTGGCCCTGTATGAATGCCAATCCGAATTTGAAATGGTTCGCCTCTGTCAGTTTGAAAATCAGCGATCGCTTCCTGCATATCCAAGGCCATATTCGCGATCACTTCTACATGATCTGCCCTCGGCACCGGCAACCCCCCCGCTACCATATAAGCATCTCCAATTGTTTTAATTTTTTCCAAACCGTGTTTTTCAGTTAGTTGGTCAAACCTTGAAAAAATCTGGTTTAGTACATTTACCAATTCTAGAGGTAACATTCTAGCAGCAATAGACGTAAAATCGACAATATCGGCAAAAAGAACTGTTGCTGAATCAAACCTCTGGGCCGGAGAACCCTCGCCCTTTTTCAAATTTTCAACAATCGCTGCTGGTAAAATATTCAGCAATAAATGATCCGACTTTGTTTGAGCAAGCCGTAAAGCTAGCTCCACCCCCTGCCGCTCTTTAATTTCGTTTTGCAAACGTTCGACAAGTTCTTGGAATTGCTTCGTTTGCTCTTGAAGTAACTGTTGTTGACTTTGAATTGTTAACTGATTCGCCACTCGTGCCAATACTTCTTTACCTTGAAAAGGTTTAGTAATATAGTCAACGGCTCCCACATCAAAAGCTTTCACCTTATCTAAAACGTCATCTAAGGCGCTTAAGAAAATCACGGGAATGGAACTGGTTTTTGGTGAAGCTTTCAACTTTGCACATACCTCATATCCATTCATTTCTGGCATCATCACGTCCAGCAAAATTAGAGTCGGCGGAAACTCTTGCACTGTAGCGATCGCCCTTTGCCCGTTCAGCGCTTTACGAACCTGATACCCTTGTTCGGTCAATATTGTAGATAAAAGCCGCACATTATCGGGCTTATCATCAACTACTAAAATGTTGGCTTGAATTGTAGGATATTGATAGCTGTCCATGCACTCGCTCACGGTAGTTTTTCAAAATAAAAGATATTAACACTTAAGAATTTTACCTCAACAAAAACGAAACCATATAAAAGGATATTGTCTCGCATAAAATAAGATAGCAACGAGACGCTATATGGGCTTAAACTTAGATTTTTTAAAATATAAATTTTTCCTCCAATTACATTGATTGAAAAGAGGTATTTTTACCTCGATGCAACTGCTGATTGTGCTATCTCTATAATATCGTCAAATAGGAAATCCTGCACCAAAGTAGTTAAATATTGTGCGGAAAAAGCCAACTGGCTAGGCATTTCCTCAATCAACTTGACAATTTTCTCATCGCAGCATTCATGAGCGGCATGAGATATCTGTTCTACCCACTCAAGAGGCATTTGACTGAGTTGTAACTCGACGGATTGATTGCTAGTCACTCCGCTAATTTCGCTGTCATTGTCTAGTGGTGCATCAACAGATTCCTCGTAAATGTAACGCAATCCTAAAAGTTCTTCCATTTTTGCAAATAATATCTTTGCCTCGAAAGGTTTACGCATGAAATCATCGCAGCCTGCTCCTAAAATAGTTTGTCGTTCTTCTTCAAAAGCGCTAGCAGTAAGAGCAACTATTGCAGTTTGTTTTCCAAGAGGATGAGCTTTAATTTGTCTTGTGGCTTCATAGCCATCCATGACAGGCATCTGCATATCCATCCAGATCAGGTGCGGTTGCCAATCCTCCCATACAGCAATAGCTTCTTGACCATCTCTAGCCGATCGCACGAGGATGCCTAGTGGTGACAATAATCTCTCTATGACTAGGCAATTATCCGCGCGATCGTCAACAACCAAAATCCGGTATTCTGGTTGATTCGGTGCTAAAGCAATTACTTTTTTCTGCGGTTTAAGGATTTTAATCTCGCTGAGAGGGGCAAGGCTGATTTGAATATCAAATACAAACTTACTTCCCAACTCAGGTGTACTGATGACAGTAATATCTCCTCCCATCATTTGTACAAATTTGCGGCTAATTGGTAAACCTAATCCAGTCCCCTGTTGAGAATTTTGACCTGTTTTTGTTTGCTCAAAGGGTTCAAATAACTTATTTATCTCTTCAGGGTAAATGCCAAGGCCAGTATCTTCAATTTCAAACTGAAGGCGTAACAATTCCGGGTGAAGGTAATTAGCATCTACACAATTAAAGTCTGCCAAGCTTTCGGAGTGATTAAAACCAGTGCACCATCCGGGTTTTCTTTGTATAGCTGTGGTTTCAACCGCTAAGCTTTCGGAATGTTCAGAAGCCGCGTCGGCAAGTTTTGTTTGTGTGTCCGAAAACTCTGCGTTTTCAGCGCCCAAACTTTCTTCTACCTTCTTTTTAACTCGCAAAGTAACGCTACCCATCTCTGTAAACTTGATCGCATTTCCTACAAGATTAATCAAAATTTGCCGCAGTTTACCTTCATCTCCACTAACAAAGTGCGGTACACCGTCACCCACTTCCAAATTTAGCTGCAATTTCTTAGATTTAGCTTTTAATCGAAACATTTCTTCTAAGGTTTTCAGCAAGCGCATTAAATTAAAACTGCTTTCATTAAGCTGACTTCGGCCCGCTTCAATTTTGGACATTTCCAAAATGTCATTAATTAGCGAAAGCAAGTGTTCGCCGGCGCGATTAATAATTTCTAGGTGCTGTTGGTGTTGATTGTTGAGAGATGAATCGCGCACCATCACCTGACTAAATCCGAGAATGGCATTCAGGGGAGTCCGCAGTTCGTGGCTCATAGAAGAAAGGAATTCGCTCTTGGCGCGGTTAGCTGTATCAGCAGCTACAACAGCTTTTTGTAATGCTGTTTCTGCTAATTTGCGATCGGCAATTTCTGTTTTGGCTTGTTCAAAAAGGGTGGATTGCTGGATGGCAATTGCTAGCTGCACGGAAATTTGCTTGAGAGATTCTATCTCAGAAGAGCTCCAATGCCTTTGACTGTGGCAGTGATGAGCAATGAGTAGCCCCCATAGTTTTTTACCTTGCAAAATGGGAACCACGAGGTTAGCTTTAATTTCCAACTCGCTCAGTAAATTAATGTGGCACTCTGAAATACCTGCTGTATAAATATTGTCGATCGCGCGCAGGTGTCCCTGCTCGTAAACAGAGACGTAGTGTTCTCGAAAACAAGGGTCATTAATGTCAATTCCCAAAATCGGCATCGTACCGACGGATACCGATTCGACGGCTATAAATCCACTCCAATCTGGATTAAAGCGGTAAATAACTGTTCTATCAGTTGACAAAAAATGGCGAATTTCTTCCACAGCCATTGTCATTACTTCTTCTAGGTTAAGAGAGGAGCGAATCCGCTCTTGAATGGAATTAACTAGCCGCTCCCTTTTTACTTGCTGCTGCAAGGCTAGTTCCGCCTGTTTGCGAGCAGTAATATCTACTCCATAACCCACGCACTCCACAGGTAGACCAGCAGCATCTTTGACTAACTTAACCTCATCGTATATCCAGCGATAACCACCGTCTTTGTGCCGTTCGCGGTATTCGTAGGAAATCGATTCTTTTTCCAATATCTGAGCGAATGAAGTATCAACAATCTCTCGATCGTCTGGATGAACCAGGCTATGCCAATCAAGGGAACCATCAAGAAATTCTCTGGCTTCGTAACCAATCATTGAAACAATATTATCGCTGACAAACGTTACGTCATAATTTCCCCCTAATTTGCAGCTAAAAATCACCGCCGGGGTAGTCGCCAGCAAATATTGCAAACGTTCGGTGACAGAACGCAAGTTTAACTCGGCTTGCTTGCGATCGCGAGCTTCCATTGCTAAAGCTGCGATCTGCGCCACATAGCTAGCGAAGCTTTGTTCGTCCAGCGTCCAATTCCTGGTCGTTCCCAGATGTTCTAAACAAATTACACCCGCAATTTGCCCTTTATGGGTAATAGGAACATCTAGCATCGACGAGATGTTTAATGGCCTCAAATAAGATTCGCTAAATTCTAGGGTTCGCGGATCGGTTTGGGCATCAACCGCTGCGAGTACCTGTTCTGTATTCAAAGCTTGGAAATAGCTAGGATACTCAGCAACTTTCAGTTCTGCACCGGCGCTGTGTCGATCGGGCGTCAGTTCGTAAAGATCCGCACAGCACATTGCGGATTTATCTTCCTGATAAAACCAAATACTTGCCCGATCGACATTCAGGGTACGAGTTGCCATTTGCGTAATCTCTCTCAACGCCTCGCTGATATTTCCCTCGTAGATACTAGAATTTTTGGCTAATTCTAGCAAGCCTGTTTGTTGTTCGGTTAACCTAGTTTCTCGTTCGCGTAAAGCAGATTCAGCGACAATTTTTTCTTTAATTTCTGCTTCTAAATAACCGTTAATTTCTCTCAACTCTGCAGTGCGTTCTTGAACTTTAATTTCTAAGTCATCATAAGCGTAGCGCAACGCTAATTCTGCCTCTTCACGCACAGCAATCTCACTTTGCAACTTGCGATTTATTGCCTCTAATTCTTGGGGGGTTTTTAAAGACAAAAACTGGGGCAATAGTGTTACCATTGAGGCGGCAGTGAAGCAGGAAACCAGTGCAGTAATTGCTTTTTCAATCCCCGACAGCCAATAAGCGGAATGCCACAACGTCCAAATGTCGAGCAAGTGACCCGTGCCGCACAGAATAATAAATGCACCAAATAAACCAAATATTCCTAAAAAAGGAACATCGCGCCGCTTGAAAATAAAATAAATCAGCATCGCCGGAATTGAATAGTAGGCGATCGCGATTAAAAAGTCCCCAGTTACGTGCAGCCACACTAAAGGCGTTTGCCAAAGATAGCAATGACCGTGAGGCATATACTGAGTCGGGGAAAATATGTTTTTGAGTGCTTCCCACATAATACTTGTTATTGGCAGATAATAGGGATTTGATGATGCCTAAGTTAAGCAAAAAATAAAAGTCACCGAAAATGGTAGCTGGCTTCAGCATTATTTATTAACGCCTAAACCCACCTTGTTCATAACAGCTTGCTTTGGCAGTCGGTGGCGCTCGCCAAATTGCGATCGCAACGGAATTTCAATGATAAACTCCGTACCTCTCCCCACCTCGGAAGTGCAGCGCAAATAACCTTCATGGGCTTTAATAATCTGATAAGAAATCGCCAAACCCAGCCCGGTACCAGCACCAATAGGTTTCGTTGTATAAAATGGATCGTAAATTTTAGCGATCGCATCATAATCTATGCCACTGCCATTATCAGCAATGTGAATCTGCACCCACTTGCCATCAACTAAAAGGGTGCGGATGCGAATTTTTAGTAGTGGGCAATGGGTGTTTTGTAAGTTGTCAGAGAAATTATTTTCCCAATAGCCGTGGGTCAAATATCCCTGCTGTACAATCTGTTCTAAAGCATCAATAGCATTAGAGCAAATATTCATAAATACTTGGTTAAGCTGCCCAGCGTAGCATTCCAATTCTGGCAAATCTCCATACTCTTTAATCACTTGGATAGGCGGCCGGTTTGGTTGTTCTTTCAAGCGGTGCTGCAAAATCATTAAAGTGCTATCGAGACCTTCATGGATATTTACTTTTTTCATGTCGGCTTCGTCTAACCGCGAGAAAGTTCGTAAAGACTTAACAATCTCCTTAATTCGCTCTGCTCCAATTTTGATCGAACCAAAAAGTTTTTGCAAGTCTTTTAAAATAAAATCGAGTTCTATAGTGTGAATCTTATCTGCAATTTCCGGCGCCGGAGTGGGGTAATAAACTTGATAAGCCTTAATCAATGCCACAATATCTTTAATGTATTCCTCAGCCGGAATCAGATTGCCATAAATGAAGTTCACAGGGTTATTTATTTCGTGAGCAACCCCAGCTACCATTTGCCCCAAAGAGGACATTTTTTCAGTTTGTACGAGTTGAGCTTGAGCGCCTTTAAGTTGTTGCAGAGCGTTCTCTAATTGCTGAGTCTGCTCTCGCAGTTTAGCTTCCGAGTGCCGCAATGAATTTTCCGCCAAAGAGCGATCGCGATTTTCCTGTTGCAAACGTTCATTAGCAACTTCTAAAGCGATCGTCCTCTCGATAACCCGTTTTTCCAATTCTAGCATTAATTCCGAGAGTGCTTCCTGAGCTTGTTTGCGATCGCCAATCTCATTTTGTAAAGCCAAATTTGCCGCCGCCAATTGATCGGGACTGGGAATAGCCAAGATTTTTGGGATTAGTTCCACCAGCACGGCTGCGGTACATAGCGAAATCAGCGCCGTAATCCCTTTAAGAAAACCCGAGAACCAATAATTAGGATGCCACAGCGTCCATATTTCCATAATATGAGTAATCCCGCAGCAGATAATAAAAGAGCCGAACAGCATGAAAACCCAGTCAAAAGGTACGTCTTGCCGTTTTTTGACAATATAAATCAGCGTAATCGGTATCAAAAAATAAGCGACGGCTATCAAACCATCGGACAAAACGTGTAGCCCCACTAATCCAGGCTTCCACAAGTAGCAATGACCGTGAGGAATAAAATAATTTGGGAACATTTTATGAACCATTTGCATTAAATCAACTCGGTTATTTGCTAATATTTTTCAGAGGTGATTACTGGAAAAACTTAAAAAATGGGGGTACAAAAATAAGAATTAGACTTTGGGACTTAACACTTGCGATCGGTAAATGCAGCGATCTGAAACTACTGTTAATTAAATTAACATCAATAGACTCAGCTTTAGCAAAGTCAACTGTCACATTTTTAATTCTGCCTTCACTATCAACTGTGACACCGGGATGACATTTTGGGCAACGATCGAGAAAAACTGAGCGCAGATTCCTTTCCAGTAAGAGCGCCAGCGCCCATTAAAATTGGGTTATAGCACTCAGCGATCGGTCAGGCAACGCAGGGCTGTTTCATTCTCACCAAAAACATGAATTTTGACTCTTGTAGTGCTACCCCTACTCCCCGTGCCTACCCCGCCACAGACGACTGCACAGGCGTTTGGGACATGGGGGCAGCAAAGAGTGGCTCCCCCTACAAGAGAATGAAACAGCCCTGAGTCAGGCAACGGGGAAATCACCAGATTTAACGGATGTCACGGATTCAACTTAACGAAGAGAACCATTCTCAAAAACCTGTAGAGGTTGGTTCACTCTTTTACCCTTGAAGAGTGCAGACAGGTTAAATACACCGGGAGCATCTCATATTTGTAAAAACACTTCTTCTGGCTCCTTCCTTCTTCCTCTTCCCTCTTCCCTCCTGCCTCCTGCCTCCTGCCTCCTGCCTCAAAACTCCAATTTCTAGCGGAGGCCTGCTTTCATTGAGATGCTCCCAAATACACCCGCCACTACCCCGCGAGGGAATTCTTGATTATTGACAGTGATACTCTTCGGGGATATTTAACCGATTTGACCAATTACCCCCTCAAAAATATCGCGACAGGAGCGTGTGGGAATCCAATAGGCGATCGCTCTGAGCTTTACACTCAATCATAAGTGATAATATCAACGATACACTTATATGGTTATTGCCAGTTATGACGATAGATGAGGTACTACAGCTAACTCGTGTGCGATTACAAAAAGATTTATATCCCGTACAAGAAATCATACTTCGCCAAGTTTGGGAAGGAAAAACTTATACAAGTATTGCATCTGCCTCTCATTACGGAGAGCATTACCTGAGAAACATAGCCTCATCCTTGTGGAAATCTCTCTCTCAAATCTTGCAGACATCTATTAGCAAATCAAATTTTCGCTCTTGTTTAGAATCACGTTCCCTAACCGCAGAGGAACGAGAATTAATTGAAGAATTCACCCGCAGCCAATCCCTCGCAACACCTTTAGAATTTCCCGGCTCTCCCGTGCCCCTCGGTTCGCCATTTTATATCCCTCACCCGCTAATTGAAGAACT
The DNA here is from genome assembly GCF_036705675.1 of Microcoleus sp. AT8-A3. Classification (NCBI taxonomy): domain Bacteria; kingdom Bacillati; phylum Cyanobacteriota; class Cyanophyceae; order Oscillatoriales; family Microcoleaceae; genus Microcoleus; species Microcoleus sp. AT8-A3. The sequence continues at coordinate 36,000 of NZ_JAUBVD010000007.1, forward strand.
CGCCTATCGAGAGATTACCAAACCAGGAAGTGTGCTGCGGATTAAAGCTCCCAGGAAGATGGGAAAAAGTTCCCTTCTGCTACGGATTTTAGAGCGCGCGACTTCTCTTGACTATCGAACTGTAAGTTTAGATTTTCAGCAAGCCGAGGAAGCTGTTTTAGTCAATATCGATAAATTTTTACGCTGGTTTTGTGCCAACATCAGCCGTCACCTAGAATTACCACCCCTATTAGATGATTATTGGGATGAAGACATGGGTAGCAAAGTAAGCTGCACCATCTATTTGCAACAATATATATTAGCAGAAATCAGTAACCCTCTTGTGTTAGCTTTAAATGAAGTAAATATAATTTTTGAGTATCCAAAAATTGCCAGAGAATTTTTGCCGCTGCTGCGAAGCTGGCATGAAGAAGCAAAGCGGATTGAAACCTTGGGAAAACTGCGGTTAATCGTTCTTCACTCCACAGAAATTTATATTCCTTTAAAGCTCACTGAATCGCCTTTTAATATCGGTTTACCGCTGCAATTGCCCTATTTTACAGAAGAGCAGATACTTGCTTTAGCCCAGCGTCACGGAGTGGATTGGACAGATGGCTCCAATGCCGATCGACTGATGGCAATGGTGGGGGGACATCCTTATCTAGTGCGGCTAGCTCTTTACCACCTCTGTCAAAACAGTGTAACGCTAGATCGGCTACTACAAGAAGCTCCCACAATAGCGGGAATTTATAAAGATTACTTGCGGAGTTTTTGGGCCACATTCCAAGAGTATCCCGAACTTATGGTTGCACTGAAACAAGTGGTAAAATCGGAACACGGAGTGGAATTAGATCCGATAGTGGCTTCTAAATTATTTAGTATGGGGCTGATTCATATCGATAACAACCGCTGTACGCTAAGCTGCGAGTTGTACCGCCTCTATTTTGGTTCGTACAACTTTATTTAGAGTCGGCTTTACAGTTTCTTTTCGTAATCCAATATCCGCCTTGAAAACTCCACTTTTCCTGGCGATTGGAAATTGCTGCTATACAAATAAAGTCCGCCTACGCGGACTAAAAAAAAGGGTAATTAACCAAAATTGGGCATTATTTATATTATAATGAAGCTCCATCACCACATCCTCACCTCTAAATAAATTCCCTACATACTCAGCTTTAAACCTACCCATAAACCCCATGACCCAGGTAACATACCAAATTGGTGGCAGTCTCGCGAGTGATGCGCCTACATACGTAGTGCGGCAAGCAGATTCCGAACTTTATGAAGCCTTAAAAGCTGGCGAATTTTGTTACGTGCTTAACTCCCGGCAAATGGGCAAATCTTCTCTTTTAGTCCGTACCCTACACCGACTGCAAGCCGAAGGATTTCAATGCAGCACGATCGACATGACTCGCATCGGTAGCGAAAACATTACTCCTTTACAGTGGTATAAAGGAATTGTTGGGGATTTGTGGCGCAGTTTCCATCTTGTAGGAAAAGTCAATTTAAAAACCTGGTGGAAAGAACAAGAAGAAGTTTCTCTCCTCCAAAGATTGAGTCAATTTATTGAAGATATTTTATTAGAAAAATTCCCGAAGGAGCGAATTTTTATATTTGTTGATGAGATTGATAGTATTTTAAGCTTAGATTTTCCCGTTGATGACTTTTTCGCCTTGATTCGTTATTGTTACAACCAACGAGCCATTAATCCAGAATACAACCGAATTACCTTCGTAATTTTCGGAGTAGCTACACCCAGCGATTTAATCGCCGATAAAAATCGGACACCTTTTAATATCGGACAAGCAATCGATTTGTCAGGATTTAGCTTAGAAGAAGCGCAACCATTAGCGAAAGGGTTAGAAAATGTCATAGCAAATCCGCAAGCAGTTCTCAAACAAATCTTAGCTTGGACTGGAGGACAGCCATTTTTAACGCAAAAAATATGTGAATTAGTAGTAAAAAGGGCGCGGGAAGCCCACACGGGTGATTTAAAAATACCACCGGGAACCGAGGGATTTTTTGTGGACTCATTGGTGAGAGAAAACATCATCAATAAATGGGAATCGCAAGATGAACCTGAGCATTTAAAGACAATCCGCGATCGCATTATTGGCAACGAACAACTCACTGCACGTAGTTTAGGTATTTATCAAAACCTCTTACAATTTGGTGAAGTTGAAGCGGATGACAGTCGAGAGCAGATCGAACTGCTGCTATCAGGTTTGGTAGTAAAACACCAAGGTTTTTTAAAGGTAAGCAACCCGATTTATCAAGCAGTTTTTCACCTACAATGGGTAGAAAAACAGTTAGAGCAACTACGTCCTTATTCCCAAGCTTTCAACGCTTGGATCGCTTCAAAACAAACCGATGAATCGCGACTGTTGCGCGGACAATCGCTAAAAGACGCTTCCTACTGGGCCCAGGGAAAAAGTTTGAGCGATTTGGATTATCACTTTTTAGCAGCTTCTGTTGAATTAGACAGGCTGGAAGTGCAGCAAGCACTGGAAGCAGCGAGGCTCAGAGAAGTTGAAGCCAGACTCACAGAAGAACGCAAGCGGTTAGTTTTAGAGCGAGAGACAGCGAAGCGGCAGCGAAAGTTTATTGGGGCGTTGAGCGGGGTATTAATTGTTGCGATCGCCTCCAGCATTTTCGCCCTCTGGCAATACCATCGCGCCGTCACCAGCGAAATTCAAGCCCTCACCTCCTCATCCTCCGGGCAATTCGCATCCCAACAGCGATTAGATGCCCTCGTGAGCGCCATCAAAGCCAGACGCAGGATCGACAACCTAGCTAATTCCAGCCCCCAGTTGCCATCTCAAGTTCAACAAGTGCTGCAACAAGCCATCTATGGAACGGCAGAATTCAATCGCCTGTTGGGGCATTCCAGCCCGGTTCTGGCAGTTGATGTCAGCCCAGACGGTCAACTCATCGCCACCGGAGGCGGCGACCAAACAGCCAAGGTGTGGCAACGGGATGGCACCTTGCTGTACACTCTCCAACACACAATCAGCAGCGTGTACGCCCTTCGTTTTAGTCCCGACAGCCAGCGCCTGGTAACATCCAGCGTGGACGGCAACATTTATCTGTGGAGTCGGGAAGGCAAACTGCTCAAAACCTTTCAGGGACACAAGGCTGCGATCTGGGCGATCGCCGTGAGTCCAGACGGTGAGCGCATCGCCTCCGCGAGTGAAGACAGCACCATTCGCCTGTGGAGCATTGATGGCAAACTGCTCAAAACCCTAAGCGGACATCAAGGTGCCGTTTGGGGTGTTGCCTTTAGCCCGGATGGAAAGCTGCTAGCCTCTAGCAGCACAGATAATACGGTCAAGGTTTGGACTCTAGAGGGCGAACTGGTGAGAACTCTGGAAGGTCACAGCGCCGCAGTTTGGGACGTTGAGTTTGCTTTACTTGCAGACAATAGCGGCACAAAACGCCCCACCATTGTCTCTGCCAGCGCTGACAACACTGTCAAACTCTGGCAACCCGACGGAGGGGCAGCCACGGGGGCACTGCCAGGGGCAGCCACGGGGGCACTGCCAGGGGCAGCCACGGGGGCACTGCCCCTACTTACTCTTAGCGGTCACAGTTCGGAAGTGTTTGAAGTCGCTGTCAGTACAGCAGGCGATGTGATTGCTTCCGCCAGCGCCGACCAAACCATCAACCTCTGGAAGCCGGACGGGACGCTGTTGAAAGTCCTTAAAGGCCATCAATCTGGAATTCGCGGGCTTGCTTTTATTCCCAACAGTCAAATAGTTGTCTCTGCTAGCGACGACAATACCGTTCGACTCTGGAATCCGACAAACCCCTTCTCGAAAGTCCTTTACGGACATGGCGGCACGATTTGGGATGTGGATTTCTCCCCCGAAGGTCAGATGCTAGCTTCCGCCTCTTCCGATGGCAGTTTCAAACTGTGGGCGCGAGACGGCACGTTGCTGAAGTCTTTTGCCGGAAACGATACTGCCGTTCACTCGGTTGCTTTCCTCTCTGGTGCTAGCTTTGCCAATCCTGCTAATACACCTTTCCTTGCTACCGCTAGTGAAGATAAAACAATTAAATTCTGGCAGTTCGACGGGACGCTACTGAAAACCATAACAGGTCATGAAGCTGGAGTTTGGGATATCTCCGTCAGTCCAGATGGGCTACTGGCTTCTGCTAGCAACGATAAAACTGTGAAACTGTGGAACAAGGACGGCAGGGCGGGCACGGGGGCACCGCCCCTACGAACTTTCACAGGGCATCGGGCTAGGGTTTACGATGTGGATTTTACCCCTGACGGACAGAGGCTGCTTTCAGCCAGTAGCGACAGCACTGCTCGGTTGTGGAGTCTTGACGGTAGGTTTTCCAAGACCCTAAAGGGTCATCGCAGCCCTGTTTGGGAAGTTGCCATCAGTCCAGACGGTCGCACTTTGGCAACTGCTAGCAGGGATGACACGATTAAACTCTGGACGAGTGATGGCACGTTGCTCAAAACCCTCAAGGGAAATAGTAGAGGCATGATGGCGGTTGATTTCAGTCCAGACGGTCAAATGCTGGTGGGGGGAGGCTCAACTGGCGCACTCAAACTTTGGAAAACCGACGGGACAGAAATCACGACGCTAACGGGACATGAAGGGAACGTTTGGGGGGTGGCGTTTAGTCCCGATGGTAAACAAATTGCCTCCGCCGGGGACGATCGCACTGTGATTTTATGGGATCTAGAGCGTATTCTCAAACTCGATGAACTGGGTTATGCGTGCGATCGTGTGGGGGATTATTTGCTAACTAATGCTGAAGTCAAGGAGGAGGACAGACATTTGTGCGATGCCGTGGGCGATCGTTAAAGTCTCATAAACCATGAACTCAAAATCATGAATAATTACCAATACCAAATCGGCGGCAGCCTTGCTAATAATGCACCTACCTACGTAGTAAGACAAGCAGATTCCGAACTCTATGAAGCCTTAAAAGCAGGCGAATTTTGCTACATTCTCAATTCGCGGCAAATGGGCAAATCTTCCCTATTAGTCCGCACTCTGCACCGACTGCAAGCTGAAGGATTTCAATGCAGCACGATCGACATGACCCGCATCGGCAGTGAAAATATCACTCCTTTACAGTGGTATAAAGGTATGATTGGGGAACTGTGGCGCGGCTTCAATCTTTTAGGGCAAGTTAACTTAAAAACCTGGTGGCGTGATGAAGAAGATGTATCATTTTTGCAAAGATTGAGTCATTTTATTGAAGATATTTTGTTGGCCAAGTTTCCTGAAAACAAAATCATTATATTTATTGATGAAATTGACAGTGTTCTCAGTCTAGAGTTCCCGGTAGATGATTTTTTCGCCCTAATTCGCTTTTGCTATAATCAACGCTCAATTAATCCAGAATATAATCGTATTACTTTTGCAATTTTTGGAGTAGCAACACCTAGGGATTTAATTGTCGATAAAAAACGAACTCCTTTTAATATTGGTCGAGCGATAAATTTACGAGGTTTTGAACTAGAAGAAGCCCAGCCATTAGCGGCGGGATTGGCAAATGTAGTCAATAATTATCAAGTTATTCTCAAACAGATTTTGGCTTGGACTTCTGGGCAGCCATTTCTGACGCAGAAACTGTGCTATTTAGCCTACATGGCAACTCAAACAATACCGCAAAAAGTAGTAACAATTCCCCCAGGAACAGAAGAGTTTTGGGTAGATCGTTTAGTGCGAGAAAATATAATTAATAAATGGGAATCTCAGGATGAGCCGGAACATTTAAAAACAATAAAAGAGCGGATTATTCGCAACGAGCAACGCGCGGGCAGATTACTCGGCATCTACCAGCAAATTTTACAATCTAACCCCCCCTTAACCAGCGGTTCTGTTTCATTCTCGGACTTTGAAGAGGACTCTCTGGGAAGTACCCCCGTGCCTGACCCAAATCTTTATAGGGCAACTACAGGACAATTGCCCCTACAAGGAAATGAAATATTTCTACCTGATAGCAAAAAAGTGGGAGGCGTATCAACTGATGACTCACCAGAACAAATTGAACTATTATTATCGGGATTAGTTGTCAAAAACAATGGTTATTTACAGGTGAGAAACAGGGTTTATGCTGAAGTTTTTAATCTGGAATGGGTAGAGAAGCAATTAGGGCAACTTCGCCCCTACTCGCAAACCTTCGATGCTTGGGTTGCTTCACAACAAACAGATTTTTCCCGACTTTTGCGGGGACAAGCTTTAAAAGATGGTCAAATCTGGGCGCAGGAAAAAAGCTTGAGTAACCTAGACTATCAGTTCTTAGCTGCTAGTGCTGAATTAGATAGGCGAGAAGTTCAACAAGCTCTAGAAGCAGAACGCACCAAAGAAGTGGAAGCGCGACTGGCAGAGGAACAAATGCGATTAATTCAAGAAAAAAAAGCAGGGAAACGACAGAGGGCCTTACTATTTTCGGTGAGTATGGCACTGCTACTTGCCTGTGCTTTAGGAGTAACAAGTTATTTTCAGTATCGCCGAGCCGTTATTAGTGAGCGCGAAGCTCGGCGTAGTGAAATTGAAGCGCTGGTTTCTTCCTCGGAGGGACTGTTTGCCTCTAATAGTCGATTGGATGCGCTAATAGAAGCAATTAAAGCTAAGCGCCGACTACAAAACTTAGGCAAGACCGATAAAAATATTGATAATAAAGTTATGAATGTATTGCGTCAAGCGGTTTATGAAGCGGATGAATACAACCGTTTGTCGGGACATAAAGCTGCTGTTATTGGAATTGATATTAGTCGGGACAGTAAGTTTATGGCTTCAACAAGTGTGGATAAAACTATTAAACTGTGGCGGCGGGACGGAACGGAAATAGCAACACTCAAAGGTCATCAGGCGATCGTTCGATCGGTCAAATTTAGCCCGGACGGTCAGTTTCTTGCTTCTGGAAGTGATGATGGGACTGTAAAACTTTGGAAACTGGATAGGGCAGGCACGGGGGCACTGCCCCTAGGAACTTTTCAGGGTCATACTGCTGGTATCTGGACAGTGGCGTTTAGTCCCGATGGTCAAACAATTGCTTCTGCCAGCATGGACAAAACGGTGAAACTCTGGAACAAAAACGGGGCAGGCACGGGGGCACTGCCCCTACGAACTCTCCAGGGTCATACTGCTGGGGTATCCTCAGTGGCTTTCAGTCCAGATGGTCAGACTATTGTTACGGCAAGTGGAGACAAAACGGTGAAACTCTGGAACAAAGGCGGGGCAGGCACGGGGGCACTGCCCCTACGAACTCTCCGAGGCCATACTTCTGTGATAGCAGCAATGGCATTTAGTCGAGATGGTCAAATGATTGCTACGGCAAGTGCAGATAAAACGGTGAAACTCTGGACAGTGAAGGGGGCAGGCACGGGGACACTGCCCCTACGAACGCTTGAAGGTCATTCTGCTGTAGTATCTGGAGTTGTTTTTAGTCCTGACGGTCAGACTGTTGCTTCTGCAAGTCGAGAGAAAACTATAAAACTATGGAATGTTGATGGCACAGAATTAATGACATTTAGAGGTCACAGTGCCTCGATTTGGGGGATAGCTTGGAGCCCGGATGGCAGTTTTATTGCTTCGGCGGGTGCAGAAAATACGGTGCGGCTGTGGCAGAGTCAAAACCCATTGCGGACGATGATTACTGCACATAAAGCGGGGATTTGGGCTTTAGATGTCAGTTCGGATAGTTCTACAATTGCTACGGGCAGCGAGGATGGCACGACTAAGCTGTGGAGTCGGCAAGGCAAATTGTTGAGGACTTTCACTGTAGAAAACGCTGCGATTTATGCTGTTGCCCTGAGTGGCGATGGCAAGTTAATTGCTTCTGGCCGAAATGATAATAAGGTGAATATCTGGACTCGAAATGGAAAAGCGATCGCAACTTTGGTAGGTCATAACGCTACGGTTTTTACATTAGCTTTCAGTCCAAACGGTCAAATTATTGCTTCTGGAAGTCAAGATAATACTATCAAGCTTTGGCGGCCCGATGGTACTTTATTGCATACTATGACAGGACATCATGCTCCTATTTGGCAGGTCGTATTTAGCCCTGACGGTCAGCTAATTGCCTCGGCAGGGGGGGATGGTACTGTGAAATTGTGGAAGCTTGATGGGGCAGGCACGGGGGCACTGCCCCTACGAACTTTTCAAGGTCATACTGCTGCGGTGTGGAGAGTGGCGTTTAGCCCTGACGGTAAATTTCTGGCTTCTGGCAGTGGGGACAATACGATTAAGCTTTGGACTGTGGATGGTAAGTTACTAAGAACTCTGGAAGGCCATCTGGCTGCGGTATGGGGGGTCGCGTTTAGCCCGGATGGTAATATTATTGCTTCTGGTGGTGTAGACAATACGCTGAAATTGTGGAAGCTTGACGGTACGGAATTAACAACGCTAAGAGGTAACTCTGCGGCGATTCGGGGGGTAGCGTATAGTGGGGATGGGTCATTTGTGGCTTCTGTGAGTGAGGATAATACGCTGATTTTGTGGGATGTGGATCGAGTTATGAAAGTGGATTTGTTGGCTGATGGTTGCGATCGCGTGCGGGATTATTTGCGAACAAATGCTGATGTGAAGGAGGAAGATAGACGTTTGTGCGAGGGTATTGGAAGGAAATAATCTCAAGTCCGCTTTATTATAGCAATCCTAAATGATTCGTAAATGTTTTACCTCACCCCAACCCTCCCCTTGCTAAGGCTCGCGAATTAAATAACTTACAATTTTAATTGTTATTGTGGGATGGGCGTCCCGCCCGTCCTTTTTGGATGGGCGGGACGCCCATCCCACAATCTTGTGGAAGTTATTTAATTCTCATTCCTAATGGGATGGAGTAAGAAATTCACAAAGGATTTAGGATTGCTATAAGAACTACAGAGTAATGAAATCGCTAGCGGTGAGAATACCGGGGGTAATATTGTTAAGCTTCGCCAACAATTGATTGGTGTCCGTCACAGTAATCAAAGTTTGATTGTTGCTGGAAGTAATACTGAGTTGATTAAAACTCAATTCAGAATTCAACCCAATTAAATCCTCTCCCTTGCGGAAATCATTAATGATGTCGCTACCCAAACTTTGATTGAGGAAAAACACATCATTTCCCGAACCTCCCGTCAATGTATCGTCCCCAACATCCCCGGAAAGGAAATCGGCACCGCTGCCACCGCTGAGAATATCATTACCTTTGCCTCCGTACAGGCTATCGTTACCGATGTCGCCACAGATCACATCGTTTTCATTGCCGCCCAACACCAAGTCGTTGCCCTCACCGCCATCGAGACTGTCGTTTTCTTTGCCGCCGTACAGGGTATCGTTACCGATGTCGCCAAAAATCAGGTCTGCACCTTCATTGCCAAAGGCAATATCGTTGTCGTTTCCGGCATTAATTGTGTCATTTCCTAAGTTGCCTAAAATGTAGTCGTCGCCATCTTCACCCAGCAAGATATCGTCATCTTTACCGCCGAAAATGCTGTCGTTGCCAAGGCCGCCGGCAACTGTATCATTGCCTAAATCTCCCCTCAACAAGTCCTCGCCCTCACCACCAACCACAGTGTCATTATCTTTGCCAGCGTAGATGGTATCGTTGCCAGCGCTGCCAGAGATGAAATCGCTGCCTTCATTGCCGAAGATTGAGTCGTTATCTGCGCCGCCGTCAATGTTGTCATTGCCGCCCATGCCGTAGAGAGTATCGTTGCCGACTTGTCCGTTAATTGAATCGTTGATGACACCGCCCATGATGAAATCGGTAGTGTCGCCGCCGTTGATTGTTTGTTGGACGGGGTTGGGGGTGATGGTAGCAGGATCTAGTTGCGGGGCGTTGAGGCTATCGAGTAGGCAATCATCCGAAGCTGGAGTTGGAGTGGGCGTGGGAGTCGGTTCCGGTGTGGGCGTGGGAGTCGGTTCCGGTGTGGGCGTGGGAGTCGGTTCCGGTGTCGGAGTGGGAGTCGGTTCCGGTGTGGGCGTGGGAGTCGGTTCCGGTGTCGGAGTGGGAGTCGGTTCCGGTGTCGGAGTCGGAGTCGGTTCCGGTGTCGGAGTCGGAGTCGGTTCCGGTGTGGGAGTCGGTTCCGGTGTGGGCGTGGGAGTCGGTTCCGGTGTCGGAGTCGGAGTCTCAGTTGGAGTGGGCGTCGGAGTTGGAGTCGGCGTGACTGTAGGGTTCAATTCATAAGCGCCAATATCAACGATCGCACTTCCGTTATTATCACCATCAGCCGGGCGACTCACACCGCGCTGATCTGTCGCTGGCGCGCCCACACCAGTACCAGTATCAATTGCCGGACTTCCTGTTAGCAGTGGTCGCACGAAAGCGCCGTTAATATTTTCCAAAGGGCCCAGTAAGGGGTCGGCGATCGTCACATTTGCCGTAACATTACTATCATTAGGATCTCCCACGGTCAGTTTAGCGGGAAATTGAATATTGTTTCCCCCATCGATTAGCTGCCGTCCAGTGTGCTGCCTCGTTTTAAAAGGATTACTTGCCGTATTCCTATCAAAAATAGAATTCTTGACAGTAATTGGCGATTTCACAGGGTCGTTGAAAGTAGCAATACCTCCCGAAAATTCAGCGGTATTTTGAGCAAAAGTCGAATTGACGATGTTAGTCGAAAAGGAATCTCTGTTAGCGACAAGCATTCCTCCGCCCTGCTTATCCGCGCTGTTGCCGGAAAATGTACTGTTGACAATGCTGATATTTCCATTCTCTCCTGACCACAAACCGCCCCCATTATCTTCAGCTTGGTTATTAGCAAAAGTGGAATTTGTTACCGTAAGTTCGGTATTTCCGTGACGAATTGCGCCTCCCGAACCTCCAACTCCGGCTAGATCCTTGACAGCTTTATTGTTAATAAAAGTGCTATTTTCCAAGACCACTTTATCTTGCAAATAACCAAACAAAAAGGCTGCGCCTCCTTCTCTCGCTCCGATATTGCCATCAAAAAGGCTGTTGCGGATAGCAATAGTTCCGGCAACTGGGCCGGGGGTTGCATTCGGTCCCGAAGCATTAGCGCCATCGACGTAAACTGCCCCGCCAACGCCTTTATCTGTGCGGTTCCCTATGAATTTAGAGTTTTCGATCGTCATGCTGCCCAACAGGTTATTAACAGCACCGCCGTAGCTGCCTTTGTTGTTGGTAAATTCGCTATCTCTGATAGTCAAAACACCGCCGCTTTTAGTGGCGATCGCGCCGCCACCACGTTCGGTATTGTTAGCTAGTGAACCATCATTGTCGCTAAACTTGCTGTTAATGACAGTCGTCGTGCTGCGAAAACCCGTGTAAATGCCGCCACCAAAACCCGCCACATTATTATTGACTTGGCAATTTTCTAAAGTTAAAGTGCTGCTACCTCCTGTTTGAATGCCACCACCGGCGCTAGTTGTCTGATTATTTGGGTCAGTACCAGAAACTCGGCCGTTGGCAATAATCAGGTTTTTTAGAGTAACATTTGTTGCACCTTCTGTGAGAATGACCCGCGAAGCATTGTTGCCACTGATGGTTAAATTGGCTGCACCAACGGCGTCAATTGTCAAGTTTTTGTTGATAACAAGTTGACCATTCGTTAGGGTAATTGTTTGGCCCGCAAGAGTGGAGGCAAATTGAATGGTATCGCCGGCTGCTGCGGAGGCGATCGCATCTCTCAATGAACCCGGCCCGCTATCATTATTGTTGGTAACGGTAATAGTTGCTAAAGTCCCTTGATAATCCGCCATTGCCTCTGGAGTCAAGGCTAGCGGTGCTTCAATGTCACCCTTGGCAAACTCCAAATTCCAGTTACCACCGTGGCCAGTGCGATCGCTAGATGCAGCAATATCAGCCCCGGTTAACTCGCCCAGGCGATCGACAAAATCGCTTCCCGAACCCGCAGCAACATCGCAACCGTAAAGCACAATATCTGCTTTCTCGCTTAGCGCATTTCGCCACCCTTGCAACTGGCTTTCATATTGTGATAAATTATCCGAATTCAGCGTTGCAGAACCTAGCTGCAAGCTACCAGAATTGCCGTGAGAAATAATGTGAACTTGGTCTACAGTTTCCCCCGCAGCCGAAATTGTTTGCAGTTTCGCAGTAATTTGCTCGACTCCGTTACCATTTTTATCTAAAATGATAATCTCTGCACCGGGAAGCACGCCACCGGCAAGAGTTTGATAGTCATCTAAGTCGGAATCAATGAAGACAATAGATTTAGAACCAGCATTGTGGAGAACAGATTGTGAATCCATGTTGGTGGCAAAAGTTGAACTCATTTGGCATACCCATGAGAATGTTTACTATTTGCTGGTAGATTCACCTTGAAAGCAGAAGGCTAGAGATGCAGAAGGCAGTAGGCAGAATTAAAACCTCGGTAATCCATCGGGGATATTAAAATTCAGGGAAAAACTTGAATCTTATCCTTAAGTGAAACCCGATACTTTTCTACCTAATCAGCTTTTGCTGTGTAAAAATTGCGGTTTTTTTTAGCAATTAAATGCAGAGGATGTAATGTAAATAGTCCGGCACTGGAACCTCTATAGGTAGATTTGCTATGCACACCATTAGCCAGATACGTAGTGCATCAAACCATTGGGAAGCATTAGTCAGGTAAAACTCAGAAAATATTTTATGTGGTTCTGAGTTCCTGAGAATTGCTCTAGCTAGTACCTGATACATTCACATTAGATAAAACCAGGAAAATTCCCTAAAATTTTGATTAATTTAACTTTTTTCCTATCTGTAAAAAAGTTCCCACAAATCTAAAAATTATTGGTTGAGAAAGCAGGCTTTATTCGGCCGCTACTTATGGTTAGCCAGCTCAGGATTGCAATAGACGGGTGTGTCTCATTCTAGGTGTGGGCGATCGGCAATAAACAAGATTTATTACCGATCGCACTTGAAAAGAATCAGATCGATCGCTCCTCTTCGTTGGCGTAGCCCCCGTAGGGGCGCAGGGCTGTTTCATTCTCAAGAAAACGATGATTTTGACTCTTGTAGTGCTACCCCTACTCCCCGTGCCTACCCTCCCCATCCACGATTTGCTCATGTTTCAGAGATTGGGGCAGCCACGGGGGGCTGCCCCTACAAGAGAATGAAACAGCCCTGCGTAGGGGCGGGCTGCTGATGGCGCACCCTACCCCAGCCAGTTAGATTGTTACCTGAGTGAAATCGCTAGCGGTGAGAATACCGGGGGTAATATTGTTAAGCTTCGCCAACAATTGATTGGTGTCCGTCACAGTAATCAAAGTTTGATTGTTGCTGGAAGTAATACTGAGTTGATTAAAACTCAAACCAGAACTCAACCCAATTAAATCCTCTCCCTTGCGGAAATCAGTAATGATGTCGCTACCCAAACTTTGATTGAGGAAAAACACATCATTTCCCGAACCACCAGTCAATGTATCGTCCCCAACATCGCCGCTGAGGAAATCCTCCCCAGCACCGCCGCTGAGAATATCATTAGCTTTGCCGCCGTACAGGGTATCGTTACCGATGTCGCCGAACAGCACATCGTTTTCATTGCCGCCCAACAGCAAGTCGTTGCCCTCACCGCCATTGAGACTGTCGTTTTCTTTGCCGCCGTAAAGCGTGTCATTTCCCAATAAGCCAAAAATCAGGTCTGCACCTTCATTGCCAAAGGCAATATCGTTGCCATTTCCAGCATTAAGTGTGTCATTTCCCAAGTTGCCTAAAATGTAGTCGTCTCCATCTTCACCGAGTAAGATATCGTCATCTTTACCGCCGAAAATGCTGTCGTTGCCAAAGCCCCCGGCAACTGTATCATTGCCTAAATCTCCCCTCAACAAGTCGTCGCCCTCACCACCAACCACAGTGTCATTATCTTTGCCAGCGTAGATGGTATCGTTGCCAGCGTCGCCAGAGATGAAATCGCTGCCTCCATTGCCGAAGATTGAGTCGTTATCTGCACCGCCGTCAATGTTGTCATTGCCGCCCATACCGTAAAGAATATCGTTGCCGACTTGTCCGTTAATCGACTCGTTGATGCCACCGCCCATGATGAAATCGGCATCGTTACCGCCGTTGATTGTTTGTTGGACGGGGTTGGGGGTGATGGTGGCAGAGTCGAGTTGCGGGGCGTTGAGGCTATCGAGCAGGGAACCATCCGAGGCCGGAGTTGGTGTCGGTGCGGGAGTTGGTGTCGGCGGCGGAGTCGGCACAGGTGTGGGAGTTGGTGCCGGTTCCGGTGTGGGAGTTGGTGCCGGTTCCGGTGTGGGAGTCGGAGTCGGTTCCGGTGTGGGAGTTGGAGTCGGTTCGGGCGTCGGAGTAGGCGCCGGAGTCGGTGTGGGCGCCGGAGTCGGTGTGGGTGTCGGAGTCTCAGTCGGAGTCGGCGCGGGCGTCGGAGTTGGCGCCGGAGTCGGTGTGGGAGTTGGAGTCGGTTCCGGTGTGGGAGTTGGCGCCGGAGTCGGTGTGGGAGTTGGAGTCGGTTCCGGTGTGGGAGTTGGCGCCGGAGTCGGTGTGGGCACTGGGACGACACTACCTCCCAATTCAAAAGAGCCGCTGTCCACGATCGCACCTGGAATGCTGTCGCCATCTTGAGGGCGAGTCAGGCCTCGCTGATCTGTAGCGGGTGCGTCGGTGGCAATCCCTTTATCAATTGCCGGACTTCCTGTCAGCAGCGGCCTGACTAAAGCGCCGTTGATGTTTTGCAAAGGGCCAAGTAAGGGGTCTGCGATCGTCACACTTGCCGTCGCATTGACATCGCTTCCGTCATTGGGGTTTTTGGCCGGCCACTGAAAATTCCCTCCTCGATCGCTATATTGGGCGGTGACGTGTTGCTGAATGCCCCAAGGGTTTCCTCCGTTAGCCGCTGTATTGTTGGAAAGAATAGTGTTTTTGAGGGTGACATTATTGGCATTGGCGAAGATACCTCCACCAACCCAGCCTGCAGAATTATCGGCGATCGTCGTGTTGAGAATGGTTGTGGGTGCACCAAGAGTCATTGCACCGCCGAGTTTGTTGAAATCACCAGCAGCAAAGGCCGTGGAGTTGCCAGAAAACGTACTGTTAGTAATCGTAGTAGGGACATTTCGCATCCACAGCCCGCCACCTTGATTATTGGCTTTGTTGCCCGCAAAGGTGGTGTTGGCAATGGTCAATCCCTGGTTGGTGCTGTCGCTCAAAATCGTTACCCCACCACCGTTTCCATCATTTCCACCGTTGGGTAGCGCCAGAATTTCGTTATTTTGGAAGGTGCTGTCTGCAATACTTACGCTATCTTGGGTGCCGGTAAACAGATAAGCTGCTCCGCCTTCGCCTCGCCCTTTGTTGTCTTGGAATACGCTTTTGCTGATTTTAATTGTGCCGGAAGGCTCGTCAGTAGAACTGGCGCGGTCTGTGTAAATTGCCCCGCCGAAACCCCTTAAAAAAGAATTGCCGTTGGGATCGTTTGGGGCGAACTGGCCGGAGGTGGTATCGTTGCCGATGAATCGCGAGTTTTCAACTGTTAACTTGCCGTTTAGGCTGTTAATTGCCCCACCATTAATTCCTAAGTTGTTGGTGAAGTCGCTGTTAACAACGGTGAGGTTTTTATTACTTGCAAAAGCAATACCGCCAGCGCCACGTTCATCGTTGGTTGCAGTGGCTTTATTTCCGGTGAATTTACTGTCGGTAACGGTCAGGGTGTTGTTCCAGCCGCTGAAGATTGCACCGCCGCCTTTATCAGCCACGTTGTTGGTAAACTGAACGTTTTCTACGGTCATCGTTACTTCGTCTTGTGTACCGATCGCCCCACCATTATCCACCGTTTTACCGTTGATAATAGCGAGGTTTTTGACTGTAAAATTCGTAGCAGTCGCAACGTTGGCATTGACAAAAAAGGCGCGGGATGCGTTGTTGCCACTGATGGTTAAACCGGGTGCGGCGGCGCCGTCAATGGTGATGTTTTTGCCAACGGGAATATCGAGTTGACCGCTGGTGAGGGTAATGGTTTGGTTGGCTAAACCTGGAGCGAAGGTAATGATATCGCCGGCAACAGCGGTGGCGATCGCAGCCCTTAATGAACCCGGCCCGCTATCGCTATTGTTGGCTACTACGATCGTAGCTAAATCACCTTGGTAACTTGCCATAGCCTCTGGCCCCAAGGCTAAGGGAGATTCAATCTGACCCTTAGCAAATTCTAAATTCCAGTCGCCGTTGCTGCCAGTTATGTTGGTAGAGGCCGCAACGTCAGCTCCGGTTAATTGACTGAATCGATCGACGAAATTAACACCTGTACCGCCTGCTACATCGCAGCCGTACAGCATGATGTCTGCTTCTGGGGCTAGTGAAGTTTGCCACGAGTCCAACTGGCTTTTGTATTGCTCTATGTTATCTGAACCCAGAGCGGTATTGCCTAATTGTAGGCTGCCTGAACTGCCATGAGAAATAATGTGAACCGAGTCTATCGCCCCCTTAGTAGAGGCGTATTTTTCCATCTCGGATGTGATTTGTTCGATGCCGTTTTTGGTGCGATCGAGTATTACTACCTGCTGTCCGGGCAGCACTCCTGCTGTAATTGACTCGTAATCTTTCACGCCGGCGTCAATGAAGACTAAGGAGCGCACTGGCCGTTCTTCAAAAGCAGATTGTGAGTTAACTTGAGCGAATGTAGAACTCATATTGGAGACTCCATTAAGGGCATTATTAGTAGATACACCCCGCAGTAATCTCATCAGGCTTATTTCATTATATCTTAACACCCAATTGATAGATGATGCCTTTTTTAAAATATTTTTGTTGATTTATTTTGCTCGGCATTTGCATTTTTACTTTTAACTAAAATGGAAATCTGAGCCTCTATCTATGGGAATAGATCGCAATATTAATCGGGAATATTGAAATAAATCTAGGTTCTATTATCCAATTTTTTTTGACCACGAATTTCAAAGGTGGTATCAAGCCCCCGAATTTATCCGTGGAATCAATCCAAAATCGAAAATCGAAAATCCTCAAGAAAGAGCATTTATCTCGCGCAAGTCAATCTAAAATCTAAAATCTAAAATCTAAAATCGATTGACCTTATTTTGCTAATAGTAGGCTGAGTTGAGGGATGCGGAAATAGTGGAGGTAATTCACCCCCGAATAACTCCTCTTATATTTAGTAGTTTTTATTTGAGTGTGAGATTTTACGTAGAGGCACAATGCACTAGAGTTTCCCTAGCTGTATTTCATCCAATGGAAAACTGAATTATGTAGATTTTGAACAATTCTATATGCTTTGACTTTGCTAGGTTTGCGGTACACCTAAATACTGATTCCCAGGACGTTTGGTCGCATTTACTAACAGTCAAAACAATCTAAGATTAAGTGGAACCCCTCACGGTAAATCAATTGGCTTATCGCGCCCACCGCCGTTGCTGAATGTATCACTATCTCGATCGGCATAACACGAACCAAGTCCGCTGTTTTGAGTCAGAGAATTATGCGATTTTGGCAATTGACTTTTGTATGGTTCGAGGTAATCTGAACTGAGGATAACAAAGCCTAATTGCAGTTGGTTCGAGCGACCGTCATAAGTCGAGCCAACTTTGTCAATCTCTCTAAGGATAGAGGCAGATTTTTGAAGTTTCCAGGTAAATTTCTCGATGCAGTAAGATTCCCCAGCCAATATTCTGGCAACAAAATATCCACCTTCATTGATGCTGGACTCCTTGACTACAAAGCTTTTGGATGGGGGATTTGCGTCTTCCGAGGCGGGAGTCGTTTCCCTTAAAGAAGTCAACATATTCCGTCCTCCAAAAGTGAGTTTAGCGGTAGATACAGCCTTGGAGTCAGAGCTTCTGAAACTGCCAGCGACCTTGTTTATTTCGCCCATTCTTATGTAACCTATCTATCAGTTTGCCCTATTTCTGCTGCACTGCCATCCGCGATCGCACGGAATTTATATTCTGCGTGTTTTCCCTTAGTTCCGGCAAACGCCAAATTACCGATCGATCCGGTATCCTATCCGCGATCCCACTTTCACAAAAGAATCCAACTGTAATATCATCTCCGAGCAATTAACCATAATATCCTGGTCGGGGCGGGTTTTTGAGATTGTCAATTATTGGCAGGTATTGTTCGTGAACCCGCCCCTACAATCGCGGTCCCACGACCGGATATGATATAAGCCCGTGCTTCAAAGCTCGATAGTCTTCAGTCATTCGGCCATCTAAAATCTAAAATTTAAAAGGGTATGACACTTAGTAGATTGGCCTCGCAACAGCACCCCTCAAGATTCTGTGGAAGATGGCGGTTTTTTCCCTGCATTGCGAATATTAATAATCTTGTTGAGCGCCTCAAACCAAAAAGCAGCCCCCATAGAAATAGCTACGCCGCTCAATATCCAACCAAACAATCTTGCAATCAAAGCCGGCCACAATAAATTCCCCTGCTTATCTCGTTCCAAGCTGTTCTGTTCGCTCCATCCAAAAGGCAGAGCTACCTCATCCAAAGCTATATCTACATCCTTTTGAACTTTTCTCAGACTTGGTAAATTATCTAATTTAGTCCTAGCATTTTTTTCCACCAACTGCTCAGCGTACACATTAACAGTCGATCGCAACATCGAATCCTTCGACAACCGATTAATAATATGAATGGTATCAGCATTAGCAGCGACAGCGATCGCAGTTCCGAGCAAAATCGCCACCCCTCTAGCATTCCGCTTGTAAACACCAGAAGCACGCTCCATCGATTGGTCAAACCAAATTTCAATTTCTTTCTGAAACCGCTGCAACTGCTCTTGAGTATCTCCGCCGCCTTTTTCAGCGCGCTGCGCTAAAATATAAAGGCTGCGTTTCAAAGATTCTGGCATACTGTCCAAGGTTTCTTGAATTTGTTGATAAATCGGACTCTCCTCTTTTAAATCCATAATTTCTACTACCGTATCTTGACTTTTTTTAACAGTATTTAACAGATTGCTGAAACTCGGTTGCAGTTGCCCCAGCAGCGCCACCCGCTCAATTTTGCTGTCAAAACGAGCCTTCACAAATGCCATCTGCCTCTGAAATTCTCTCCCTCCTTGCTCAGTTTCTGGTAGATAAACCTGAGAATCCTTAATATAAAATTCTAGCTTTTCCGACATTCGATCTAAGCTGTTGTTCAAACTTGCTAAATTGTTTTGATAATCTTCAACAACTCGATTGAACTCCGCAGTCAGCCACCTAAATTCTTGCTCAATAATCGGTTTAATAGTATCCTGTAAACTCAGATTCGCTCCAATATGTTGAATTTGTGCCAACTGTAAATCTTTAAATCTTTCCAATCTGGTTTTAGAGATAGAGCTGAGCAAACTAGAAACCTTTAAAGTCTCCAAAAGGCTAGCCGAAAAACACTCGGCTGGAATATAAGAAGGCCCACTGGATTTATTGCCGAATACATTTTTAGTACCCGTAACTCCGTGGTACAAATCCCCCATGCGGTGCGTAACAGAGCGGAATCCCTCTGATAACAGCCCTTTCGCTCCCTGATTCAAATCTTTGATAATTGGATTGGCGTAAATCGCATGTGCTAACTGTCCGACTCGCTTAAATTGCAGGGGATCTTTCGCACCTTCGCTGCCGCCAGAAATCAGCACTTCGATCGACTTCTTTAAATGTTCCGCCCGCCACTGCCAAACAGTAGCAATCAGTTCCTGAATTTCCGAAGCTAGCAAGCTTAAAGTCAGGTAGATAAATACTAAGCCAATGATAATATCTATAATTACAGGCAAGTTCATGGTATTTTCCTAGTCGCAAATAACTGCTGTCTAAGTTTACCCTCAGTTTGGGACGCTCAAAACTCTCTTAACTTATGTCAGAAATCTTTCCATTCCTTGGCCGCAAACCGAAAAATCGCTGGAATGACAGCTTTACAGACAAAGTGTGGATGCTGGCTTTTCTGTTGGCTGCAGTGCTGATTTTCGGGCTGAATCTGGGCGGCGTGGCTTTGCGGGATTGGGATGAAGGCATTGCAGCGCAGGTAAGTCGCGAAATTTGGCGCGGCAACTTAAATTGGCTGTATCCGACGATCGACTCTATGCCTTATTTCAACAAACCGCCGCTGGTACACTGGCTAATCGGGCTCTGTTTTGCCGTCGGCGGTGTCAGCGAATTGACGGCGAGGTTGGTACCGGCGATGCTGACGGCGGCTTCAGTGCCCTTGCTTTACGCCATTGGCAGGGAGTTGTTTCCTAGACGCTCGATCGCCATTTTTTCTGCCCTCGTGTATCTGACGCTGTTACCGGTGGTGCGGCATGGACGTTTGGCGATGTTGGATGGAGCAGTTTTGTGTTTTTTGCTGGGGGCGATGTGGTGTTTGCTACGATCGCGCCGCGACTTGCGCTACGCTTTGGGCGCGGGGATTGGGTTCGGACTCATTTGCCTGACTAAGGGCGTCATGTTGGGGCTGCTGCTGGGTGCTGTTGGCTGTATTTTTTTGGTTTGGGATACCCCGCGACTCCTCACTTCTGGGTATCTTTGGGGCGGATTGGCGATCGGAACATTGCCAGTAGCTGCTTGGTATTTTGCCCAATGGCTGCACTACGGCCAATATTTCATCCACACTAATTTAATTAACGAATCTTTCCGGCGCATTTCGGAACCTGTAAGCAGTCACAGAGGCCCGCCTTGGTATTATCTTTTAGAAATTTTAAAATTAGCTTGGCCGTGGCAGTTATTTTGGCTACAAGGGCTGCGCCTGAGTTGGGAAAATCGCAATTTTGCCGGGCCAAAATTAGTATTGGTTTGGACAGGAGTATATCTGCTGGCTATTTCTGTGATGACTACTAAATTGCCGTGGTATGTTTTGCCAATTTATCCAGCTTTTGCTCTTGCTGTTGGCAGTTATCTCGCTGAAGTTTGGGAGCAACTGTGGCTGCCGCCAGAACCCGTCAAAGAGGAAGCAGAAGAACGTTTTGATGCTATTTCTTTGCTGCCTCATCCCGCGATTTTGGCAGTGCTGGCTATAGTTGCTGTCGTCGGTTGCGTGTACTTCAGTGGCTGGGTATGGATCGGGGGACAAATTGCGCCTCCAGAGCGAGATTTGCAGTTAATGCTGATGTTTGTAGCTTTGACAATGACAATGGCGGCCGTGTTGCTGCACCGCAAAGACCGACAGTTTATATTAGTTTTAATTTGGGGAACTTACCTGACGCTGTTGGTATTGGTGGCTTCAGATAACTGGGTTTGGGAATTGGCGGAGGATTATCCGGTTAAGCCGATCGCCGAAATTGTCCGCACAGGAACTCCGGCGGGTCAACAAGTGTTTACTTCTCACCGCTTGGGCCGTCCATCGCTGAATTTTTACAGTCAACGCCAAGTTATTGTTGCCGACGCACCTACGCTCAAACAGAAATGGCAAACTCTTCCTCAACCTTATTTTCTGTTAGAAAAACCTGTTTTAAAACATTTAGGTTTGCAGAATGCTGAGGTTGTCAAAACAGCGGACGATTGGGTTGTGGTAACTCGAAAGTAAGCGTGTTTCCCCAAATTACCGTAGGGGCGGGTTCACCAACCATAATCGCCTCAGACCAAAAATCTCGAAAACCCGCCCCCACTTGGGCGGCAAATCCAAATCTACATTAGACCTCTTGCAAAAATAATTAGGACGGGCTCTGGGGCCCATCCCACAAGAGTTATTTTTTCTTGTGGGATGAGCCCCAGAGCCCGTCCCATCAATTGATGAAAAGCATTTTTGCAAGAGGTCTATTTTTGGGATGCAATCGCATATCAGATCAATCTAGGCGATCGGCTGTGTGCGGACGAGTTTACCAACAATTCATACCACAAACCAACAATCTCAAAAACCCCTACACAAACTCAACCTTAAAAAGCTTACCCAAAAATGTTACACTAAACAAAAGCCTCAGTTAAATGCTCTCTAATAGAACTATGCAACTTACTGAACAACGATACTACTCGATCGAGGAATATCTAGCACTAGAAGAAGCTGCGGACTACAAAAGCGAATACATTGACGGTGAAATATTTCCTATGGCCGGTGGCTCTACAAATCACAATCAAATAGCGCTCAACTTCAGTACCGAACTAAATTTTGCATTCAAAAAACTAGACTATCGAGTTTTCATGAGCGATGTCCGCTTGTGGATACCCAAGAAGCGCATCTATACTTATCCCGATGTGATGGTAGTATGTGGGAAGCCGGAGTATTATAATAACCGCACCGATACGATTACCAATTCCAGAGTAATTATTGAGGTTTTGTCAGCTTCAACTAAAGGATACGATCGCAGCAAAAAGTTTGAGGGATACCGCACAATTCCCACTCTTGAAGAATACTTATTGCTCGACCAAAATCGGAGATATATCGAACATTTTTCTAAGACGGATGATAAGCGATGGTCGTTTGCTGAGTACAATGAATTGGATGAGACGATCGCGCTTGCTTCACTATCCTTTGAAATTGCTGTGGCAGATATCTATAATAAAGTGAATTTTGAAGAAGTAGATCCAGAAATTGCACCTGAAATTGGAGAAGTTTAATCAGGCTCAAAGCCCGCCAGGGTGCATTTCATTTTTGCAAATATATTCGTAGGGGCGAAGCATTCCGGCAGTAAATCTATGGTAATCGCTAATAAATTATCTGCCGGAATGGTTCGCTTTTACAAAATTGAGATGCACCCCCGCCGAAAAGCCTGGTTTATTGGGTTTTGATGCGTCCGTGATTATTTAACACGATTATTTCCGGGGCAGTGGTGGGAATTAGGGAACCACTTACACTTAATGATTCCACCGGATATTTCTTCTAATTTAGCAGGGGTGTGACCTGCACCGAATATATCAAGGTTGAGATTGAGGGCTACTTTCGCGGCGTAAGCAATGTACAAAGCACCAGGTACTAATACTGAAAAAAATACTGTCTTAGCAACTAGATTGTTATCCATGATATCTGTTTCGCTTCAAAGAGTTAGTTATCACTTGTTAATTATTCTGTGATTGTATCGCTGTAGAGTCTTTCTATTTTCAACGCCGTTTCGACTCTTTGATACTCCGCTTCAACCTCTTCTAAAAGCGCGCAGGCCGGATCGGGTAAAGACTGGTTAGCATTTGTTCCCATGCGGCCCATGATTTCGAGTTCCTCGCACAGCTCAAACAAGCGAAAAGCACCGAGAGTACCGCTAATCGACTTTAAAGAGTGAGCCGATCGCCGCAAAGCCAGCGGATCGGCGTTGCACAGAGCCATAGAGATGCCTCGCAGCAGTTCGGGAGCTGTTTCGAGGTAAATCTCGATCGCCTCGTCTAAAGCTTCCACTTCTCGCAATCCCTCTATAATCTTGGCACTCAGGGACTCGTGCCCCTCTGACAAAGCCCGATCGAGATTTGATGCACCCCACTCGACGACTGCCGGCGAATTGGGAATTGTCTGTTGTGGATTTCCCGCAACAGCCACATTCGATCGCACTTCTAATTCACTCGTTCCTTCGATCTGTTCCGCCGGGGCATCCAAACAAACGATCGGCTGCAGACGATCGAATGCGGAGTTCGATCGAGATTTACACGCCATCAAAGCTCGCACCAACTGATCGATGGCGATCGGCTTGCTCAAATAGTCGTCCATCCCCGCAGCCATACACTCTTCGCGATCGCCCTGCATCGCATTTGCCGTCATCGCCACAATCCAAGGCCTTGTCGATTTTCGATTTTCGATTTTCGATTTTCGATTGTTAGATTCATCAGTCGATTTTCTATTTTCTATTTGCGATTTTCGATTGTTAGATTCATCAGTCGATTTTCTATTTTCTATTTGCGATTCTCGATTGTTAGATTCCTTAGTCGATTTTCTATTTTCTATTTGCGATTCTCGATTGTTAGATTCCTTAGTCGATTTTTGATTTTCTATTTGCGATTCTCGATTGTTAGATTCATCAGTCGATTTTCTATTTTCTATTTGCGATTCTCGATTGTTAGATTCATCAGTCGATTTTTGATTTTCGATTTGCGATTCTCGATTGTTAGATTCCTCGTCAGTCAATGGGGGATTTTCGATTTTCGATTTTCGATTATTAGATTGCTCATCAGTTGCGGAAAGTTCTGATTCTCCCGTGAGATTTTCTAAAGTTAAATCTGCTGAAAATTGCTCGCGGATGCGGCGGGTAGTTTCCAGTCCGTCCATTTCCGGCATTTGCACATCCATCAGCACCACATCATAAGGCTGGCGGCGCAAAGCTTCGAGCACTTCGATACCGTTTCCCGCCACATCCGCGCGATACCCCATCCGCTGTAAAATTTGCAAAGCCACCTTCTGATTCACCAAATGATCGTCAGCCAACAGAATCCGCAGCGGTAAGTTCTCGGCCAGCACGGGTATGGTTTGCAAGAAAGGCCCGCTAGTGCGCTGCCCTTTAAATTCCGGTGTCTGTTCTCCAAAAATATTGATTAAAACATTGTAAAGCTGAGATTGTTTGATGGGTTTATTTAAAAAAGCAGCAAAATCCATCTCCATAGAAGGGGAATTAATTTCTTGCCTGCCGATCGAAGTTAGCATCACTAACGGCAACTTTTCGCAATCAGGATACCGGCGAATTTGCGCCGCTAAAGCCAACCCGTCCATTTCCGGCATTTGCATATCCAAAACTGCCAAGTCAAACATTTCTTTAGCAGCCAGCCAATCTAAAGCCAAACGAGCCGAAGCTGAAGCCCTAGCCACCATTCCCCAAGACTGAGCTTGGAGAGTCAAAATTCTGCGGTTGGTAGCATTGTCATCGACAATTAAGACTCGCTTCCCAGCTAATTCAGGTTGAGAATTGCTCAAGTTAAGTGGTAAGGAATTCTTGCAGCCAGAAACGATCGTACTAAAATAAAAAGTAGAGCCAACGGATTTCGTATTTTGGGCGATCGGCTGGTTGCTGAGTACAGATTTGGCATAGCCATATTTTTCGGCAATTTCGCAAGATTCTGCCCATCCCAAATCAATAACTGCCGACGATCTAAAATGGGCCGGAGGATTGCCCGCCACACTACCCATACTTTCCACCCACATCCTGCCGCCCATCATTTCGGCCAAACGCTTGCTAATTGCCAAACCCAATCCGGTACCGCCGTACTGCCGGCTCGTTGAAGAATCAACCTGGCTGAAAGATTTAAATAGCCGATCCATGCGATCGCTCGGAATGCCGATACCGGTATCTTTGACCGCAAAATGTATTTCGTATGCTGGGTTAATTACTACCGGTTCGCCAGCCATTAATGGCGGTTCTTTAGCCTTAGCCGCCGGCACTGAAATCTTTTTGGCAGTCACCGAAAGCACCACTTCTCCAGCGTCGGTAAATTTAACCGCATTACTGAGCAAGTTGATTAAAATTTGCCTCAAGCGGGTGCTATCGCCAATCGCCGTTACCGGTACTGTACGATCGATCAAGTAACCCACTTCCAGTTTTTTTTCTGCCGCCTTAGCAGCTACCAAGTCTAGAGATTCCTCAATGCAAGTGCGGAGGTCAAACGGATGTTCCTCCAAGTCCAATTTGCCCGACTCAATTTTCGAGAAATCTAGAATATCGTTGATCAGCGTCAGCAAGGCATCGCCGCTGCTGCGGATAGTTTCTACAAAATCGCGCTGTTCGCGAGTTAAGGGGGTATCCAGCAGCAAACCAGTCATGCCGATGACTCCATTCATCGGAGTGCGAATTTCGTGGCTCATGGTGGCTAAAAATTCGCTTTTGGCTCTAGTAGCCGCCAGTGCTTGATCGCGAGCTTTTGCCAAATCTACGTCGGTTTGCTGGCGTTCGAGTTCGCTTCCCACCCACTGAGCCATCAGTTTCATCAACTCTCTGTCTACAGCTCGAAACGGTTCTGTCACAGGAGTCGGAGAAAAGAAGCACAGAGTGCCGTAAACTTTGCCTCCCACCGTGACGGGAATGCCCATGTAAGCTTCAATGGGGAAGGCTCGATCGTGCGTGTTAAAGGAAAAACCCGAAAATCTCACCGACTCAAAGTAGATCGGTTCTTTTGCCATTGACGTAGCGACGCAGAAAGTTTTTTCCAGATCGTAGATTTGGTCTTTGACGATCGACCCGTCGGGACACTCAACAGCCATTATTTGATAGTTGTCGCCTTGAATGCAGGACAAAATTCCCACCGACAGGCCTAAATGCCGACATCCCATTGCCAGCAGTTCTTGGAGGCGCAAATCAAAGGTAGAGAGGTGGTTGAGCGGGTCTGTACGGGGAGCAGAAGTCACTTGGTACAAAGCTTTGATGGCAGCTTCGCTTTCTCGCAGTTCTTGTTCTGTTTGCTTCCGCACGCTGATGTCGCGGGAAATGCCGATAATTTCTTGGACTTCGCCGGTTTGGGGATCGCTGATCGTGCGGCCGGTGGTTTCAAACCAAATGTATTTGCCGTCTTTGCGGCGGATGCGGTAGCTGACGGTGTAAGTAACTGGGAGGGCCAGGACTTTCCAGTGGGCTTTGGCAATGGTTTCTAAATCGTCGGGGTGAAAATAATCCTTGGGGACGCGGCCGATGAGTTCCGAAGGTTCGTATCCCAGCAAAGCCCTGCTGGCGGGCGAGACGTAAACAAACACGCCTTTGGGGTCGTGTCTGGTGATCATGTCGGTTGAGTTTTCGGCCATCAACCGATAGCGGTCTTCGCTTTCATTACGTTCGACTTGAGAATTGCCCAATGCTTCTAGCATTCGGTTGATGGCGTCGGCCAAGCTTGCGAGTTCATCTTCTCCGGCAATATCAACGCGCAAGCTTGGGTCGCCGTTGGCTGCGATGTTGCTGACGCTGGTGCTCAAGGAAGCCAATCTCGCCAAAACTAATTTTTCTAGCAACAGCAGGGTGATGGCGCTAAATATTAAACCTACTGCCAGTATTGATAAGGTAAACAGCTCCAAGGTAGCCTGACCTTGGCCGTAGATGATGCGATCTGTCTCTACTCGCAGCAGCAGCGCTAGGTTGCCGTGGATGTCGCGAATCAGGGCGTATCCTGCGACTAAGGTGTCGCTGAGTGGCTCGACTAAAATTTCTGCTGATTTGAGGTTGGAAATTTTGAGTTTGACATTTTCCAACTCCTGCCTCGATCGAGCCATCGCCTTGGCGCTGTGCCCGGAGTAGTTCGCGGCTCCCACTTTAAAATCTAAACTCGGCAATCTAAAATCCACTGACAGGTGAGTCAGTTCTGAAAGCAAACCGATTTCGCTGCTGTCTAGGTAGCGTCCCAAGATCAGCGTCCCCCGCGACGGGCCTTGGGAGTTGCTGTTCAAGATGGGCTTGGCGGCAATCAGCAGTCTGGCTTCTGGCAGGGTGAGGACGCCTGTTTTGGCGACGGGGCGATCGCCCTCGACTGTCGATGAGTCTATTAGTGCCTCGGTCAAGTGCTGTTTGAAGCTTTCGGGAATCGGGATTTCGGTTTGGGATTTAAGGTCGAAACCTTTGCTGAAGATTGTCTTACCGTTGGAGTCAAGCAGCACCAATAAGTTTAGTCTCAAGTAAATAAATGTCGAATCGACGAAATTTGACTTGACAAAATTTTCGTTCCGTGTTTCGACGAAAGAGTAAGTATCGTCCCAATCGGCGTAATCTTGGGCGCTGGTGTCTAAATTCGACAAGTCATCATCTAATGCGTCCAAAGCCCGTGCGACATCCTGGCGGACGTACTGTGCCTCCAGGTTGTGAAAATCATGCAGCAAAATAGTTGATGCAGTGGCATAGAGAACCAGAATCAGGCTGATCAGCGCTGCACCGATGATTAATAGTGTTTTTTTTCGGAGTTGCATGGCGTCGCCCTCCTCACGGTGCTAATAGGCAACTAGCCAGGAGAGGTTTGAGACGTAGGTTGTTTAACATTGGCGATCGCAGGGCCTGCGTGTTTGGACTTTTCTGGGCTGACGAAAGCAAAGCCCTTGGTATTCCCAAGGTATCCGGTATGTTGCCCCCCACAGCCAGTGTAGTATTTTCAGAGCTTTAGTTCCATATTATTCACCAAAAAACGAGCGAGAAGCCCCTGGCTTTAGACATGGGGAGGAAAGCGGCTGCGACTTCAGTCGCCTCTCTTCAAAATCCATACGAATAACCATCTTTTTTGTGAATGGGTTTGCAATATTTATGGCTAATCCCTGCCACTCTTCCCATCGTGGTGGCGATATCAAACGAGCCGGATGCACGGCACAGAGCTCGTCCCACATAGGAGCCGACTTTCTTTCCTGCGGTGACTGTCGCGCTGATAATATCACCAGTTTGAAAACCGAAATGGATTTGCTTTCTTGATTTATGGCGAATTGGAAAGCCAAACTTATCCGTGCCACACATCTGTCTGCTGCCATGTCCCGTCGCCTTGATTAGCAGTGGTTGAGAAGTCAGCACCTTTAATTCTTCGACTTTGCCGACACTTGCAGCATCTAACCAGTGACATTTAGGTAGTTGCAAACGAGTTCGATTGAACTTCGTTTGACCGCCAGAACCCGTAGTTACCGGAAGTTCAGTTTTGTTGAGCTGATTGAACAACGCCCAACGTGTCGAGTTGACGGCAGCAGCATCTTTTAAGGGTCGTTTTCTTTGTGCTTGAATTCTTTTAAGAACATCAGGTTTTTTGGCCAGGAATTGCTCAATTTTTTGAGTATCTTTCTTTTTATTGCAAGAATCGCAAGCCAGACATAGATTTGAGATACGATTCGTGCCGCCTTTAGCTTTAGGGTGAATATGTTCGACTTGTAAAGGTATATTTTCACTACCACAATAAGCGCATTTTCTGTCCCACGCATCAAGAATATATTCGCGAACCTCGTAGCCCAAAAGTGTGCCTTGCTGATATTCAATACCTGAGATTTCAGGGTTTTCAAGTTGTTGTAAATCAAATCGCACAAGTTCTTGAGCTATTGACCCGATAGGCGCAAGTTTGATGAGTTTGTTCACCCAAGTGAGTGTAGTCAAAACTCGGTGTTCAAGACTGGGTGCCAACCAACCTCTAGGACCTGTGCGATTCAAGAACCTTGGTTGACGATAACGAGTATGTCGATTTCGTCGTCCCCTCCGCAGTTGACGGCGTGAGAGCAGAGCATCTTTGATTGCCTGACCTCTGTGAGTCAATTCTGCTGCCCAAATGACTTGTGCGCCGTTCAATATGGCAAAACCAGTTACCCTAGAACCAGGATCGATTTTAATCTTTAAATGGGGTCTGATTAAATCGGGTCGGGACTCTTCAAGAATCAAAGTGAACGGAAACTTACGGTAAATAGCCGCTTGTTTCTGCTTCAGAAGCCTCCTTGCAAAACCGGGATGAATTGGTGTTAGCGGTCTTTTTTGGGCATCAATTACAAAAACAAAATTAGACATAAAGTCCTCCATTGCTGGGTAAAGTTCGCTCCCTTGAATGTTTATTGAGCTTGTTATGCCAAAAGCACTGGTTTAACCCCGTTAAGCCTGTTTAACTTTTGGCGATAGATCGGAAAACTAGCGTCGCATTCTCCGGTATCGTGACTCAAAAAACGTAGGTCTAATCCTGTCTCTGGTAAGGTTCGGGCTTTCTTCTTGAACCGCTGGCGATCGAGCCGGACTTCCTGAAAGCCCCTAGCTTTAGCTATGGGGTTCCTTACAACCTATGACCTACAAGTCAAAACCTGACGATCGGCATCTTCAAAATTAACCGCCGATCGAACTCAAAACAGTTCGCGTTTGTTTGATACTAACGCAGCCAGGGCGGCGGGCGGTTGGGAGAACAGGCGTGCTGGGTGGAGAACCCTCTCTATTATTGTACCTAAAAAATATTGAGGAGAGAGGGAACTGGCCCGCGAAGTTTGCTTTGCCAAAAGGTTTTCACTCCAATAAATGTTTTGATTTTTGTCATTCTTCAGTAATCCTTGCAACAGTTGTAGAATCTGCCTCAAAGCAAATCCAGCCTGCAAGCCTGAACCCCGTTCAAAAATTGTGATAGCAGAGGCAATGAAGATCCGGCTACTTTTTATTTATTACATCTGCAAATAAAATATACGACAATCAATAAAATCGGCTTTTCACTTTTCTATTTTAAATTCATCAAAACTGCTAATTAAAATGTATAGATTCACCGTTGGCACCAGCCTCAAAAAACGGGTATGAACTGGTTTACCATAACATTATTCAACCGTACTAACAAATTAATACAAACTCGTTCCCAATCCCCGATCAAATCCTTTACTAACATTAGTGCCTGATGTCAGTAGAAACTCACATCAGGCACTATATGCAATCCGATCGCAACTTGAGTCTTTTTTATCGGATGACGGCTAAAGCACCGGCGCCTGCTGCAGCTGCAGCCGAGGAAAGAGCGGTGAAAAACAGCCACCAAGAGGCAACTTCTGCTGCTTTCCGGGTTTCTTCGGCTTGTTTTTCAGCTTGCAGTTTGATGCTTTCGAGGCGAAGCTGCGCCTCTTGCTGCAAGCGTTCTGCTCTTTGCAAGACGGTGTTGCGGCTTCTTTCAATTTGGTCGATCAAGCGGTTGGCATCTGCTTCGGAAATGTCCTCGCGAGAACTCATTAGTGCTACTAAAGTATCGCGGTTGAAATGACCCAGCCGATCGCGCAAAGCATCAAATCCGGCTTGCGGATCGTCAAATAACTTCCGCACGTCCCGCGTAATGCCTTCGTAATTTAGTTCAGGGCGATCGAGCGAATTGAGGTAATCCCGAATTTTTCCGAGAACCCCGTCAATTACCGACTGAATACCCTCCTGTATTTTCTGAATTTGCAGTGCGAACTCATCGCGCACCGACAAAATTCCATCGACAATGCGATTGGCTTCTGCTTCAGAAATATCCGGCCGCTGAGACAGCAGAGAAACAATTGTAGCTCGATCGATGTGCGACAAGCGCTCGCCCAAACTGTATGCACCGACTTTCGGGTCATGCAGCAGCAGTTGCAAGTCGCGCTTGATGGATTCGGGATTTAATTCATCCTTGCCCGTATTACGCAAATAATCTTCTAAAACACTCTGAAAATCGTGCACTTGGCTTTGCACCCGTTTTGCCAAACGGCGGGGCGCTTTCACAATCGAGCCAAGGGTTTCCTGCACTTGGTCGATAATTTGATTGACTTGTTCCTCGCTCAAATCTTGTCTCTGAGAAAGCAGTTTTACCAAAGTATCGCGATCGACTTGAGACAGGCGGCCACGCAGCGCCAAAGCTCCTTCTTTTGGATTTTCCAGCAGTTTTGTCAAATCCCGCTGAATCCCTTCAGGATTGAGTTCTGATTTGCCAGTATTGCGAAGGTAATCTGCAAGGGCGGTGGTGGTTTGGTCGTACTGATCCTTAGCTTTTTCTGCCAACTTTTGCGGCGTATGTACCGCGCTGTGCCAATTTTCTTCGGCGCTTTCGAGAAGCTGATTTACTTGGTCTTCGCTGAGGTCTTTCCGCTGAGATAGCAATTTTACCAAAGTTTGGCGATCGAACTTAGAAGCTCTAGCTCTGAGCGCCCACATTCCCGCTTCCGGGTTGTCCAGCAGCGTTTTCAAATCGCGCTTGATGCCTTCGGGATTGAGTTCTTCTTTGCCCGTAGACTTCAAGTATTCTTGTACTCTTTGCCACTGGTTATCTAGTCGGGCTTGCGCTGCTTCTTGCAGACCTTTAGCATCTGCTAAAACTACATCTCGCGTCCTTTCTAACTCTTGAACAATCTGTTCTACTTCCTGGAATCCGAAATTTTCGCGACCTCGGAGAATTTGCACAAAACTGTCGCGGGTGTAAGGAGAAAGTCGATCGCGCAACTGTTCGTAACTCGCGTCGGAATCCTCTAAGATTTTTTTGAAATCGCTCCCGATACCTGCTGCTGTCAGTTCCTCTTTCGGCGTCAACTTCAAATAAGTTTCCAACCGCCACTGCAAATCGCGAGCTTTTTCTTGCTCCTCGGCAAAGATCACGGTTTGTAAAACGCGCTGTCTAATTGCTTCTAATTCCTGGGAAATTTCTTTAATTTTGTCTTGGGTAAAAACGCCTCGACTAGCCAAGATTTCGGCAAAATTAGACTGTTTTAGTTTTTCTAATTCGCGGCGCACTGTTCCGGGGTCGGCGGTAGGATCGTAGAGCACGTCCCGAAATTCGCGCTCGATGGCTTGGGGGTTCATCTGCCACGAATAAGTGTTGAGTAGGTAGTTTTCTACGTCGGCACGAATTGGGCTGTAAGTTACGGGTTCGCCTTTGACTTGAGCGGTAATTTTATCAGTTTGCTGGGTAACTTTGTCTTTAGCTTCTTTGAGCTGACCGACTACTTTTTCAAGATCCAAGTCAGAAATATCTGTGCGACCCAATACTATTCCCATTAAAGCATTGACTGCCATTGTCGTTGCTTGGGACATCATGGTCGGGCTTTGTCCAGAATTTTGACCGCCCAGATTGCTGAGGGCTTTTTCTACCCGACTTGCCAATTTATCTGAGACCAGATCTCCAGATTTGGCAGATTTGAGATAGTCTACTAATTGGGCGATGCCGTCTGATGGCTGCCCTTGTTTTCCTACTTGTTTCCAAGCATCTTGAAGTTGGTCTACAATCCGGTTTACGTCGCGTTTTGATAAGTCCGATCGCGAACTTACTAAATCTACGAGGGTTTGCCGATCGAGATTTGGCAAATTTTCGGCTGCAATAGTTTTTAGTTGCGGATCGTTGAGCAATTTTTCAAACTCGCTACGCATCCCTTTGATGTCTAATTCTGGCGGTTTGAGGCTTTGGATGTAGTCTTCGACGTTTTCGCGCAAGCTTGTGGGGTCGATCGCGCTACCGAGTTCATGGCCCACTGCTGCTGCTGCTGCTTTGGCTGTGGCGACTACTTGGTTGCTGGCTGCTTTGGCGCCGATAGCCGAGGCTGCGGTGCCGACAATGGCTTGAAAGCCTGCTGTGGCGCTGTTGACGACGGAACCGATCAAGGAACCGACGGTGGTGGAGCTCACCCAAACAAGCATTGAGAAATAGGTAGCCCACACGACTAAACCGACGATCGCACCTAAACCGGGACTGCTAATCAAGCTGAGCTTTACTGCAAGCAAGCAAGCAAAGAATAGGGCGATGGTGACGGTAATCAGCGTCCAAGTGCCTACTTTTCTGCCGATATGGCGGACTGGGGGGCTGCCGCTATCCGAGTGGTGGTCGTCGTCGTGGGATTGTCCAATGTACGAAAGGCCGGCTGCTACTGATAAATTTGTTAGCAAGAGTTGGAAAGCGCAGGCGAGTACCACTCCAGCTATCAAGGCGATAAAAAATTGTGGCCCGGAATAGAGGAGTGCTGCGTCTTCTACTCTGTTTGTTGTTGTAGTCTGGTCTACTGGCACTTGGGCCAGCCAGAACCCGATGTTATACAGTTGTGGATTTATTGGCAAATTTTGATACATAGTATATTCCTCGTTAAGGAGTGGGTGCGCGCGCTCATTGGCGCAAGTTAACTAATGTATAGTTTTAGACTCATGCCCCCAATGGCAAGCATCGCCTTATTGTCGAGCTAAAGCATCCCCCTACAGTTGGAAGTGTAGAAATATGTCTGCGGCCGGCTGTCACTTTAGGGCAATTTGTGGTATGTAAGTCTGATTAAAATAATCGCACAGGAGAATCTGTGGTCGATCGATATTAAGAGTTGGTACAGGAGCCCAGACAAATTGTTCACAATTCATCTACCCATGCCATAGCAAATTAGCTTTGAAGGAATTCGATAGTGCAGCGAGAAAGTCATGCAATTATTATTGGCGGCAGTTTAGCAGGACTGTTTGCCTCTAGAGTATTAGCAAAACACTTCGACAGAGTAAGTATTGTTGAACGAGATTTTTTTCCAGAAAAACCCGCACCTCGCCCTGGGATTCCTCAATCTCGTCACCTTCACATCCTTTTAAATCGCGGGAGAATCATCCTAGAAGAGTTTTTTCCCGGCTTGGAAAACGAACTGGTAGCTGCTGGTGCTCGTAGTTTAGATCCGAGGTCGATCGGGTGGTTTAGTCCGGCGGGTTGGGCCCCGCACTTTAGCCCGGATCTAAATGATTTAATTTTGTTCAGTCGGGATTTACTTGATTGGCAAATTCGCCGCCGCTTGGCTGAAAATACGAACGTGCATTTCCTCCAAGGAGGCACAGTAACGGGGTTGCTGGCTAATGCCTCGCGTGCGGAGGTTGCTGGCGTGTCGGTGCGTTTTCGCGATCGTCACAACCCTAGTAACATCCATACAGAGAATTTGTATGCAGATTTAGTAGTCGATGCTGGTGGCAAAGTTTCCAAAACACCTAAATGGTTGAAAAGTTTGGGCTATGAACCTCCGCAAGAAACCGTTATCAATGCTTTTGTCGGCTATGCCACCCGCATCTATAAATGCAGCGGTAAATTGTCAGAAACAGCGCCAGTATTTGTGTCACTAGCCCCGCCAGTTCGCACTCGTGGCGGTGCAATTTTTCCGATCGAAGGCAATCGCTGGCTGGTGACTCTCGACGGGGGCGATCGCGATTATCCCCCCACAGACGAAGCAGGCTTTCTAGAATTTGCCCGCACTTTGCCAACCCCGACAATTTATCATGCGATTAAAGACGCAGAAGCCATCACACCAGTTTATAGCTATCGAGGTACAGAAAATCGTTGGCGCCACTACGAGCGCCTCCGTCGTTATCCTGAAAACTTAATAATTATCGGTCATGCAGTTTGCGCTTTTAACCCGATATACGGACACGGAATAACGGTTGCTGCACTGGATGCTCAGATGTTAGATGAATGCCTCCAAAAGCAGCGGCAGCGCTATCTGCAGGGCAATTTAAAAGGTTTCTCTCGACAATTTCAAAAAAAATTAGCAAAATTACATACAATTCCTTGGACATTTGCCATCAGTCAGGACTCTCGCTATCGGGGAAGTACAGGTGCAAAACTAAACCTCGCTACGAGGCTGACAATTGATTACATGGATTTGGTGTTAAAAGTGCTCGTCGGAGATGCTAAAGTTTGTCAAGCATTTGTGGAAGTTGTGCACATGATTGAGTCGCCGGCTGTACTTTTTTCTCCCAGTATTGCGCTGAAGGCGATCGGGCAATTAGTCACCGTTCGGCAGAAGGCATAAGGCAAAGCGCAGAATTAATAGAAAGAGTTTACACGGAATCAGCTTATTTTTTCCAATTCTCTAGTCCTGGACGCATGGGGGCCAAGAAACCGGGTTTTTTTACGAACAGACGCATCGCAGGCCGCACACGGGCGTAAAAAACCCGGTTTCGAGGAGTCGGAGTGCGCCAAAACGGCTGATAGTATGTCCGCTACAACCTGCACGATCGAATTGGTTTGTAGTGAGGAATGAAGTCCTCACTACTTGCCTTGTAACGGTTATTTTAGCAGACAGGATATCAGACAATTCGGAAATCGTCAACACCAATTAAGCTGGCATTGACTCCAGTTAACGAAGCAATTACTTCTCCACTTCCCTTTAATTTAATCAGCGCGCTGTTATTGTTCAGACTTATTTCTAACTGGTTAAAACTCAGGCCTCCCGACAATCCGATGAAATCCTGACCTTTGACAAAATCAGAGATAATATCGAATCCGCGATCGACTCCTAAGACAAAAGTGTCGTTGCCCAAACCTCCGATGAGGCTGTCATTCCCTAAATCTCCCGACAAGAAATCATCGCCAACGCAGCCGAGTAAGGTATCATTATCTTCACCGCCGTCAATTGTATCGTTTCCTTCGCAGCCGTCAATTAAGTCCTTATTCTCGTTGCCGCTTAGGAAGTCATCTCCTGCACCGCCGCACAAAGTATCGTCTTCGAGTTGTCCGAAGAGAGTATCATTGCCTTCGCTGCCTAGAATTAAATCCTGAGCTTTTCCGCCGAATAGGATATCGTTTCCTTTGCCACCGTCGAGAAAATCATTACCTCGATTGCCAAAGATTAAGTCATCATCTTCTTTGCCGTTAATTGAATCGTTGCCCTCATTCCCAAAGATAATATCTTCACCAAAACCACCAATAAGGATGTCGTTTCCTTTGCCACCAAATAAGAGGTCGTCTCCCTTGTTGCCATCAATGAAG
Organism: Microcoleus sp. AT8-A3; assembly: GCF_036705675.1. Taxonomy (NCBI): domain Bacteria; kingdom Bacillati; phylum Cyanobacteriota; class Cyanophyceae; order Oscillatoriales; family Microcoleaceae; genus Microcoleus; species Microcoleus sp. AT8-A3. The sequence continues at coordinate 71,843 of NZ_JAUBVD010000007.1, forward strand.
TCATTGTCTTCATTGCCGTTGAAGATATCGTTAAATTCGCCACCAAATAGGTTGTCGTTGCCAGTTAAAGCATCAAAGATATTGGGACTGTTGCTGCCAAAATATGCGTCGTTTCTGGGAGTGCCAATTAGAAGACCGGGAAGACCATTGATAATATTATCAATTTGTTCGTTGGGTTTGTTGAGATTGGGATACTCAATTTGATCGCAAATGCACTCTGTATCGGGAATGTTAACAGGTGTTGGTGTGGGTACGGGTTCCGGTGTTGGTGTGGGTACGGGTTCCGGTGTTGGTGTGGGTACGGGTTCCGGTGTTGGTGTGGGTACGGGTTCCGGTGTTGGTGTGGTTACGGGTTCCGGTGTTGGTGTGGGTACGGGTTCCGGTGTTGGTGTGGGTACGGGTTCCGGTGTCGGCGTGGGTACGGGTTCCGGTGTCGGCGTGGGTACGGGTTCCGGTGTCGGCGTTGGAGTTAGAGTTGGAGTTGGTGCGGTTGTTACTGTAGCCGCTATGGGGAAATCAAAGGGATTTTCATCGCTATCATCATTGACAAATTGCAGCGTACCTGATTTATTTCCTGCTGCTGTGGTATCTACTTGAACTTGCAGGTTAGTTGTACCGCCAGCGGCGACAGTTGCAGGTAAGGTTCCGACAATGCTAAATCCAGTTGGTAGGGTAAGGTTGCTGAGGTTTAAAACTGCTGTACCGAGATTTTTGACGGTAAAGGTTTTGTTGAGAGTGGTGCCAACTATGACGCTGCCAAAGTCGATCGCACTTGTAGTACCATCAACTATATCTGTTGTTCCGTCTAAAACTTGAATTTCTGGTAATGGTGTAGCAGTGACTGATGCTGAAATCGGGAAATCAAAGGGATTTTCATCGCTATCATCATTGACAAATTGCAGCGTACCTGATTTATTTCCTGCTGCTGTGGTATCTACTTGAACTTGCAGGTTAGTTGTACCGCCAGCGGCGACAGTTGCAGGTAAGGTTCCGACAATGCTAAATCCAGTTGGTAGGGTAAGGTTGCTGAGGTTTAAAACTGCTGTACCGAGATTTTTGACGGTAAAGGTTTTGTTGAGAGTGGTGCCAACTATGACGCTGCCAAAGTCGATCGCGCTTGCAGTACCATCTACTATATCTGTTGTTCCGTCTAAAACTTGAATTTCTGGTAAGGGAGTTACGTCGTTATCGGTATTAGTCACCGCGACATCGGCTGGATTAAATCCGTTGTAATTAGAGTCCGTACTGGTAGCGGCGGCGGTGACAATGTTATAGGTTTTATTCCCATCTACTAGATTGTCATCAACTCCCGTTGCGGTGACTGTTTGTGCAACATTCCAATTAGCATTCGTGAAAGTGACTGAAGTTGGGGAAACTGTTCCTTCGGCGGTGTTATCGCTGGTTAAACCTACAGTCACATCTGCCGTGGGTTGACTATTAAGTTGAACTGTAAATGTAGCTTTCCCGCCAGCCTCGGTTGTGGTTAATCCTGTAGTTGGTGTAATGGTAATGTTAGCAGTATCATTGTCAGTAATCGTCACACTTTGGTTGGTGGTAGTTCCTAATGCTATCCCGGATGACGGGCTGCTAATTGTTAAAGTAGCTGTTTCCGCACCTTCAGCAATCAAATCATCATTAACTGTAATGGTTACTTGCCCCGTCTTACTGCCATCGAGTAGGGTGATTTGAGTAGGAATAGCACCAGTAAAGTCAGCAGGGCTAGCAGTACCTGTTAATGCTAAATTAAGTGTTTGATCACCGGCTACATTACCTTCAGCAGTGGCGGTAAAGGTAATAGCTGTTGTCCCGGCTTCACTGGCAGTAGTTGTGCTGGCAGTGAGGTTAACTTTCGGTACGGGAATGGTGATATTAAATGATGTGGCTGGGCTGGAAGTGTCAATACCGCCATTTGCTGTACCACCGCTATCTTGCAGTTGCACGCTAACGGTGGCTGTGCCGGGTTTGCCACTGGGAGTGTAGGTCAGTGTGCCATTGGTTGCTAGACTTGGTTGAGTAGTAAATAAGGTGTTGTCGTTGTTAGTAATGGTGTAGTTGCTAACTGTTTGAGTAGCTTCATCAGCGGGACCAAAGCTGATAGTATTTGCCCAGTTGCTAATAGTTTGAGCCGTATTTGTCCAAGCTGTTAGGGTTTGGTTGCCTAAGTTACTGAAGCTGGGTTTGTCATTGACTGAGTTAACGGTAATCGTAAAGTTTTGTACTGCGGAAGTATCAACACCGCTGTTAGCTGTGCCGCCGCTATCTTGTACTTTTACATCAAAGGTGGAGGTGCCGAAAGCATCGGCGGCGGGAGTGTAAGTGAGGTTGCCGTTTGCATCTATTGCTGGTGGTGTGGCAAATAAGGCAGAGTTGCTGATGCTACTAACAGTGTAAGTGGCGGTTTGAGTGGATTCGTTGGCGGGGCCGGGGCTGAAGGTTGCCCAACCCGTTACTATTTGCGCCCCAGCATCTTCATTAACGGTGGGGTTGGTGGCGGTGAAGCTGGGAATGTCGTTGACGGGGGTAACGGTGATGGCTGCGGTGTTGGTAGCTGTGCTGATACCAACGTTGATGCTGGTATTGGCGGTGGCACCATTAGTACCGACGACTTGATCCCAAGCACGGAAGGTGAGGGCGTTGGTGATAGTGCCGTTGTAGTTGGCGGTTGTTGGTTGAAAGTAGATACGGGTGTTGGCATCTGCTGCCAGTAAGCGGGCGTTGGTATTGGTTACTGCGCCCAAGGCGTTCCAGGTTATTCCGCCATCTGTGGTGTAAAACCAACTGCCGTTAGTCGTGTCGGTGGCAGTGAGGGCGATGCCCGTCAATGCCCCAGTGTCGGGATCGGTGATGTTTGTACCTATCGCCACAAGGCTGGAAATTGGGGTACCGACAGCACCCACCGGCGCGGGTGCCTCTTCTAGGACAGAATTGAGGGTAACAGGGGTATTGTTAGGGACGGGTGCAGTGTTGATGCTGCCGTAGATATCGTTGTTATTTGGGGTGGTGTTTGCGTTATTAGCAGCAGTATTGCCCGTGGTGCGGAGATAACCAACAACACTGACAGTGGGAGGAGTTGTTGGCATTCCCTGAGTGTTGCCTTGGGTGGTTTGTGCGGTTTGGGCTGCTGCATCCAGCACAAAAATCGCGCCTGCCAGGGCTTGGCCATTATTCGCTCCCGTGCCGCCTGTCGTGGTGTTGTTGTTGAAGGTTGTGTTTTGTAGTGTTAAACTGCCTTCCCTGACAAAAATCGCGCCACCCAATCCGGCACCGCCACCACCAGGCAGGAAGGCGGAATAGTCTGTAGTCCCGCCACCTGCGCCACCGCCAAAGCCACCTGCGCCTGGGTTGTTAGTGTTAATACTCACACCGCCGCCACCGCCAAAGCCACCTCTGCCACCGAAGTTAGCAGCAGCACCGCCACCGCCACCAAAGCCACCCCAACCACCATTCAAAAAGGCTTGGTCGCCAGCAGAACCGCCGCCGCCACCGAATGCACCGTTGCCTCCGTTGGTAGTGTTAAAACCGCCGCCACCACCGCCGCCACCAGTGCCATTACCGCCAACCGTGCCATTACCGCCAGCTCCCCCGCTCCCGCCAAAAGCCCCGCCAGAACCGCCATTTCCACCGTTGAAGGAGCCGGTAAAGTTACTATTGCCGTTGCCGCCAAACCCGCCGCCGCCGTTGCCGCCAAAAGCGCCTATCGCCCCAATACCGCTGTTACCGCCAAGACCGCCACCGCCGGCTAAGAATCTATTATTATTGGCGCTATTCCCGCCGATCGCCTGGTTACTGGTAAAAGTCACATTATCAATTGTCACACTGCCGTTATAGATAAATAACGCGCCACCCATGCCAGCCGCGCCGCCACCACCGCCGCTATCAATCCCGCTGCCATTTCCGCCTTGTGTCCTTCCTCCGGTAATGCTCATGTTGGAGAAACTGACGGTTCCAGACCGGATAAAGAAAGGTCGAACATCACCAGTGTCATTAATACCGTTGTTATTGACATCGCCACTGACGGTGAAACCGCCACCAATAAACCCGATATTACTGTTAATTAGCTGATTCGGAGTCCCCGTCATCCTAACATTGGTGGTGAGGGTAATAGTGTCATCTACCCCCACCGAATTATTCGCCTGCAAAATAGCCCAACTCAGGGTATTTGCTGTCCCCCCTGTTCCATTATCGGTTGCCACCGTGACATTATAATTGAGCAACACACCGTCATAAGCTTTCATCGCCTCCCCATTAAACGGCACTACGGCTTCTATATTTCCCGTTGCTGTTTCTAATTTCCAGTCGCCGCCTTTAGCAGCAGAACCCGTCAAGTTGTCAGAAGCTGCAATATCTGCGCCTGTTATTTCACTCAATCGTTTGACAAAATTCTTGCCGATCTTTCCTGTGGCTACATCGCATCCATAAAGTAGGATATCTCCGTTCTCTGTCAGAGCATTTCCCCACTGTTTTAGCTGAGTGTTGAAAGCTTCTATATCATTCTCATTGAGTACGTCTGCACCAAGTTTTAAACTGCCTTGGTTGCCGTGAGAAAGGATGTGTATAGATTCAATATCTTTTTGATTTGCTAAGGCGTTAGTAATTTGTTCGATGCCGCTCAAATTTTCATTTTAAATGAAAATTTGAGCGGCATCGGTGTTGTGAATGAGGCTTTGATAATCTTGTACAGAGGAGTCTACGAAAATTATTTGGTTGTTCATGGTGGATTCCCTGATAGTTTTTGTACGGGGATTTAATTCTTGGGTACGTAGTTGCGCTTCAGCCCTACTTGCCACTGCTGAAGCGCAACTACGTGCATCTTAATGTGCCAATTGCGTAAGAGTCCGGTTAGATTGTAATTCTATCTAAAGATAGATGTCAATAGCTAAAATATATTGCATAAGGTGGAGGTGATTGCGATCGTTGTCAATAAGCCTTTCACCGGCGGAATCTCCGGCCCATCCCACAAGAAAATTCACGCTCTGTGGAACAGGCAAGATGCCTGTTATTGAGATCCGATCGAACTCGGCAAATAATGATAACCTCGGTCATTGCTTTGGGCAAAAAAATATGCTCACAGAAATTTTGACCAAAATCAGTTCTGGCTGCACTCGCAACCCAAGCGTTGGGGAGTTTTCTACGGGGATTCTGGGCTGTAAGAATGTTTTTTGGTCGATCGAACTTGTGCAATTCTCAATTGCCAGCCAAACAATCTAATTGTTCTTGCATTTGGGCGGTAACTCGATCGAAACAAGCATCAACATAATCGCGATCGCGCGCCGCCTCCGAACCATACCTCTCAAATACAATCGGTTCGCACACGCGAGTCCGAATTTGCACAGGTAAAGGTAGGTTTGGCAAAGGCCCAATACTCAATCCCCAAGGCAATCCCAAATACACCGGCAATACCACCGGATCGATGCCAAATAGCCACGGCATTCCCAATTCATGCAATTGCTTTGCTTGTTCGTACAAATCTGCCAAAACTATCAAAGTATCGTGAGCACCGTGCGATATAATTGGTAAAATTGGCACTTCTTCTCGCAATGCTAATTTGATAAATCCCTTGCGTCCCGCAAAGTAGATTCGATCGCGCAAGTGGTGGGGACGAAAAACATCTTGGGCGCCGCCCGGATAGACGAGAACTGGGGCATTTTTGCGTAAAGCTGCGATCGCCATTTTCGGATGCGCCTTGAGGGCTCCACACTGAACCGCCATGCTAGCAACATCAGGAGAAACTTGCCAAACCGTGGGGTGCATCAATCCGTAGGCCAAGCGTTCCGTACCGTACCTGCGGAACCATTCGTATAGGAACATAAACATATCTGGAGCAGCGAGTCCCCCGTTGTGAGAACCGACAACGAGCATTTTTCCGCTCGCCGGGACGTGGTGCCAGCCGTCGCTTTGTACGCGAAAATAGTAGCGGTACAGCCATTCCCAGATTGGCAACAAAAGCTGAATGAATTCGGGATTGCGATCGTCTAAAGATAGACCGTCAAAGGGATAGTTAGAGGATTTTCCGTCTTTTTTGTTAGTAGTTTTTGTCACTGGAGAAATATTTAACGCTTTGGTCATTATATAGCAGAAGGAAGAAAGCTTTAAATCTGGAAGACAGAAGGCTTTAGTTATTTGGGAAATAAGGAAGAAGGAAGGATATTAGTTTGGATTTTCCTCTCCTGGTGCGTGCGATCATCCCGATCGCCCTGCGAAAAAAAGATTTTTCCTATTATCATTAATATGATCCCATTCCGAAGGAATCTACCGCATTAGTTTTAGCAAGTGAAAACATCATAAACATCGAGCGCGGTTGCTATAGCAATATAATTAAATCAGAATTGGCGCAAAAATTTGGTTTCTGATTTGAGCGGGCTGCTTTTGTTCGGAGGTTTTGTGCTGGTTGTCTCCACAGGAACAAAACCGTTTGGAAACAGCTACAGCAACTGTCGCTGATGGCGGGGCGGCTTTAGCCACAAAAACACAACTGTGCCTCAAGCCGATAAGTTTCCGTTTTGGAAGATTTTATCAAGTTGATGCCCGCCATCGGGTCAATGCTAGCGATTGGCGCTGTTTACTTTTCCCCTCTGCCATTCCCAGACTCGGACACTTCCACCTTCTCCCCCTCCCCCACTGTGGCATAATGAGCAATTTATAGGCGTAGCAGCTTTATGTGTCTTCGCTCAACTCACCAAACATTAAATTATATAAATTAAACTTGACTTGCGGTAAAAAAAAGTTACATAAAGCTTTTTTGTGGAAGACAAATCGATTTTTTTGCTATATTGACCTGCAATTAAGATAATGATTGTGGTTAAGTGAGGATTTGAACGGATGAAAAACTTGAATTGCTGGAATAAACCCGCTGCATTGCTGGGCGCGATCGCGATCGCAACCGGAAGTTTGCAGGCAAATGCGATCGTTGTTGCCGCCCCATCAACATCCACTGTCAGTCAAGATGCTGAAAATATTTCCTTTGAAGATAGCGCCACCTTTCAAATAGCCCAGGCTGGCAACCTTTGTCGCAAAGTCACTCCCAAAGAAGGTTTGACCGTTCGCCAGAGCCCAGACCCAAAATCCCCTAGAGTGGGCGGGGTAGGACTTAACACTCAGGTAACGCTGTCCCAAGGCGCTACTTCTGTTAAAGCCTCCGACGGTCGCCTCTGGATTCAAATTACCGCTCCCGTCACAGGGTATGTAGCTAGCGGATATCCCAACGACGAAAGTAATTTAGGTTCGTGCACAATTAGTCAAACTCCTGCACCTGCACCCGCACCCGCACCCGCACCTGCACCAGCGCCCGCACCAGCACCCGCACCTGCACCAGCGCCCGCACCAGCACCCGCGCCAGCACCCGCGCCAGCACCCGCACCCGCACCAGCACCCGCACCCGCACCAGCACCCGCACCCGCACCCGCACCAGCACCAGCGCCAGCGCCAGCACCAGCACCAGCACCAGCACCAGCGCCAGCACCCGCACCAGCACCCGCACCCGCACCAGCACCAGCGCCAGCACCTGCGCCTGCGCCTGCGCCTGCACCAGCACCTGCAACGGGCCCCGTAAGTCTGTGCCGCCAAGTAGAACCTCGCGTAGCGCCGAGGGGTCTAGCTATCCGTACTGAGCCTTCAAGGACTGCTGCGGTTAAAGGTGGTGTACCGGCTAACGGTCAAGTAACGCTTGTACCGAATTTCCAGTTAGTGAAAGATAAGAATGGAGAAAACCGGAATTGGGTTGAGATTTCAGCTCCTGCGGCGGGATTCATCTCTGCTGGAAATTTGATCATGTGCAAGTAAACTTGTGAGTTCGATCGCTCTTTTTGACTAAAAGAGCGATCGACACCGAAAATAGTTTTAAGATTGTCGCGCAGCAAGCGAACAACGCGGAACCCAGATTGCTTCGATGACTTACCCAGGAATAACTTATTTCTGTCGCGAGTCAGAGTTTTGCTGCGATATCTTTGGGGTTGGAGACGGTAATTTTGCGATCGCCCAGGAACTGTTTGACGTTAATTGATTCGTAGTTCGATCAGGCGGCGGGCTGCCCCATTGCTGCGATGGGAATTTGGATGCAGGCGATAACAGCTAGGAAAAAGAGCGCTCGCTTGACAATTGATGGGTTCATCAGGCTTGAGATTGTGCGAGAAACTTTTGTCTCCGAGATGCGAAAGCCGCCAAATCTGCCTCGGTGAATTGAGTTTGCTGCCATGAGGGGCGGGCAAGCAGTCGATCGCACCAAGCTTGAATTTTTGGATAACCGTCTAGGGACACACCAACCCAAGATAGCAAGGGCACGACGGTGCCGGCAACGCACTCGGCAAACGTGACACTGTTGCTAGCGAAAAAAGGGCGATCGTCCAACAAACCTTCAAAAAATGTCAGCACAGTATTGACTTTTTCCTTAGCCTTTTCTATTACTTGAGGTTCAGGAGTTCCCCAGCCCATTTTTTCACTGCTGAGGGGGTAAAGTGCCGGCGCAAGTTCGTTAACCGTGACCAATTCTACCATTTTCACAACTGCCAAATCTTGCGGATCTTTCGGCAGCATTGCCGGTTCTGGATACTTCGCTTCTAGATAGTCAAGAATTGCCAGAGACTCGACGACAGTGAAGTCATTATCGACCAAAACAGGGATGCGATGAAAAGGATTCATTGCGACAAACTCAGGCTGCAAGTGATCGCCGTCCAAGTGGATTTCTACTAATTCAAAGTCGAGGTTTTTTTCGATGAGGGCGATCCAGACGCGGCGGGAGTTAGGGGAAATTGGGGTGTGATAAAGTTTCATAAATGGTGGGGGTAATTATTGAAAGGTAATATAGCAATCCTAAATCAGTTTCAATAACTGGTTAACTGGTTCCCAGGCAGAGCCTGGTAACGAGTATAAAAATTGTCCCAAATTACTTCAGTCCTTAGAGCCGTCAACCCAGTTTAAGTCCCACTTAAAATCTTTATCCATCTCTGAGTGGCCTCTAAAATATTTCTCAATCTTGGTAACTTTAAAAGTCTTGTCATCAACATTCTGAAACAAGGCAATGGCACATCTCGTTATACCATCACTAGGATTCTCCAATTTCACTTCGATATCTGCCTGATAAATTACCCCTGGCAATTTGATTTTGACAACACCAGTAGCATCAGACCATTTAGCTATGCCCTGATAGATCCAAGCGTAAACTAGAATCCGCTTAAATTCAGCAACCTTGTCGCCATTTATCCGCAAAGTCTCACCTTTATCACCCTTACGGTCATCTTCACCCAGATCAATATACGGAGTTTTAGAGAAATCACCAAACGATTCGCCCAGGGCTTGTATACAGCCCTTTTGTCGATCTTTTAGCTCATACAAGCAACCCAGATCAAGATCTATGGCAGTTTTGCTACCATCTTCTCCAGTTCCTTGACTCCAATTCAGTTGAACTATAATTTCACCCAGTCCGCCACTTTGCGTAATTATCGGGGGTTTTACAGCCTCTTCCTTTGGTTTATTAGAAACAGGAACATCTGGCTTTTTATCACTACTTGCTGTAGATGTTACCCCCAAATCATTGCCTACTTCTGACTGTATAGTTCTCTTTCTAGTTCTCCGATTTGAATTTAATTCAAGAGGAGGCGGAGTTGAATTATTAGTGGTAAAATCAGCGCTTTTTTCAGACTTAGTTCGCAACACAATAGACTCTTCGTTTCTCAGAGTAGTGACCGGTGGTGTTTGTGGAGGAGGAAGCTTAACCACAGTTTTCTGCTTGTTCTCAGCCACCCTTTTCTCAGCCTTCTCAATAATTTTTTTCAAAACCTCAATTTCTATTGGTTGCTCTTCAAGGTCATATTCAAGGTCATAGGTGTCACCTTCACGACTTAAGTAATCAAGAGCCGCACTCTTATCGAAAGTAGATTCATCAAAACGATTGATTAATTTTTGGATGGTGTTGGTGTCTTCGATCAAAATTCCCACTTCAAACTCTGGGCTACTTTCCTTAGAGGTGAGAAAGTTATGACTTCCCAGCATGGCAAAGTTGTTATCACACACCAAAAACTTTTCATGGGTACCCAATTCCTTCAAAGAGAGGAACTTAGGATATTCATTTTCGAGTTCACGCAATGTGGGCAATGCTCCATACCAAAATGTATCTGTTTGATCTCTAGCCAGATCCTCCAATTTACCCCAACCAATATCAATCCGAACACCTCGCTTTATGAGTTCTTCGCACTTCTCAATCACTACAGCAGTAGCCCAATAGGTCAGCCAAGGACATACCAGAATCAATCGCTCTTGAACATTTTCCAGCGCATGACTAAGCACTTCTCGACTCTGACCACGGTTAAACACTAGCCGATCTTCATATTGCTTATCACTGGGTTCATCGACCTGACTTGTGATGATATCAGGTCGATTTTCTAACAGAGACTTTAAATCCTCTAGTTTTTGCTCTATTCTCTGGTTTTGCTCAAGCAGGCTGCCATGACTCTCACTCAATTTGTCTAATTGTTGCTGCAACTCTCTCAAGCGTTGATTTTGCCAAATTAGTTTGGGCTTCTGTTTCTGAGAATGGTATTTATTTTCATTAGACATAGACACATTACCTCAAATTTTTTTATACAGCGGTTCCCTAAAGTAGGAGTACCTAAGCTCCTTCTGAGTATATCAGTCAGCAAAAAAAAATAGCTGTCACCAGGTGACAGCTATTTTGTTTATCAAAAAGGCGGGCCCGAAAGCCCGCCCCATCAAACGATCGACTATCGATTAATAATCGAAGTCGCCGCCGCCCATGCCGCCGCCAGCGCCTGCAGCAGCGCCATCCTTCGGTTCAGGCTTGTCAACGACGATGCACTCGGTTGTCAGCACCATACCAGCAATAGATGCGGCATTTTGCAGAGCAGAACGAGTCACCTTCGCAGGGTCAACAATTCCAGCTTCAAACATATCGACAAACTCATTTGTCGCTGCGTTGAAACCGACGTTGAACGGCTTTTCTTTGACGCGCTCAGCAATCACAGCGCCATTCAAACCAGCATTTTCAGCAATCCGCTTCAGAGGAGCAGCCAGAGCCCGTGCCACAATCAATGCACCGGTCAATTCTTCGCCCTTCAGATTGCTATTAGCCCACTCTTCCAATTGAGGAGTCAGGTGAGCCAAAGTTGTACCGCCACCAGGAACAATTCCTTCTTCTACAGCAGCTTTGGTTGCGTTGATCGCATCTTCCAAACGCAGTTTGCGATCCTTCATTTCTGTTTCGGTAGCCGCGCCGACTTTGATGACTGCGACGCCGCCAGCCAATTTGGCTAAACGTTCTTGCAGCTTTTCTTTGTCGTAGGAAGACTCGGTTTCGTCCATTTGACGGCGAATTTGTTCGCAGCGGGACTTAACGGCGGCTTCGTTACCTTCGGCAACAATTGTGGTGCTGTCTTTGGTGATGGTGATGCGGCGAGCTTTGCCGATCATGTCGAGCTTGGTGTTTTCCAGTTTCAAACCGGCATCTTCGGTGATTAGTTGACCGCCGGTCAATACGGCGATATCTTCTAACATGGCTTTGCGCCGATCGCCAAAACCGGGTGCTTTAACAGCAGTCACGTTCAACACACCGCGCAGTTTGTTGACAACGAGGGTAGCTAAAGCTTCTTTCTCAATGTCTTCTGCAATGATCAACAGCGGGCGGCCGGAACGAGCTACTTGTTCGAGCACAGGTACTAAATCTTGTACCAGAGCAATTTTCTTGTCTGTCAGCAAGATGAACGGTTCTTCGAGAATCGCTTCCATCCGTTCAGTGTCGGTGACGAAGTAGGGAGAGATGTAGCCTTTGTCGAAGCGCATCCCTTCGGTGATTTCCAATTCGGTGGTCATAGACTTCCCTTCTTCCAGGGAAATCACGCCTTCTTTGCCCACCTTGTCCATTGCGTTGGCAATCATTTGGCCGACTTCATCGTCGTTACCAGCAGAGATGGAGCCGACTTGAGCGATGGCTTTGGAATCTTCTACTTGTTTGGCGTGTTCGGCAATTTTTTCTACCAAAAACGTGGTTGCTTTGTCAACACCGCGCTTGAGGGCGATCGCATTTGCGCCGGCTGCTACGTTACGCAGACCTTCTTTGACCATGGCGTGAGCCAAAACGGTAGCAGTTGTGGTACCGTCGCCTGCTGCGTCGTTGGTTTTGGAAGCTGCTTGACGGATCAGGGCAACGCCTGTATTTTCTACGTGGTCTTCTAGTTCGATTTCTTTGGCGATGGTAACACCGTCATTGACGATTTGAGGAGCTCCGAATTTCTTTTCGAGAACCACGTTGCGGCCTTTGGGGCCGAGGGTTACTGCCACTGCTTCGGCCAAAATGTCCATACCGCGTTCGAGGGCGCGACGTGCATTTTCGTTGTAGATGATACGCTTAGCCATAGTTTTTGGGGATGAGAGGGTTTGAGATTTTGGATTGGGGATGATGGATTTTAGTCATTTGTCCCGTGTCATTAGTTGTTTGGCGGCGTTCGCTTTAAACTAATGACTGATGACTAAGGACTGATGACTAATGATTAATTAGTTAACGATCGCCAGAATGTCTTTTTCTGCAAGCAAGACGTATTCGTCTGTGCCGAGTTTGATGTCGGTGCCGGCGTACTTCGAGTAGAGAACTTTGTCGCCGACTTTGACTTCCATTTCAATGCGGGTGCCATCGTCATTGCGCTTGCCGGGGCCCACGGCCGCGACTTCGCCTACTTGGGGCTTTTCCTTAGCTGTGTCGGGCAGAAGGATGCCGCCGGCGGTTTTTTCTTCGCTAGCGCTTACTTTTACGAACACGCGCTCGCCTAACGGTTTAACGGTAGAAACACTCAGTGATACTGCTGCCATAAATAAATCTCCAGATTACAGATTGTCGTGAGTCAGTCGTCAGGGGTCACGATGAAAGCAACAGCGGACTACTTACAACTGACATATTAGCACTCTCGACTCCTGAGTGCTAATTTAGCTCTAGAAAGGGGCGATCGCAACTTAGTTGTCAGTACGGGTTCCCGAACCGACAATGAGTTGGAGAGGGGGAGAGAGAGGGAGAGGGGGAGAGAGCCAGAAGCGAAAAATCCCGGATTTCGACTTGTTATGCCTTTAAAACTTGCCTCTTGTTTGCCCTCAATTTCTGAATTGTAAAAAACCTACCGTTGAGACGGGAGGGAGTGGGGGCTGTGGTGATGACTTTAGACCGCTAACCAATTACTGTTGACGAATGAATAAAATGACAGAAAATAACATGGAATCTTGCAGCCAAGGCTTGAGCGCTTGCGTCCAAAGCCTGGGAATCCCTCAAATCGAGCGGCATATTTTTATCTGTGCCGACCAAACCGTGCCCAAGTGCTGCGATCGGCAAACCAGTCTGGAGGCGTGGAATTACTTAAAAAAACGCTTGCAAGAATTGGGGTTGGACAAGCCAAGTGCCGATCGACCAACCTGCGTCTTTCGCACGAAAGCCAATTGCCTGCGAGTGTGCGCGTCTGGCCCGATTATGGTAGTCTATCCAGACGGAGTGTGGTATCGCGACGTTACTCCACCCGTGATTGAGAGAATTATTCAGGAACATCTCCTAAACTCAAAGGTGGTTCAAGAATACGCTTTCTTGACTCATCCTTTGCCTGTGCCTGCTGAGACCCAGCCAAACATTTAAGTGTAGCGCTGTTTAAAGTACAGGGTTATAGGTAAAGTGTTAAATTTAAGGTTAAGGGTGAAAAATTGAGACAGTTTCGCGTCCGGGCGATCGCACCTGCTACAGCTCAATAAAACTGTAGTTAGGTTCTTGTCTTGCTGGTGCCGCTTCCCGTGTTCCTTGTGTTTCTCAAAAGGTACAGTAAAAAAAATCGATCGCAGGAACTGAGAAATTTTGTGCAAAAAATTCTCAGTGGCAGACACTCAGGAGGTTGCCAAACTACACTAGAAACAGTTAAATACGTAAGTAGGGAGTCTGCTTAAATTTCTCTATATCAGAAGTATCATTTAAAACCGGGGCATTAACCTGAAATTGAACCATCGAGATTAAATATTTAACTTGCGCTCTGTTAGGGAATCTGCAATCAATCAAGGCTGATCTTGACAGGGCGATCGTCGATTACAGGTTTGGGCTGCGTTCGAGGTCGTAAGACACTCACAAACAGCCGTCGATTATAGGTTGGAAAGCGGTAATACCCGCCCCGCTTTCCCTCACCGCCATCCCTTCAGTCGATCGTCGTCCTCCACTCCCAGCCGGGTGGCGGGGGACTGACCGAAAAAACAGAAGTGAAAACAAGGAAGTGTGCGGGATACTTTAGCGGGAATAAACATGACAAAGGACAATAATTCAGGAGAACAAAAACGGCTGATGCTGGTTGACGACGACCCCAATTTGATCTTGCTGGTCAAAGACTACTTGGAGTTTCGGGGTTACAACGTCATTACAGCAGAAAACGGCAGAGACGCTCTGGAAAAACTAGAACAAGAAGTTCCCGACTTGATGATCTGCGACGTGATGATGCCGGAAATGGACGGCTACACTTTAGTCAAACACATCAGAGAAGACCCGCGCACGAGCTGGATTCCGGTTCTTTTCTTGTCCGCAAAAGGTCAAAGTTCAGACCGAGTAAAAGGCTTGAGCACGGGCGCTGACGTTTATATAGTCAAGCCTTTTGAACCAGAAGAACTGGTAGCCCAAGTGGAATCTTCTCTGAAAGCAGCATCCCGCTTGATTCGTCACTCAAATCCCGGTATGGAGAGTGGCCCAAAAATTAAGGCGCGCCGCAATGTCGAATTGACTCCCACTGAGTTAAAGGTGGTACAGTTGCTAGCGCAGGGTATGGCAAACCGCCAGATCGCAGACGTGATGAATGTCAGCCAGCGGACTATCGAAAGCCACGTCAGCAATATGCTGGGCAAAACAGGTCTGCACAACCGGACAGAGTTAGCTCGCTGGGCTCTTGAAAGCAAAAAGGCTTGAGCGGAGGTAGTCTGCGCTATGAAATCAGGGGAGCAAAATCTACTGCTATGCGCTGGGCGTATGCCTGTTTGGCGGTAGGGCGGTGGGCGCGGTAGTTTGAAGACGCCCTTAACCTTGACACGGCAGTCGGTATTGAGTTACTAGGCGTATAGTTTGTGAGGGCCCCTCGCTCAAAAGCAAGCAGGGTTAAAAGAACCCTCTGGCGGTAGAGCCGAAAATATGAAATACTGGGGAGATGGAGTTTTCTGAAGTCTAATCTATTGCCTCAGTTAGCTCCATGTTGCTAAAATGTGATATTTAGATTAACTTCTTTCTACAATTATTAGGTCTAAGTTTCTATGACAAACTTAATGAACCGCCTTTCTATTTTTGTGGACGGGAACAATATGTTCTACGCTCAACAAAAGAACGGTTGGTTTTTTGATCCTCGCAGGGTGCTCGAATATTTCAAAACTTCGCAGCCGAATGTCATCTTGATCAATGCTTTCTGGTATACGGGTCTGAAAGACCCCCAAGATCAAAGGGGATTTCGAGATGCTTTGATCAGTCTAGGTTACACGGTTCGCACTAAAATTCTTAAGGAATATTACGACGATGCTTCGGGCAGATATTCTCAAAAGGCTAATTTAGACATAGAAATTGTGGTTGATATGTTTAATACCGTGGATCAATACGACCAAGTTGTGCTGTTTAGCGGGGATGGGGATTTTGAGCGGGCGATCGAGCTGCTCCGCTCGAAAAATACTCATATTACTGTGGTATCCACCGAAGGAATGATTGCTAGAGAGTTACGAAATGCTACAGATAGGTATATAGACCTAAATGAAATTAGGGAACATATCGAGAAGATGGATTATTAGTCAGTAGTTAGTAGTTATTAGTCATTAGTCATTAGTCATTAGTTAGTAGTTATTAGTCAGCAGTTATGGGTTATGGGTTATGGGTTATTAATTATTCGTTATTGGCGCGAAACACGGGACTGGTGCTCCCGCCAAAAAACGCATACTTGCTTTCCGATAGGAGCCACCAGTAGCCCAAAATTTTAGACTAAGGTTCAAGTTCCCAGATTCATCTGTGGAGTAAATCTCAAATCTAAAATCTAAAATCTCAAATCTAAAATCGACTGACTGGAGGCTAAAAATCCAGAAAAACGGACAAGTAAAAATCAGGAAAACACTTTTGTAGAGCTATGAAAACTCAACCAAGTCAAGACCGGATTATTATTTTCGATACGACTTTGCGGGACGGAGAACAATCTCCGGGTGCATCTCTGAATGTGGATGAAAAGCTGACGATCGCCCGCCAGTTAGCGAGATTGGGCGTGGATGTGATTGAAGCGGGTTTCCCTTTCACCAGCACGGGAGATTTCGAGGCAGTCCAAAAAATAGCCCGATCGGTTGGCACAGAAAATGGGCCGACAATTTGCGGTTTAGCGAGGGCGAGAAAGGAGGATATTAAAACAGCAGCCGAGGCTCTGAAACCCGCCGTAAATTCGCGAATTCATACGTTTCTGGCTACGTCCGATATTCACTTGGAGTATAAGCTGAAAAAGACGCGGGCTGAGGTTCTGGAAATAGTGCCGGAAATGGTGGCTTACGCTAAGTCTTTTGTGGATGATGTGGAGTTTTCGCCGGAAGATGCTTGTCGATCGGAACCGGAGTTTTTGTATCAGGTTCTAGAACGGGCGATCGCAGCGGGTGCGACTACTGTTAATATTCCCGATACTGTCGGCTATACGACTCCGAGCGAGTTTGGGGCTTTGATTCGCGGAATTAAGGAAAATGTGCCGAATATCGATCGCGCAATTATTTCGGTTCACGGTCACAATGACTTAGGATTGGCTGTTGCTAACTTTTTGGAAGCTGTGAAAAATGGCGCCAGACAGTTAGAATGCACGATTAACGGGATTGGCGAACGGGCGGGAAATGCAGCTCTCGAAGAGTTGGTAATGGCGCTTTACGTGCGGCGCCAATATTATAATCCGTTCTTGGGCCGGCCTGCGGATTCTGAGGAACCGCTGACAAATATTGACTCGCGCCAAATTTATAAAACCTCGCGGTTGGTTTCCAATTTGACGGGGATGTTGGTGCAGCCAAATAAGGCGATTGTGGGGGCAAATGCTTTCGCTCACGAGTCGGGAATTCACCAAGACGGAGTGCTGAAAAATAAGCGGACATACGAGATTATGGACGCTGAGTCGATCGGCTTGACTGAAAATCAAATCGTCTTGGGCAAATTATCCGGCCGTCACGCATTTCAGACTCGCTTGAAAGAGTTGGGTTTTGAAATGGCCGACGATGAGCTAAATAAGGCTTTTGTCAAGTTCAAAGATTTAGCTGACAAGAAAAAAGAGATTACTGATTGGGATTTAGAGGCGATCGCCAATAACGAAGTGCACCAAGCACCGGAACTATTCCGGTTAGAATTGGTGCAGGTTTCCTGCGGCGACAAATCTCGCCCGACAGCAACTGTCACTGTGCGGAATCCGGCGGGCGAAGAATTGACCGATGCTGCGATCGGCACTGGGCCTGTGGATGCGATTTACAGGGCAATTAACCGGGTGGTAAACGTACCCAACGAGTTGATCGAGTTTTCTGTACAATCGGTAACAGCAGGAATTGATGCGATCGGCGAAGTAACAATTCGCTTGCGCCACGAAGGCAAAGTATTTTCCGGTCACTCAGCAAATACCGACATTATCGTAGCCTCCGCAGAAGCATACATCAGCGCTTTAAATCGCCTGTATCAGGCATTGCAGCATAGTGCTGAAAAATCCTCGGAACAGCCAAATCTGATCAGAAATGAAGTTGTTGCAAAAGCACAGCGCTGATAAATTTATTGTCAGCCATTTTTCTTGAAACCAACCGCAGACGAACCCAGATCGAAGCAGATAAATCTCAATTAATCTGCCTTAATCCGGGTTTATCTGCGGTTTAAAATTACTTTTTTTACTAATAACCAAATCTTGAAAAATGCAAGACGAAACCTTAAAAAAAGAGCGGCAATTCCACGATGCTTGGGCATCCACAATCGATATTGACGGCATTCAAGTCAATGATTACTTTGAAGCTTGTACCGCCCCAGAAAATAGATTTATCGTCCAGCAAATGGGCGATATTACAGGCAAACGCCTGTTAGATTTAGGCTGCGGCGCGGGAGAAAACAGCGTTTATTTTGCTAAAAAAGGCGCGCATTGTGTGGCTGCCGACTATTCCCAGGGCATGGTAGACGTTGCTCTGAAATTGGCAGAGAAAAACGGCGTCAAAATAGAGGGCTGCACTGTAAATGCAATGGCGATGGATTTCCCGGACAAGAGTTTTGATATTGTTTACGCTTCTAATTTGCTGCACCATTTGCCGGAACCGGAAAAGGCAATTCGCGAAATGCACCGCGTGCTAAAACCGGGGGGAAAAGCTTGTTTTTGGGACCCGATGAAGCACAATCCCGTGATTAATGTTTACCGCAGAATGGCGACTGAGGTGCGGACGGAGGATGAAAGTCCTTTGGATATTAATATTGTGAAAATTGTTCAATCTTTGTTTTCCGAGACGGCTTACGATACGTTTTGGCTGACATCGCTGTGGATTTTTTTGCGCTTTTATTTGATAGAAAAAGTGCATCCAAATGAGGAGCGTTATTGGAAAAAGATTATCATTGAACAAGAGAGATTGAAACCGGAATACTCTCGATTGGAAGAGTGGGATAGCTTTTTGAAGAAGTTGCCTTTGATGAAGCGCTTGGCTTGGAATTTGGCTGTGGTGGCAACGAAGTAAGACGATTTTAGATTTTAGATTTTGGATTTTCGATTAAAGAATCGGGAATGACTGATGATATCAGTGGTAGGGTGCGTCAGTTTTGAGATTTTAAATCAGCGCCGAAAGTATTATTCTGACGCACCATTTGTTGTCAGGTGCGTCAGTTCCGAGATTGTTTGTTTGGAGCAAAAATAATCACAACTGACCAATAATTTCTTGATGGTACAAGCCCCCGCATTTATCCGTGGAATCAATCCAAAATCGAAAATCGAAAATCCTCAAGAAAGAGCATTTATCTCGCGCAAGTCAATTCTTTAATCTAAAATCTAAAATCTAAAATCGATTGACGCACCCTACTGAAAACTCTAAAAGAAGTACAATAAGTCAAAGCATTTAATTAAGAGGCTAATTATGCCAGAAACTATTACTGCTATCTACGAAAACGGGGTTTTGCGTCCCCTGATTCCTTTGTCATTGAATGATGGGGAAACTGTGCAAATCACAATTGTAGCGGAAGTTTCGCAGGAAGAACTCAAGGGCGATCGCGAAAAGTCGATGATTAAGATGCTTGTAGAGGGGGTGCGTTTGCCAAAGAAACAGGGTAAGCTCGATCGGGCAGAATTAATCAAGCGCGCGCAGCAGTGGCGCGAATTGATGCAAAAAATGGAACCGCTACCAGGTAAGCCTATTTCAGAAATCGTTATCGAGGATCGTGGCCCGTGGTAAATGCTTATTTTCTGGATACTAGCGCTTTAGTCAAACGATACGTGCCTGAAAAAGGCAGTGAGTGGATTTTATCGATTACCGATCCTGCTACAGATAACCATTTAGCTATTAGCCAGATTACTTGGGTGGAGGTACACAGCGCTTTTGCACGCCGTCTGCGGGATAGAAGTTTGTCTGCGGAGCGTTTTGATTTAATTGTGCAAAAAGTTAGGGAGGATTTTGAAAATGAATACCGAGTCATAGATGTCGATCAAACTTTGATAGAAACAGCCACCGAATTGGTGATGCAACATCCACTGCGGGCTTATGATGCTGTGCAATTGGCGGCTGCTTTGCGCGTTCAATATATTTTAACATCCATACCAGAAACTCAACTAATTTTTGTTTCGGCGGATAACAGATTGCTGGATATTGCTCGTTCGGCAGGGTTGGCGACGGACAATCCTAATAATTATCCGTAATCAAGCTGTTTGTAGTGAGGAATGCCAGTCCTCATACAGCGGATTCCAGGTTTATAAAGTACACCCCAGAAACCGGGTTTCTTCTGGATTTCTCGCCAGAAACCGGTTTTATTCAAGAAACCCGGTTTCTCTGTACTTCACTTACCTGGAAAGTGCTGTATCATAAAATTTTGAGGACTGGCATTCCTCACTACAAACTAATTTTAGTGCGATCGCTCTTTATAGGATTTCTTTCAAAGTTTTAACTAAGATTTGATTCTGTTCCTCCGTACCTACACTAATCCGCAATTTGTCTTCTAATCGGGGCTGATTGAAGTATCGAATCAATATTCCCCGTACTTTGAGTGTTTGATAAATTCTTTCTGCATCGCCGTTTGGTGGCCTAACTAACAAAAAGTTGGTTTGCGAGGGCCAAACTTCAAAGCCTAATTCCTGGAAGCTAACGGCTAGTTTTGCTCTGGAAGCCTTAATTTTTTCGGCGTTGGCTATTTTGTGGTCTTGATCTGCGATCGCCGCTGCCCCCACTGCATAGGCTAAAACATCTACATTATAGCTGTCTTTAATTTTATTTAATTCAGCCAGCAGCGCCGGATTTGCTATGGCCAAACCCAGCCTCAATCCTGCGAGGGAATAACCTTTTGAAAGCGTTCTCAAAACTATAACATTACTGTACGTTTCTGTCAAGTTCAAAGCATTTTCTTCGGCGAAATCTACATAAGCTTCGTCGATGACAAGAATGCCCGATAACTCTTTAGCTAGTTTCTCCAAATCTGCCACAGATAGGGCTGTTCCCGATGGGCTGTTTGGCGAAGCTACAAAGGTTACTGCCCCTCTGGCTGCTATTAATAAATCGACTGGTAACTTGTAGTCGTCGGGATAAGGAACTTCGACAAATTCTGCCTCTTGAATTTCTGCCAAAGTGCGGTACAATACATAGGTAGGCGCGGGACAAACAATCTGTTTCCCAGATTCGCCGACAGCGCGAACTATCAAGTTTAATAAATCATCGCTGCCGTTACCTACCGCAATCCAATCGTCAGGTACTCCTAAAACTTTACTAGCAGCAATGCGGAAACTTTTGCCCGTTGGATCTGGATAGCGCCGCAGCATTTCTCCGTCTATTTCCTCAAGCACTTTTAAGGCTTTGGGAGAAGGCGGATAGGGATTTTCATTAGAATTTAATTTAATAATTTTTGTGCCTAGCGGTGGCTGTTCTCCCGGCACATAGCCAGACATTTCGTGGATGCTTTTGCGAAAGTAATTCATCTATATAATTGAGTTTTGTGGAACGTGCCGGAGAGCCCGTTCTTGATAATGGTGCAAGATATCAAGTTAAACAAATTATATCAAACAATTAGTGACTATCCGCGTTATACCCAAATCAATTAACTTTTGCATATCCGCTCGATCGTCCACCGTCCAGGCTACAATGTCAACTCCCTGACTCCGGCTTTCTGGAATTAGTGCGGGGTTTTCCAGCAACACGCGGTACTGGCTGCTAATCAAATTATCCTGATGCGCCACAGCTTGAGCAAATTGAGTTTTGTATGCTTCTAGATTAGCAACAATGTGTCCGATCGCCAAATCGCCAGATAGCCGCCGCACTTGTTCCAGAAATCCATCGTTAAAGGAGGTAATAACGCATTTGTGTTGGATTTCTTCGCCCTTCAAAGTCTTGACAAAATCCGCGACATCTGCATCCGACCACTCGCAGTGCGGCTTGACATCAAAGTAAAGAAATTTGTCAACATTTTTGAGGATAGCTAATGATTCTTTTAAGGTAGGAATTTTTTGTTGTGAAAATTCATCGCTAAACCATTTTCCCGCATTAAGTGTCTGCAATTGAGACAGGGTTGTTTCCCTAACTTTGCCAGAAACTCCAGTGATTCTATCTAATGTGGCGTCGTGAAAAATCACTGGTACGTTGTCGGCGGATAGCTGGATGTCAAATTCGATCGAATGAGCTCCACGGGCGATCGCCAGTTCAAAAGCTGCTAAAGTATTTTCGGGGGCGATCGCCGAAAATCCCCGATGTGCGATAATTTCTACATTCACTGTCTTGTGCCCTCTAAAAAATCTGCCACAGTTTGATTAAAAGTTTCCGGTTGAGTCAAAAAAGACCAGTGATTCCCCGGTACTTTTGCAACAGTAAGATTTTTCAAGTATCTCTTGTATGGCTGCATTTGCCAAGCCATGCGATTTACGCCTTTTTCCGGCTGTACAAACAAAGTTGGGATCTCAATATTTTCAGTTAAACCGGCAACTTTCATCACTTCTGTAAATATCTGATTTCTGGCTGTAATCGCAAATTTACTGCCCCAATTTCCGTCGGATTTTGGTTCGATTTGCTGTTGGAATACCATTTGCTGCACATCACTCCAATCTGCGAATTCTCCCGATTGTTTTGCCGCTGCTTCTGCTTGGGATAAAGTCGCAAACGGGCCCACACATTTGAGACAGTCTAATTTTCGGTAAACAATTGGCAGGGTGAGTTTCATCGCGGCGGGCATTTTGGTGATGAAGATGGGGTCTACTAAAATCATACTGCAAAAGCGATCGGGATTTTGCCTCGCCCAAATCGGTGCTAGTTTTCCCGTCCAAGAATGTCCTAAAATGTGGGCGTCTGGCCAGTTGAGATGTGCCATCAAAGCTTCTAAATCTGCGATCGCACTTTCAAAAGTATAGCCTGTTTTCGGTTTGCTACTCTCTCCGTGACCGCGCATATCTGGCGCTACAATATGATAGCGGTTGGACAAGTAATTGCCCAAGTTAGTCCAGACACACGCACTATCTGCTAAACCGTGTAACAGCAGCAAACGGGGAGATTTTTCTTTCCCTGTGTCTGGCTGCCATTCTAGGTAGGAAAGTTCAATGTCTGGTAAGTGCAAAGTATTACGAGTTGGCATAATTAGGGTATTTTATAGTTGGATAAATGTAATTTAAATTTTTTATGAACAGGCAAGATGCCTGTTCCACAAAGAGTGAATTTTTTTGTACGGTTTTCATCAACAGGCAAGATGCCTGTTCCACAAAGAATAAATTTTATTGTGGGGTGGGGTGGGCTTCTAGCCCGCCCTTCTGACTTAACCTTTGCCCTTCAAACTCAACAAGATAAACTGAGTTTTCTGCGCTTCATCAAAATTGTCATCGCTGACCAAAACTAAACTCTGGCTGCCATCTGGCAAGCGCGGGCCGAGGGTCATCCCCTCTAAATTGTACAGCGGAATTCCGAGTTGGCTTAAGTCTAGGAGCAACTTTTTCTTAACAGGTTCGACGGCCACTCGTCCTTTGAAACTCTGGATTCTCGAAGTATCTGTAGCCGCCCCAACCGCTACTTGATAAATCCTAGCGCTGTATCCCGACAGGCCAAAAGAACGTTCTAAACTCAGAATCTGACCGCCACCGATTGTCACTAATTCTGTTAAACCGTTCAAAATAGTCATGGGAACCTGGTCTAGTGTGTAAAGATTTTCTGAGACTAATTGCGGCGTTTTATCGACGATGATATAATGTAAAAGACGAAGTTTGCTTGCCTGTTCTGGGTCTAAATCTTGCATTAACGGGGCTTCCGTAGCTGCGAACAAACGAAACGGGTCTAGACCGCCTGGACTAAAGGTTTCTGGGTCGATAGTTAAAGATTCAAAACCTAAATTGTCCACCACTCCTTGCTGCTGTTTTTCATCGCTGGCATCGGGAATATAGCGCTTTGGTATCGGCAAATTTCCCCGCATTTGCCCGGTTTTGAGGTCAAATTCTCCGAGAAAAGGAGGGATGCCCACATGAGTAACGCCTTCGCTGGCGACAAATATTGAATTGCGGGGAGAAAGGGCGATGCCTTCGGGATTTATGGAACCCCAAGAGAAGGTTTCACCGTCTGATTTTTTGAGGGAGGTAACGCCGTCAACGGTAACTTTTTTCAGGCGAATATTTGCTGGGTCACTTGATGTGAGGTCGAGTCGGAGACTGTAAAATC
The DNA here is from genome assembly GCF_036705675.1 of Microcoleus sp. AT8-A3. NCBI lineage: Bacteria > Bacillati > Cyanobacteriota > Cyanophyceae > Oscillatoriales > Microcoleaceae > Microcoleus > Microcoleus sp. AT8-A3. The sequence goes on from NZ_JAUBVD010000007.1 coordinate 95,672, forward strand.
TCGCTTCTCCGTTTTCGCTGGGGTCGTCGGAAAGAGCGTAAAAGCGATAAGCTTTGGAAGTGACTTCGCTAATACCTTTGGGATCGTAGGTAATTCCTGACAAACCGCCGACGGGTACTCCTTCAAAATTCATTTTTGGCAATTCGTACTCGCCCAAAAATTCTAGGGACAATTCTGGAAAAGAGCGGTCTTTTGCAACTGCGGGAGGGGGGGCGCAAGCTGTGCAAACAGTTAAGAGAATTAGGGCTAGACTAAATAAGCGTAAAATGCGTTGGCGAAGCCCGCCCCTACGGGGGCTACGCCAACGAAGAGGATCGCCCAGCGTCTTTAAATCCCAATAATTGCTCAGTGCGGTGACATTTATTTTGTTGCTCTTGTTGAACAGTTTGCTTTTGTGCCATCTTTGTGACATAATTTATACCGTTTTGTAGATATGCAAAACTTGATGTTTCCAGAAAAGATGCCGAATCGCGGCAACCAAATTTTAAGAATGAGAAGTTCTGTACCAATTGGGTGCTTGCTTTTCTTGTGGCTGTGTGCTGGTTCTATTGCTAGCGCCCAAACTAATCCACCAGCCCTCGATCAATTTTCTCCTAATCCTCTAGAAATTACCACACCCGATCCCCTAGCTCCTGCTAACGAATCTTTGAGCAGCACTCAGCGGGACGAACTGACAGCGGCTTTGGAAGAGTTAAACTTAGAAGCAGCGACTAAACTGCAAGCTGGAGACGGCGCGGGTGCTTTTGAAATTTGGTTCCGAGAATTGCGGCTGCGGAGGTATCTGGGCCCGGCGGCGGAAATTGCTGCTTTGAGTCGGGTGGGAAGTGTTGCTTGGAGTAATGGTAAAAACCTCGAACTACAGCTTATTACCAAACGGTTGCAAGCAATTCAAAAAGAAGTCAAATCCCAAGTACCACTTAATACTGAGTTGCTACCCGCCTTCGCTGCGGCTTTTCAGCAGGTGCGCGCTAAAGGGCCGACTGTAGAAGTTTACCAAGAAATTCTCGAAAATGCGCGCCAAAACCAAGATATATTGGCCCAAGGTCAGATTTTAAAGGCGATCGGGCTAATTCACATTAATTGGTTGAGTTACGATAAAGCTGCTCCCGTGTATGAGGAATTGGCAACTTTAATTCAGGAAAACCGCGATTTATTTGCTGCTAATTCTGCTGTGCAAACTTCTGCTGTTGTTGCGGGAAACGGTGCGCCGCCGCAGCCTGTAACTCCTCCAACTGAGGTAGATGCTCTAAGACAGTTGGCCTACGTTTACCAACAGTCAAAACAACCCCTAAAGGCGATCGCAGCCAGGGAAAAACTAGCATCAGTGTATCTTAACCTGCAAAATCCCAGCGCTATACCACCGCTCAAAATTGCGATCGCCAGCGATTACCAAACCATAGGTCAAATCAATTTAGCCGCTCAATACTATCAGGAAGCCTACAATTTAGCCGTCCCCATTCAACAGTATGCCCAAGCTAGCGAAGCTTTGGATAAATTAGCTTTACTTTATCGAGCGCAAAAGCAGTGGGAGCCTACTTTGCGGATTTATCAAATGCAGTTGCTGTTAGAAGAGCGGGCTTACAATTTCTACGGATTGATGAACACTTATGACAATATCGGTCAAGTTTATCAAGAGATGAAGGCTTACGATAAAGCTTTGGAATCCTATCAAAAAGGGTTGGACGTGGCTAAAAGATTGGGACACAGACAAGAGTATTTTGCTAAGAAAATTCAAAAAGTTAACAAGCAATTGCAAAGAACTTCGTAGTTTTCAGCAGGCAATAAGGCCAATTTGCAATGTGAGTAATTTAAATGCAGTAAGGTGTGCAATGCACACCCTACAAAACTACTTTAGACTCGTAGGTTTCTCGCGAGATAGAGTAATATAGTACATCGGTTTCGTAATAACGAGCGTTTTTTTCATATTTCATACCAACTTTCTGTATCACCCGCTGGGAGGCGATATTTTCTGGGCGGGCGATCGCAACTATTCTATCCAAATTTAATATTTTAAATCCATAGTTGAGACTAGCAAAAGATGCTTCTGTCGCCAATCCTTGATTCCAATAAACTTTGTCGATGGTATAGCCTAGCTCAACTTCCGATGTCTTGTCCAGAAAACCCAGTCCGCAGCGACCAATCATTTTACGGTCTATTTTATGTACTACAGCCCACATTCCGAAGTTGTTTTCTTTCCAACGTTCGAGCATGGTATGAATGGCGATTTCTGTTGCTTCTCTAGTTCTAACTCCTGCGAGGTATTTCATTATTTCCGGATCGCTGTAGATGCGATACAGATCGTCTAAGTCGTCTGGCGTAAATTGTCTCAGATACAATTGGGCTGTCTCTATTTCTTGCATGATTAATATAATTAATACAACTAGATTATGATACCATTTTTGATAAGTCTTGCTCCAAAAAATTTGGGTGGATTTCCTTCCTCAACTCAACTCAACTCAACTACTTGTGACTCGTAGATTTTTCGCGAGATTGAATAATATACTCGATCGGAATGGTCGAGGTTATGCTGGTATCTCATCCCCACTTTTTCCATTACCCGCCGCGAGGCGAGGTTTGAGGTATGTGCAACAGATCCAATTTTTTTGAGTTTCAATACTTCAAATCCATACTTGAGGCTAGCCGCTGCAACTTCCGATGCTAAACCTTTCCCCCAATACGCTTTTGCTAACACGTAACCGACTTCTACTTCAGGTGTTTTGCCTAAGAAGCGAAGCCCCCCGTCGCCGATTAATTGGTTATTTTCTTTATTGACAACAGCCCACAAACCGAAAGCGTGTTTTTCCCAATCTGCGATTATCTGAAATAAATCGGCTGCTGTTTCTTCTCTATTTCTGACGCCTTCGCTCAAATACTTCATCACTTCTGCATCACTGTAGATGCGGTACAGCTCATCTAAGTCGTCTGGTGTAAATTGTCTCAGATACAATCGGGCTGTCTCTATCTCTTGCATGATAAATATAACTTATACCAGTAGATTATAATACCAGTTTTGTCTGCCTACAAACATTTTGGTTGGGTTTCGTTCCTCCAGCCAACCTGCTGTTACAAGAAAACACTCTTTGTGAAACAGGCATTTTGCCTGTTACTGATATTAGTGCCAAATATTCATTCTATTTGTTACAATTATTAACTAGATATATTGTACAGTTTTTGCCATCAATGACTATTTCCTCACCAGTAGCAGACACCAAAAACAGATCCGGCCAGGAAACAGACTGGCGGTTATTCATGAGGTTGGCATCTTACGCAACCCGCAGCAAACGCTTGCTGATTATTTCGATCGTACTATTAGTACCGCTAGCAGTCTCAGGAGCAATTCAACCCATTCTCATCGGACAGGCAATTTCGGTAATTCGCGCGGAACCTACCTACGAATTCCTGCAGGGAGTGCCTTTATCTGCTGCATTGAATATTTTGGCTATTTTGCTCATGCTAACTATAACACTTAGATTAGCACTGCAATCACTTCAAGGCTATTTAGTCACCAAAGTAGGGCAAATAATTACTACTGACATTAGAAATGATTTGTTCGCGCACGTCACATCGCTAGCAGTGAGATTTTTCGATCGCACTCCTGTCGGTAAATTGATGACTCGCCTCACCAGCGATGTAGAAGCTTTGGGAGAGGTTTTCTCTTCAGGGGCGATCGGCATTGTCAGCGATTTATTTTCAATTTTAGTAATTGCCATTTTCATGTTTACCATGCAGTGGCAACTAGCTTTAATGTTGGTGCTGATGATGATACCAATTACCGCTGTCATAGTTTATTTTCAGTACCAATATCGCATAGCAAATTACAATACCAGAGAAGAACTTTCCGAACTCAACGCCCAACTGCAAGAAAACTTGACTGGTATTGGCGTAGTGCAGCTATTCCGCCGCGAAAGATTCAACTCCGAATTGTTTCGTGTCACCAATAAACGGTACATTAAAGCAGTTGACAAAACTATATTTTACGACTCAGCCGTATCTGCGACATTAGAATGGATTGCTTTAGTGGCGATTGCAGCAGTTTTGTGGATGGGCGGCCAAAGAGTTTTAGCGGGTAATCTTAACTTCGGTACTCTCTCGGCATTCATTTTATTTGCTCAGCGTCTCTTCGATCCGCTGCGGCAATTTGCGGAGAAATTTACCGCGATTCAAGCAGGATTTACCGCTGTCGAACGGATTAGCGATATTCTCAACGAACCGATCGAAATTAAAGATCCAACTAGCGGGAAGAAGGAAGGGCACAACACGGATTTTGACACGGATACACGGATGTTTGAAGCCAGAGGGAAGAAGGAAGAAGGAAGAAGGGCAGGTTATTCACCGTTGTTGATAACTGGACATCCAGAGGCAACGGCTTACAACTTGTCTCCGTTCGATCGAGAATTGCCAGATAATCATCAAAATCCAGCAAGTTCCGAATATCGTTTAGTGCCTAACAATCCCAACCCCCCGAAGCTTAGGGGAGGAGAAAATGCCAAATGGCATAATTCAGAATCGGGAGAAATCCAATTTGACAACGTGTGGTTTGCTTACAAACAAGACGAATATGTCTTGCAAAATCTCAATTTCACCATCAAATCCGGCGAAAAAGTAGCATTAGTTGGCCCCACCGGTGCGGGCAAAAGTTCGATTATCCGTCTTCTCTGCCGCCTTTACGAACCTAGCCGAGGACGGATTCTGGTTAATCATGTGGATATTCGGGATTTGCCTCAAGCAGAGTTACGCAGGCACATAGGCGTGATTATCCAAGATGGCTTCCTATTTGCTGGTGACGTGAAGAGCAATATCAGCCTGGGAGAAAGTTACTCGATTGAGGAAATTCAAGCAGCAGCAGAAAAGACAAATGTTGCCCGTTTAATCGAACAGTTGCCTCAAGGTTATGATACGCAATTGCGGGAACGGGGAACCAATCTTTCGGGGGGACAAAAGCAATTATTAGCCTTTGCTCGCGCGGCTATTCGCAATCCCAGTATTTTAGTTCTAGACGAGGCAACTGCTAGTTTGGATGTGGGGACGGAAGCTTTAATTCAAGAAGCTCTAGAGCGTTTGATGGCTGACAGAACGGCGATAATTATTGCCCACAGGCTCTCGACTATCCGAAATGTCGATCGTATTTTAGTGCTCAAACGCGGGCAGTTAGTAGAGTCGGGCAGCCACGAAGAGTTGTTGCAGCTAGAAGGGTTGTATGCCAGTTTGTACAAGTTGCAAATGCTGGGAAGTTAATATACTGAGATGTTGCACCCTTCTCAATAAGCTTTTTATGAACAGGCTTTTCGGCCTGTTCCACAAGACAATTCACTCTTTGTGGAACAGGCCGAAAAGCCTGTTCTTGAGAATGGTGCAAGATGTGAGTATATGAAGGAGGGCACGACACGGATTTTGACACGGATACACGGATGAATTATCGATAAGAGGGAAAATTATCCGAATACCCAGATACCCGACTTCTTGAAGAAGTCGGGTATCTAAAAGAATCTAAAATCTAAAATCTAAAATCTAAAATCGGCTCACTTGCCTGAAATTATTTTCCCCAGGGTTTCCGGCAAGTGAATTATATGTTGGAAAAGCTGGTTTGGGCCGATGCCAAACAATAACTGCATCGCCAGCACAATTGCTGCTAAACCAATCGCTGTCCCGATGCTGGCTTTCAATACTTTAAAAGCCCAATTAAAGACTAGCCAAGATACAAGTAAGGAAGCAATTAAGATAATTATTTCTATTGGCATATAACATTTTTAACTCTATTTTAACTCTACATAAATTACGTATCAATACCAAAGAAAGCGGGTTTTTTCTCTGTGTTAAAAGCTCAATTTCAGTATTTCCGTAAAAAACCCGCTTTCTGCGGCCAGGACTGTACTTATTACTTTAAGCAATACTGCCGCGCTTCCGTGTTTCCTTATAAGAAATTCCGACATTTTTTAAGCCGGCTTTAATCATTTGCTGCTCTAACAAAGCGAAAAAGCGAGTTCGATCGCCCCCCGTGACTACCGCTTGATTGTGAGCTTCTGCTAGCGTCACCGGATACCCGCCGCCTTTATGTACTTGAGCCAGCATCATTCCTAATGCTAAATCTAGCTGTGCTGTATCTTGTGCTACCCATTCCGGCACTTCTATTCTAGCAATTTCTGTGCCAACGTGAACGTAACAGAAATAGACGGAATTAATGCCGTACAAATCTAAAATTCGAGCTTGGGATTTCCACAAAGGGCTTCTTTGTCCCGGTGACAGGATTGTTGCCCACAATATGGCATCCCGCAAGGGTTCAAATTCTTGACAAGGTGCTTTGTCGGCGAAAGAAATTGTGGCGGCAAATCCGACGTTCGGGCAATTTGTCATGCAGTCTGGTACTTCGTGGGTGCAAGCTTCAAACCGCAAAAAAGATAAACTTTCGCTGCTGCGAGAAGCGCTTAAGTATCCTAACAGCGGAATTCCTGCTAAACGCAACTTGTCCCAAGATTCTAAAATTGGCAGCAAAATTTGATCGCGCGCTTCGGTGGGTAACTGTTCCAAAAACCAATAAATCAGGGAACCGTCTACCATTGCTAAAGCTGGCGCGGGCAATTTATTGTCGTTAACTTTTGCCCAATTGCAGCCCATTTCTGCTAAGGCAATTGCTTCGGAAACTGCTCGCCGATATCCCATCCATTCTTCGGTTCTAATTCCCCACTGTCGCGAACCGTACAAGTCTTCGGGTTTGTAGAAAACCTCGGGTACGCTGTCTAAAACTGGGTGGCGACTTTGGCCGTAGTGTAGCATGACTGTGCCGACGTTTAGCAGGTAGCAGTAGGCTATTTCGTGATGGTTGGGGGAAATTTGCGATCCGTCTGTGGCAAAGACTGTGTGAGAGGCGGGGGGTGCGGTGATGTAGGTGCGATCGTCTAAGGGCTCGATCGGCGTGGCAGCATTGAATAAAGTGCGATCGCGCCAATTCTCTTGCAATTCCACCAATTTTTCCTGTTCCGCTGCAGCCTTTACCAGCAAATTCTGAGCCACTTCCAAACGTTGGCGAGCGGCAGCCGCTTCCACATTCAAATGTTGGCTCATTCCCTGCATTGCCTTGGCTGCTTTAGTTAAATCGAGCATGGGTTTTAAGTCTCAATATTAGAAAGCTTTCAAGCTGATAAATTATCAAAACACTTTTCAATTTTTTGGTTCCGAATCTGGTTTTTTTGTGATAGACGCGGTTTAATTAACTAAAACACTTCGTGCGTGCGCGCCCCCAGAAATAGTAAAAAAACCAGGTTTTTGAGGTCAAGAGTACCTGCAATAGTCTAAAAAAAAACCTTTTTTTTTTGTCGATCGGCTTGCTTTTTTGAGAAATTTCTGTTATATTTATCTTATAATGGGATGGTGGCAAAAATATTATTTTTGCCACCATCCCATTATATTAAAATACCATGTCTACGCCGCAAAAGTCAACCAAAAAAATGTAAATTTTTGTGATTTTTTTTAAAATCTGAAAAGCGAAAAAAATCACCACTGTGAACAAATCTAACATCAACAGTCGATCGGCAGCCAATCGGCAAAATCTCCGGCAAACTGCGACAGAGAAAGCAATTGAACTGGTGGATTTTGAGCCACAGATTCCCGTTCTGGCAAAGTATTGTAACCCCAATCAGCCAAAAATAACCTCACCTGAGATAAATCCGGCTGCTGCTTCACCGACAGCAAAGTTTTTAACCTGTCTTCCACAAACCAAATAGTCGAATCTTTGCCAGACGCAGCCAAAAATTCCCGCAAAATTTGGTGTTTCGGCTTGTTGTATTCCTTACCAAAAATTAACTCCTGCGGCATTTGTACGCCTGCTAGCTGCAAAAGTTCCCGCACAAAACGGCCTTCCTTTGTAGTGACGATCGCCACTTTCACAGAACTCCCTTGCAACGAATGCAAGCGATCGGCAACCCCTGGATAAAAGCGGTGCAAAGACAGCCACCCAGATAAATCCTCAGCAATCCAATTATCGCGCAATCCGTCTAACATAGCACCGACAGATTGCGCTTTTAAATTATTTTCGGTCAACAAATACGGTACTATATTGGGCCACTCTAGCAAAATTTGCTCTGGAGAAATTCCTGTCAGCAGTGCGCGGATTAGCAGTGGCATTTCCCAACCGGTTTCGATGGCGGGCCGCACTCGGTAAAAACTCAAAGCTAAATCTGGATCGGGCACTGTTTCGACTGGTTTCCAGATTTGACAGTAGGTACGCCAAGCGGTTTGGAAATATTCGATTAGTCCGTCACAAATCACACCGTCAAAATCAAGAGCTAGAATTGTCGGAAAGTTATTAGCCATCAATCGATTTTAGATTTTAGATTTTGGATTTTGGATTGAAGAATTGAAGAATTGGAGAATTGAAGAAAGCGATATCACTGATGAATCCGGGGACTGGTTATCGGATAGTATTTTTGGGTTGTACCAGGATAAGAACGGGGGCTTGTACCCTGGCTGCTTTCGGTCACTGGATTGAATAATTGAAGAATTGACTATGCAAACACTCAGCAATGATTGGTCAAGAGTCGTTATTAAAAAGACTGAACTAGCGGTTGATCTGCGATCGATTCTAGTCCTTGGGACTGCAACAATTGCGTCCACTCGGTCGTCAGCCGCGAATCATTGGGTGCGAGGCGCCGCATTTCGGCTAGAGTAGCAAGAGTCTCGTACCAAATCCCATTTCTAGCATAAGCAATCACCTTAGCCATAGGGTCGGGATTTGCCAAATCGTTCTTGAGATTTGCCGGGGGTTCAATTCGCTGCATCCATCCTTTAACAATATAATCTCCAGAACGCTCCAGAGGATCGCAGGCTAGTGCAAACGACCACACATATCGCTTACCAACCTCAATATTTTTTGTCTTGTCTTTCTCAGAAAGGCTAACTCCAACAATTCCGGCTTTGTCATTTTTTAAAGTAGTTTCGTAAACTACTTCGGATTCATCTTCGTTTAGCAAAATAAACTCTACTTGAGCCGCTGGTTGAGAAACATATACAAAAAATGTTGGCGACTCTGTTAGCGTTAAACCAATATTGCTTTTAGGTATTAAGGGAGTAATGGATAAACCTTCCCGCAACTGACAGCCTCGATGCGTCCCGCCTTGCCGGTTGTCGGGGGCTGTTACATCGGGAGGTGTGAAATTAACATTCTGACTCAGCAGGATTGGTGCGGGTCCAGCCTGCATCGGTGTCAGCAAACTGGGGAGAGTAACGGCGATCGCCAATACAGTCATCACCAGTGCAGTAAAATTTATAAAACGTTTCATTTTTCCACCAACTTGTAGAAATATTTATAGAGTACATCTCTAATGTTAACCCGGAGTTTTAGCTCCGGGCGCGATCGAGTAAATTTGTCAATCGATTTTAGATTTTAGATTTTAGATTTTAGAGGCGACCCTACGGATAAATGCTCTTTCTTGAGGATTTTCGATTTTGGATTTTGGATTCATTCCACGGATAAATCACGTGGCGGGTACCACATGAAGAAATTCGTGGTCAATTTTCACATCGCCATCGGCCGATCGACAAAACTTCAAGAAATAGCGAGATTTAAAGAGGCGCAACCAGTGGTTGAGCTGCAACTGATTCCAGTCCTTGGGACTGCAATAATTGCGTCCACTTGGCTGTCAGCTTCACATCCCCCGGTGTCTGGCGCCGCATTTGGGCTAAAGTAGCGATAGTTTCGTACCAAATCCCATTTTGAGCATAAACGTTGAGCCTAGTCATGGGGTCGGGATTTGCCAACTCGCTCTTGAGATTTGCCTGCGGTTCAATTCGCTGCACGAACCCTTTAACAACTAAATCCGCAGATCGGTCTTCGGGGTCGCAAACTAGCGAAAATGACCACACGTATCGCTTACCAACTTCAAGGGATTTGTTGTTGTCCACGGTAGCAGGAATAGTAACTCCAACAATCCCAGATTTGTCTAGTTTAAATGTTTTTTCGTAGACGACTTCCTCTTCCTTGTCGTTGAGCACAGTAAACTCTATTTTTGCAGAGGTTTGAGGAACATAGACAAAAATTGTGGGAGAATCCGTTAGGGTTAAACCGATATTAGTTGGAGGTACTAAAGGAGTAATAGATAAACCCGCTGGACAAAGCTTGTTGCCGCGATGTGTTCCTCCTTGTCGGTTGGCGGGGGCTGTTACATCGGGAGGCTTGAAATTAACATTTTGACTCAGCAGAAGCGGCTGGGATTGTGCGCGCATCGGTGCAAGTGAACTGGGTAGGGTAGCTGCGATCGCAGATACGGCGACGGCAAGTGTAGCCCGATGTAGAAAACATTTCATTTTGTTGTACCTTTCACTATAATTGCAAACACAGGCATTCGCTGATGGCGATAAATATTTTTGAGATGCTAGTCGAGGGCGCAGATACACAATTTATACCTTGACATATCATCAATAACATTAATTAATTCGAGCGGCAAGTGGATTCTCTGTCGGAAAAATCCGGTTGCCTAGGTCGCAAGTATCATTGGATACAGTTGGTCGCTACGTAAGGTAAATTTTTGTAACAAAGCGGTCGGAGTTTCCGAGTGTTCTAAGATGGAGGAAGTCTCCGGCAGGTGGGGAATGTGAAACAACTGCTGTTCCAGAAACGAGTCAAACTTTTATGCTGGGATAATGAGTAAAATATCTAACAAAATTCGATCGGCAGTGGCTCAAGTGAGTCAAAGGTATAAACCATCACTCTTCTTGGCTAAGTCTGTATTAATTGCCAGCGCGGCAGTAACATTATCCTTGATGGGAGCCAGACAGCTAGGAATACTCGAACCAGTAGAATTAAGCGCTTATGACCAAATGGTGAGGTGGCGTCCCGATGAACAGCCAGACTCGCGTTTGCTAGTTGTGGGGATTACCGAAGCAGACATTCAGAAACTGAATCAGTGGCCAATATCCGATCGCAAAATAGCTGAAATCTTACAAAAACTGGAAAAAATGCAGCCGGCAGTCATCGGTTTAGATGTACTGCGAGACGTACCTTTAGGAGACGGGCGCGAGGAATTGACTAAATTTTTACAAAAAAGCGATCGAACGATCGGGGTATGTTTAGTCACCGACGGAAGCCCGGACAATCCCGGTTCTCCGCCTGCGCCGGGGCTGCCACAAAACCGGGTGGGATTTGCAGATTTCGGAGTCGATCCCGGTGGCATACTCCGCAGAGCTTTATTATTTATGAAACCGCCGAAAATTGAGGGCAACTCTTCTGCCCAAAAACATCTTTGCAATGACAATTCTCAAGTTTTATATTCCTTCAACCTCCAGCTAGCACTCCGCTACCTGCAAGGGCAAAAAATCTATCCCAAACTGGCACCAGATCAATCTTTATGGCTGGGAGAAACTCAATTAAAACAACTAGCAAGCAATGACGGAGGATACAAAAATGCCGATGTCAGGGGATATCAAATATTAATTAACTATCGTTCCCGGCGGCCAGTCGCAAACCAAGTCAGAATTACCGATGTTTTAGAAGGGAAAGTTGACCCGAATTTAGTTAAAGATAAAATAGTTCTCATCGGTTACACCACAGAAACCGTTAAAGATTTATTTTATACTCCTTACAGTGGGCGACAGCAAAAAAACCAATTCATGCCGGGGATCGTGGCACACGCACAAGTAGTCAGCCAAATTCTGAGTGCAGTTTTAGACAACAGACCGATGTTTTGGTTTTGGCCGGAATGGGCAGAAATCATGTGGATTTCGGCATGGTCAATTGTGGGAGGAACCTTGGCATCCCGGATGGCTCACCCAGCGAAGTTGACGGTGACATTTGGAGCACTGCTGTCCGGGTGCTGCGCGATCGGCTTTGGGATTTTTCTGTTGGGAGGGTGGGTGCCTGTGGCAGCGCCAGCCTTAGCATTAATCGTAACTGGCGGTAGCATTGTATCAGCAGAGAGATTTAATAAAGCCGGATACGGGAAAGCAATTAGCGATCGAGTAAAACAAGTCTTCAAAATCGAAATAGACCAAGCCAAAAAAGAACAGCAAGTCGCAGAAATCACAGAATCTGATTTCTTTAAAGAATTGCAGCAAAAGAAAGATAAACTGAGGATTGGCAAACAAGAAACCTCTGAAAAAAAACTTTCCGAACCCCAAGAAATAATTGCCATTACCCCAGAGCTTCCCAAGGTCGAAAGTCAGACAGACGATTACTTAGCTCAGTTGCAGGAAAAAGCCAAACAGCATCAGCAGCGGGCCGCCGTGAGTGAATCGGAAAGCGGCTCTCAAACGGGTGTCCCGATAGATACCGGTTGTCGTGCTAGTTCAGCCGAAACTAAACCTGATGACGAGTTCAGCGATTTGCAAACCAAAGCCAAACAGATGCGGCAGCGCAGGGGCGGCCAAAAGATGATAAAAGATGAAAAAATTGATAGTTTAGCAGACAAGGAGGATTTGGGGGACAAGGAAGAATGACCGACAACTCGACTGTATCATCGAGAATTGCATCATAATGGGTTCTCCCCGTTTCTTACCCTCATACGCAGATCATGTCCAAAATCATCTCTGTCCACTCTTACCGGGGCGGAACTGGCAAATCGAACACGACAGCAAACCTGGCATCTATTATCGCTCGCGGCGGAAATCGGGTCGCCATTGTGGACACAGACATTCAATCACCGGGGATTCACGTGCTGTTCGGTTTCAGCGAGAGCAATATGGATCGCTGCTTGAACGATTACCTGTGGGGCCGATGTCCGATCGCGGATACGGCCTACAATGTGAGTTCCCTGCTGCCAAAATTAGCCAGTAACGGCAGCCTCTACCTGATTCCTTCGAGCATTAAAGCAGGCGAGATAGCGCGAGTTTTGCGGGAAGGCTACGACGTGGGACTGCTTACCGACGGCTTTCAAGAACTGATCGAGGTTTTGAACTTAGACTACCTATTTATAGACACGCACCCGGGGCTCAACGAAGAAACCCTCCTCAGCATCACCATTTCCGACATCCTGCTGCTGATTCTGCGTCCGGATCAGCAAGATTTTCAGGGAACGGCTGTCACGGTAGATGTGGCCCGCAAATTAGAAGTTCCCAAGATTTTGATGACGATTAACAAAGCCCCAGAATCGCTGGATTTCGAGGATTTGAAGCAGCAAGTAGAGAGTATTTACGACATCCCAGTGGCAGGGGTACTGCCCCACAGCGACCAGATGATGCTGCTCGCCAGCAAGGGGGTGTTTGCGCTGCACTTCCCTAACGACCCTCTAACTAAGGTTGTGGAAGGGATTGCCAAACAGATTGTGGGATAATTGGTGCAGCGAATGCCGAGATCCGCCCAGGAGTTTCGCTTTCGCTCTCAATTCTTGGGGAGCGATGTCCTCCTGCGTATCCCGAATATTTGCTTAGAGAGTCAGGAGAATGGCGACAAAATGAGATACAAATAGATTATGAGAATTTGTTAAAAAACTTTAGGAGGAGAACTCATGGATTTTGACTTCCGCATACTAATAGTATTGATGCCCGTATTGTTGGCGGGCGGCTGGGCGGCTTACAACGTCGGCGCTATAGCTCTCAAACAAGTGCAGAAATTGTTGAACAAGCAAGCATGAACTAAGCATTATCACCAGTAATTTCGCAGCCGGCTGTTTTTAAAGATACAAAACAGCCGGCTGATTTGTGCATGGGCTCTGCTTAAGTGATGGCTGATTTTTTGTGGGCAATTTACGACTGCAGAGAGATGGGGCAAAACCCAAAAAAAGTTAAGTTTAAAGGTTAGGCAGAAACCGGCTAGGCTCAAGCAACATACTTTGTTGCAGCAAACGAGCCTGGGTAAAAAAACCTAGCTGTGAAAGTAGGGCGATCGTGTAAGTTCGGATTTTGATGTGTTGAACTCTACTGAGGATTTATGAGTAGAGTTATAAAAATATGGGGTCAGCACGCGATCGCAGAAAATATGAGACAATCACAAAAGTATTTGCCCTAACAATCCCCCTAAAAACTACGAAGTTTAACTGGTAGGGAATATCGGTCAAATTGTCAATGTTAAATTCCTATATCTTTAGATAGATTATGCTTTTTCCCCGATCGAGCGGCATATTACTCCACCCCACATCCTTTCCCAGTCGATTTGGCATTGGGGACTTGGGAATGGAAGCATATCGCTTTATTGACTTTTTAGTAGAGAGCGACCAGCTATACTGGCAGCTATTGCCGCTGGGCCCGACAGGATACGGCAATTCTCCTTATTCGTGCTATTCAGCAATGGCGGGAAATCCGCTGCTGATCAACCCAGAACTGCTGCGGGACCAGCAATTGCTCGCAGATGAAGACTTCGCTAATTTACCAGAATTTCCGCTGGATTATGTAGACTTCGATCGAGCGATCGCCCTGAAAGTGCCTTTGCTCAAAAAAGCTTGCGAAAACTTCAAAGCCAAAGCATCCCAGATCCAGCAAAAAGAATTCTCAGGTTTTTGCGAAAGCAAAGAGAATTGGCTGGAAGATTACGCCTTATTTATGGCACTAAAAGATCGCTTTGGCGGTGTTAGCTGGAACAATTGGGAACCAGAAATTGCCCGTAGAGAGCCAGAGTCGCTAGAGAAGTGGCGCCAGCAGCTAAATGCTGAGATTTATTACTACAAATACGTCCAGTTTGAGTTTTTTCGCCAGTGGACGGAGTTGAAACGCTATGCTAATATGCGGGACATTAAAATTATTGGCGATATTCCGATTTATGTAGCTCACGATAGCGCCGATGTATGGTCTCATCGCGAAATATTTTGCTTGGATGAAGCCAGCGGAGAACCAGCTTTAATGGCGGGAGTTCCCCCTGATTACTTCAGCAATACAGGTCAATTGTGGGGCAACCCCGTATACAATTGGGAGAAGTTGCAAGCAACTAATTTTGAGTGGTGGGTGCAGCGTTTTGAAGCGATTTTCTCTTATGTAGATGTGACTCGGATCGACCACTTTCGAGGATTTGACGCTTACTGGGCGGTGAAGCGCGGACAAGAAACTGCGATCGAGGGAGAGTGGATTAAAGCGCCGGGAACAGCTTTGTTGGATCTAATTAATAAGAAGTTTGGCAACTTGCCGATTATCGCTGAGGATTTAGGGGTAATTACTCCAGAAGTGGAAGCTTTGCGCGATCGATACGAGTTTCCAGGAATGAAGATTTTGCAGTTTGCTTTTGCCGGTGGTCCGGGCGATCCTTTTTTGCCTTTCAATTACGATCGCAACTCCGTAGTCTACACTGGTACCCACGACAACGACACGACTGTCGGCTGGTTCAATCAACTGCAAAACTACGAAAGAGATGAGGTTATGCGTTATTTGGGCTGCATCGATCCCCAAGGAATTCACTGGTCTTTAATCCGCATGGGTTGGATTTCTGTTGCTAATATGGCAATTGTGCCGTTTCAAGATTTGTTGGGTTTAGGTACTGACGCGCGGATGAATTTTCCGGGGAAACCAGAGGGAAATTGGGGCTGGCGGTATCGGCCAGAAGCTGTGAATTGGGAAGTGGGCGATCGGCTAAAAACTATGACTTACATCTCCGGGCGCGCTCCTAATAAACATTGATTGTCGGGAAGGGGTAATTGGTAATTGTTAATGGGTAATATCAAACCTGTTAACATCGGAATTATTCCTATCTCTCTTCTCTTTATCTGCGTGAATCAGCGTCAATCCCTTGTCCGGGGCGGTTCAGAAATTATCTTTTCTTGACCGCAGATACAGGCAGATGCAACACAGATTAACGCAGATGAATTCTATCAATTCCGGTTGCACCATCCGTGATTGTTAACCGAAAGCATCCAGGATACCCGCCACGTGATTCATCCGTCCAGAAATAAAAAACCTGTATCCCATGAAACTTGCCGAACGTATTTATCTCGCGCAAGTCAATGCTTCAATTCTAAAATCTAAAATCTAAAATCTAAAATCGATTGACTGTTGACTGGATTTGACTATTCCGATGCAACCGGGTTTGATAGAATGGGTAATTGGTAATTGGTAATGAGTGAATCAAGACGGACATTCTAATTAAACTCTGTGGACTGCCCGCTATTACCTATTACCCATTAACAATTACCCATTAACAGTCAACCTTGATTCTGGGGCGGTGCTGAAGGCTTAAGTTCGCTTGCTTTAAAAACAACTTCTTTAGCGACTCCAGGCTCTCCGAGTTGTTCGGCTTGTCCGTTATTAACAGCAACCATTACCCCGCCGGCGTTACCTGCTACCACTACCAATTGCTTTTGAGCCCCCCAGGTGCGAACAGTCCCGGTCGGCAAAGTTCCCTCAAACTCTGTTTTACCATCGACTTCAACCTGCATCCACGATTCTGCTTTAAAAGTGACGCTAACCATTACTGGTTTATTGCCAGATTTATTTAAATTTTGACCGGTTCTTACTGCTTCGACAGCCTCGTAACTATCCGGTTTCTGATTTTGTGAGGCTCTTGATGCCTCAGCAGCGGTGCGAGCTTGTTCTTGCTGCCCAAGCGCTAGTTCTTCGGCTCCCGCACCGTTTTTTGCGGTAACAGAACCGCTCATCAATTGAGATAAGACATTGACCGAACAGATAATTAGAAATGTGTAAAAGAGGTAGAGGTGCATCGGCCGCAACTGAGGCCCATCTTGCCAAGATAGCTTGGTTATCGATCGGGGCGGCGGTTCGATCGGAAAAAATTCGGCAAACTGAGTTCCGTCCAAACCCATTGCTTCAGCGTAGCGCTTGATCAAACCCTGAGTGTAGACGGGTTCGGGAAGTTGGTCGAGTTGACCGTCCTCGATTGCTTGTAGCAGATTCCGCCGAATCATTGTTACCACGGCTACTTTGTCCAAACAAATCGACTGCTGTTCGCGGTACTGACGGAGTTTAGCTCCTATTTCCGCTAGCTTCTTCTGAGCTGGTTCTGGCTCTTGGGAGTGCAGTTTCTGCTTAGTGGTTTTGAAGAATAAAAACAATAAATTCTTTGTCATATGCTGTGCTCCTGGGAATTTACTGGCACGCTTATTGATGTTAGGTTGACTAGATTCCATAAATAAATAATTTCCGCATCTTCTAGGGGTCGGCAGCAGCCTGGTGGCAATATTGGCGAACCGGGCCGCTGCAATTGAATCGGGCCAATGGCTGTGCGGTGCAGGCGCACCACGGGATATCCCAAGAGCTCGGCTGTTCGCCGAATCTGTCGGTTTCTGCCTTCTGATAGAATGACTTCTAACAGAGTTTGGTCTTGCGCGCGATCGAGAACTTTAACTTTCGCGGGCAAAGTTTTTCGGCCGGACAAGATGATGCCCTGACGCCACGTTTGTAGTATGGGTTCCGGGGGATCGCCGCTCACCCAAACCTGATAAGTTTTGGCGATCGAGTGACGCGGATGGGTCAAACAAAATGTCAGCTTACCATCATTGGTGAGCAAGAGGGCGCCGGTGGAATCTGCATCTAAGCGTCCTACGGGGTGGATGCCTTGACCCGAACGCAGTTGGGGTGGCAGCAAGTCGAGAACTTTCGATCGGGATCTTGGATCGCTGCAAGTAGAAACTACGCCTGCCGGTTTGTTGAGCAACAGATACACCTTTGCGGGTTTATCCGTTGGTTTCACCGGGACTCCATCGACTTGGATGAGATCGCGATCGGGATTCGCTTTTTCTCCTAAGTGAACAATATTGCCATTAACTCGGACTCGTCCAGCTACAATCATCTGTTCTGCAAGACGGCGAGAGGCAATGCCCCACTGGGCGAGGATTTTTTGCAGCCTTTCATCAGACATGACGGGAGTGTGGAAATCCCCAACGAGCGAACGGTGGGGAGGAAACACGACACGGTTAATTGATTAACCGTACTAGCAATGCTCAATTCCTGGTTGGGAATAAATTATAATGCTGACCAATTATTACAGGACGCCCGGCAAGAGTGCAGATTGTCCTTGTGCCCGGTGCAGATTGTCCTGATGGCATTACCCTGAATGCTGTGCAAAAACTACGACGAAAAGACTCGCGGCAGGCACAGGTTTGCACCGTTGGTTTGCGGCTGGTTTGAAAGGTGTGGGTCTGACCCGACCATAAACCAACACTACCATAAATTCCGTACTACTGGTTAAATTTATACGCTCGATCGCGAATTTTTCATCGGGATCGCACAACTCGTGAACTACCCAAAGATCCCAAGGGGAGAAAGGTGAGAATTTTTCTGCTTCTGGCGTTGCTGATGCCAGATTTCTGCTTGGTTTTGGAGTTAATCGGACTGGTTTTCATCAACCCTGTTTCTAAGAAAAATCAAAGGTTGACAGCGGTACATCTGTGCAGAAATCGGGTTTTTGAGTCCAGATGTGCAAGTTCTAGTTAAATTTCTGTGCTTGAATATTAAGGTTTATATTCTGAAATTGTTTATGACTGTCGATCGAAACTCTCTTCAATTTGACAATAGAGATAGCGCTGCTGGCTCTGGTGGGACTATTAATCTCGGCGAGCAGCCGAGTCAAGGCAGCCGGATCGCGAGCGCGGTGCTGTCTCCGGCGGTGCAGTTGTGGCTGCGATCGCAAGTTCAGCAGGTGGACGAGTTGAAGGTGAAAATTGAGGGGAGCGATCGACAAATCTTCAGCGGTGCGATCCCCAAAGTCACGGCGGCCGCGATCGGTGCTGTGTATAAAGGACTACACCTAACTGACGTTGCCATAGAGGGCTGTGGCATTCGCATCAACCTCGGTCAAGCTCTCAAAGGCCAACCCCTGCGCCTCCTGGAATCCGTTCCCGTAACAGGCGTTTTGAGGGTCAGCCAAGCGGATTTGAATGCGTCGCTGAAAGCGCCTTTGCTGGCTGATGCTTTGAGCGAATTTTTGCTCCCCCTGCTGCCACTAACAGATAGGGAAAAGTCGCTGAAGTTGCAAAATTCGCAGATTGCTATTGAGGGGGGTTTGTTAACGCTTTCGGCGACAATTTTGCGCGCTGGCGGTAGGCAAATTCCTTTGGTATTGCGGACTGGTTTGCGGATAGCCAGCGGTCGCGAATTGATGTTTGAATCACCCGAAATCGAAATGGATGGAGAATTAAAGAGCAGTGATTTCAATGGTTTTAACATTGATTTTGGGCCGGAAGTTGAGATAGAAGAATTGATGTTGAGTCCGGGGGAGATTGTTTGTCGGGGGGGAATTAGAGTTTTACCTTAGTTAGTTGAGAGTTGACAGTTGAGAGTTGACAGTTGACAGTTGACAGTTGACTTTAACCTGGTTCCTCGCTAGAGCCTGGGAATACATACCCAATGCCCAATGCCCAATGCCCAATTCCCAATGCCCAATGCCCAATGCCCAATGCCCAATGCCCAATGCCCAATTCCCAATTCCCAATTACCGATTAACTGTTTGAGGGGGTTTGGGGGAGATATAAGTCCCACGCCATAATCTCCGATTTGGCGTTGGGATACATGGACTCACCCAAGCAAATTTTATCCGGTCAATCAGGCGTAAAATCTGCAATAGGTGAAGGTCTATAGACGGTCAATACCGTGTTATAATTATCTTCATGACACTGATTATGAACTACTGCTACCGAATTTATCCCGACGCCAGCCAAGAGCAGACCATGCTGCATTGGCTGGAAATTTCTCGCAAGGTCTATAATTACGCTTTGCGAGAAATCAAAGATTGGGTGAATTCGCGTAAGTGTAGTTTAGATTATTGTTCCCTGGAACGAGAATATATCATTCCAGCCGACAAGACATTTCCCACCTATTACGCACAACAGAACACACTCCCCAAGGCGAAGAAAGAGTTCCCATTGTTGGGAGAAGCCCCTTCTCAAGTTCTGCAAACTACTATTCGTAGATTGCATGATGCTTGGAATTATTTTCAGTCGCGGGGGTTTGGCTTTCCTCGCTTCAAGAAGTTTGGACAGATAAAGTCCATGCTGTTTCCTCAGTTCAAGACCAACCCGATTACATGGTGGCAGATTGCTCTCCCCAAGGTTGGGAAGATACCCATTAATGTGCATCGACCTATCCCACAGGGGTTTGTGGTCAAACAGGCAAGGGTATTGAGGAAAGCTGACAGATGGGAAGTGGTAATCACAATAGAATCTGACGTATCGATACCCGATGCACAACCTCATGGACACGCACTGGGTATTGACTTGGGATTGGAGAAATTTTTGACAACCTCGGATAAAGAGTTTATCGCTAGACCCCGATTCCTGGCATCCTTGTACCGCAAGCTGGAATTGCTGCAACGTAAGTATGCCAGAACGAAAAAGGGTTCTAAGAACAGTGAGAAAGCTCGAATTAAGGTTGCTAGACTCCACAACCACATCGCGAGTGTTCGGAAAGATTGGCAATTCAAGCTGGCTAATCATCTGTGTACCAAAGAAGATATTGGGATGGTGTTTGTTGAGAACTTGAATTTGAAAGCAATGTCGAGAGGGATGTTGAGAAAACATACCCTTGATGCCGCTTTTGGTCAGTTTCTCAACCTGCTGGAGTGGGTAGCAAAGAAACATCAAGTCTACTTCCTGCGGGTCGATCCAAATGGAACGTCTCAAACCTGTCCTAAGTGCGGAACGCATACGGGTAAAAAAGAACTTTCTGAACGAGTGCATCGATGTAGTGAGTGTGGATATGAGACAGATAGAGATCATGCAGCATCAGAAGTCATTAGGTTGCGTGGTCTAGAACTTAGTACGCTGGGACTCAGCGGAATAGAAAATGCCTATGCAGTCGGTCTGCCGGGGATTGATGAAAGTCAGTCGGCGTCAGAGGCGAAGTCCCGCAAGGGAAGAACTAGGAAAGCCAAATCGTGAGGTTTGGAAGCCTACACTGTAATTTTTGATTCAGTGTAGGAGGATGTCACTTAAAAAAGAGTCGATCGCGGGCAATAGTAAAGTGACAAAATAGTAGACTAAGGGCGCGGTAAAAACATAACTGTCGGTGCGATCGAGAATGCCGCCGTGACCGGGGATCAACTGTCCCGAATCCTTAACGCCGGCGTCTCGCTTCATCATCGACTCAGTTAAATCTCCCAACAGGCTAGCAACCCCAATCAACAGACCAAAAGCAGCCCCAGTATACAGCCACCCCGGCCAGTGTAAATACCAAGAACCAGCGACTGCCACGGCGATGCTGCCGCAAACTCCAAATACGGCACCTTCAACGGTTTTTTTGGGGCTGATGTGGGATAGGCTAGTGCGCCCGAAGAATTTGCCGACAAAATAAGCTCCAATGTCAGCGGCCCAGATGCAGAAGAAAGCCAGCAGCAGCGAAGTCAATCCTAAAGATATATGGCTAGAAGTTGTCCAAGACGGCGGCGAGTAAATGTTAACGGGCAAATTGCTTGCTACTGCTTGCGAAAATTGGGTTGTAGCAAGATTGGCTGGGTCGAGGCCGACTCGCAGCCGTACCCAATAGCTGGGCAAATAACCGCCGTAGAACAATCCTAAAACTGAGGAGGCAATATCGGCGATCGTCGATAATTTAGGTTGGAATAACAGGTAGAAACAGATTAAGGTTCCCGCTAGAGGGAACATGGCATCTACGAGTTCCGGTGCTAGGGCGGCAGTAATTAATAGCCCTTGACTGACGGCTAAGGTAGTTTTGGCAGCGGGTGCAATACCTTTCGCCCTGGCTAATTGAAAATATTCCAATTGGCCTAGGTAGACGATGACTCCAAAGCCGACGGTGAAGTACCATCCGCCCATAATAATCATTCCCAAAGCAAGGGCGATCGCAACTATTCCACTCAGGATACGAGACCAAGGCATAAAATGAATTTCTCTTGCAGACGGCGGTGGATCATTCGATTTTGGATTTTGGATTTTGGATTTTGGATTTGAGATTTGGGATTTTTCTAGAGCACGAGTTGATCCCTTGCACAACTAACCCCCATCCCCCATCGGTCATCCAATATCTCAAGTCAGGCGGTCAATCCAGCTATGGTGGCCCCTATTCTTAAGTATGAAGGTTAAGTGAACTTAAAAAAGATTAAGAATTACATTTAGGAATGGGCATAGGGCATAGGGCATGGGGCATTGGGTATGTATTCCCAGGCTCTGCCGAGGAACCAGGTTAAAGTTAACTGTCAACTGTCAAGTGTCAACTGTCAACTAACTTCTAATCCAGCTTTTCGCCGCTGAGAATAAATATGGGATTGACGGCGGCAAAGGTTTGACTGAGGCCGCGAGTCTCCAAGCGGTTGACGGCGGACTGGACTACTTCGATGTTGCGGACTTGTAACTCGGCGAAACCTTCGGAAAGGGCGTAAAGATTCTCTAAATTCGATGCTGTGGCGACAACTCTACCGTGGGGTTGCAAGTACCGCCAGACTTCTTGGAGAATGGCTTTAATGGGGCGACCTCCTTCGATGCAGACTCGGTGGGGGGGTTGGGGCAGGTTTTCCAGGCATTCCGGGGCACTGCCTTCTATGACTTCTACGTTGTCGAGCTCGAATCGATCGCAATTTCTGCGAATCAAGCTTGCTACTTCTTCGTCCCTTTCGACGGCAATAATCCGACCTTTGGGACACAGCAAACCTGTTTCTACGGCGATCGTACCAGTACCTGCACCGATGTCCCACACGACTGAATCTGCTTGCAGCCGCAGGTGGGAGATTAACAGCAGTCGGACTTCTCGCTTACTCATGGGAATTCCCGGTAAACGTTCAAATAAGTCATCCGGGATGCCTGGAGTGACGTAGGGCCAAAGCATAGTTATATTTTTGAATTTTGATTTTTGATTGAAGCAAGACCGAAGTTGGAACTCGCGGAAGAAGTAGAAATTCTGCCAATTTCCCCCAAGCCTTCATATTTACTGTCGCACAACCTTGAGAGTTTGGAGGCCGGGATCGCTACAACCTGTGATTTTTCCGCCGGCGGCCAGGATTTGTTGCAGGTAGTCAACGGCTGCTGGGGTAATGATTTCACCGGGCATTAGGACTGGTATTCCTGGGGGGTAGGGACAGATGAGTTCGGCACTGAGGCGATCGACTGCTTTGTCTGCGGGTACTGTTTCCGCTGGAAAAAAGAAAGCCTCGCGGGGGGAGAGGAGAGGGGGAGAGGGGGAGAGTGGGAGAGTGGGAGAGTGGGCAAATCTTCCATCGGACATCGGACTTCTTCTCTCGGACTTCTTCTTTCTTCCGACGGACATCGGACTGACATCCGTTACATCCGTTACATCCGTTACATCCGTTACATCCGTTGCCGAACTTCCTTCTTCCTGACATCCGTTACATCCGTTACAGAATACGTTGCCGAACTTCCTTCTTCCTTCTAAAAGAGTACAAGCTTTAACTAAATTGTCAATATCTAATTCTGTATTTCCCAAGCTGATAATAAATGTTAAATGTTGAGGCATGGGAAGTTCTGCGGTGACGCCGAGTTGAGAGTGCAAAATTTCATCGGCGGCAAATCCTGTGATTCCTAAATCTGATACTTTTACTGTTAGCCTGGTGCGGTCTAATGCTGCAAAACCCGGTGTATTTAAGGGTTCTAAAACTGATAAGCCGGGAATTAGACTGATTCGCGATCGCGCTTTTTCTGCTAGCTGTAAAGTTTGCGCTATTAATTCTTTGCCGTGGAGTGCGATTTGTTGGCGGGCGGCGTCTAGGGATGCTAATAGTATGTAACTCGGACTGGTAGATTGTACTAACTGCAATGCTCTATTTAATTTTTGGATATCTATGCGAGATCCCTTGACGTGCAGCATCGATGCTTGTGTCATTGCACCGAGGGTTTTGTGGATTGATTGTACTGTTAAATCGGCACCCGCTGATAGTGCCGGTTCTGGCAAGTTTGGATGAAAGTTAAAGTGCGCGCCGTGAGCTTCGTCTACTAATAACGGTATGTTGTATTGATGGGTAATTTGGGCGATCGCCCGCAAATCCCCGCAGACGCCGTGATAGGTTGGGTAAACCATCAATACTGCTTTGGCGTCGGGATGTTGTTCTAGGGCTGCGGCTGTAGCTTTTGGGGTGATGCTGTTGGCAATATCCCAATCCGGGTTGTACTCTGGATTGACAAAAATTGGAATTGCACCGGATAAAATTAAACCAGAAATCGCCGATGAGTGGATATTTCGAGGTAGGATAATTTTATCTCCTGGGCTGCAAGTCGCTAAGATGGCGGCGATAATTCCGCAAGTCGAACCGTTAGCCAAAAACCGAGTTGATTTTGCTCCAAATGCTGCGGAGGCTAAGTCTTGAGCTTCAGCAATTGCACCTTCTGGGTTAAAGAGATTGTCTAATTCCGGCAATTCCGGCAAATCCGCTCTAAATACTGCCGCACCGAATAAGTCAATTAGGGGTTGAGAGATTCCTTGTCCGCGTTTATGTCCGGGGGCGTAGAATGGGGCGTGCGGATGATTTGTGCGATCGCGCAAGGCATCTAATAGGGGAGTTTTTGTTTGAGAGTTTGCTGGTGACACGCTTAATCCTGATTGCTGTATTTGATATCTAAGTAGAGCGATATGAAAAAACCATAATATCTTCTAGGGACGGGTTGAGCTAGTACCTTTACTTTCAGGCAGTTTCTTGCTGTACTCACGCGATCTACCCATCTCATGTTTATTTGTAACCACCTACTTAGTTTAATGCTAAAGGCATAAATTTATGCGGAAGTAACAGTTAATTATAGCTATTTAGATAGATGTGTTCACTGCACTCTTGAGTTTAAAATTATGAGATAAAAGAGTACCACAACTCAGTTATTTTTGTTGAAAAATATAGCTAGAAGTGGCTAGCAAATGTTTTTGAAACATCTCTATTAGCGAGCAAAACACTAACATGATTTTTCCCAACCCTACTCCATTTCCCGGCCCGCAGATTCCCAGCACCGAACCGGGGCTGCCGACTATACCCGCATCGCCACCAGTGCCGGGCCCCGTTCCCGAACCGATTCCCGGCCTTGTACCGGAACCGGTACCTGCGCCAATTCCCCAGCCAATTCCCGAACCGGTGCCGGAAACTGTACCCTCTCCGATTCCTCAAACAGTGCCGGAGCCTATTCCTCAGACAATCCCTGAACCTGTTTAAATTATGTTTTAGTCGATCGCGAAATTTAAGATTGTTTGTCAGGCCGATCGCAAAAACCGGCTTTCTCCAAAGTCCCCAATCTTTTTGATGAATATCAGACTTGAAAAAACTCGGTTTTTGCGTAGATTATCGATTACTTGAAGTTGAGCACATTCTGTTCACAAAGGTTAACCCCACGCATATCAGTGTATTTGCCGTCAGAGTAGTCGACCCTGACATCAAAAACACAGCCCGCAGAATCCAAGCCCTCGTACTCAGCTCGATTCCACTCAAAAACTTCCTTTTCCCGATCTGGAATCGGGCCGTCTAACATGTTTTCTCCCCAATCATCCTCGACAGAAGACAGATAGAGGGCTGTCATCGTCTTGCCGCTGTTGTTAAACACCGAAATTTTGATCATCTGAGCGAAAACGCTAGCTGCTGTGAGCCCTAACAGAGGCAGCGACAGCCCCACAGCCATCGTTACTTTGCTTAACCATCGGTTAACCATTGAGCCATCTACCTCAAGTTGTATATTTATTCAAGCCTAGCAGTGGAAGTTAGAAAGCACAAGTCAGATATATTGCTATTGCTTATGATATTTTGATACAGTGATATGTTTCTAAATAGCTATGCTTACTGCCGGAATTGTCGGACTGCCTAATGTTGGCAAATCTACTTTGTTTAATGCTCTGGTTGCTAATGCCAAGGCGACTGCTGCTAATTTTCCTTTCTGTACGATCGAGCCAAATACGGGTATCGTGGCAGTGCCAGACGAACGGTTGAAGGTGCTGAGCAATATTGCCAATTCCGCGCAAACTGTGCCGACGCGGATGGAGTTTGTGGATATTGCGGGTTTGGTGAAGGGGGCGAGTCAGGGGGAAGGACTGGGAAATCAGTTTTTGTCTCACATTCGGGCCGTAGATGCGATCGTCCATGTTGTCCGCTGTTTTGACAATGATGATATTATTCACGTTGCCGGTTCTGTCGATCCCCAGCGAGATATTGACATTATCAATCTCGAATTAATTTTAGCAGACTTAGCTCAAATTGAACGCAGGCTCGATCGCACTCGCAAGCTGGCCCGCAACAACAAGGAAGCTCAGGCCGAAGTGGATGTACTCGAAAAATTAGTCGCTGTTTTGAATGCCGGGAAACCGGCGCGGCAGTACAATTTCACAGATGAAGAAGCTGAATTAGTTAAAGGTTTGGAATTACTGACCAACAAACCAATTATCTATGCTGCTAACGTATCTGATGACGATTTAGCAACGGGAAATAGCTATGTCGAACAAGTGCGGGAAGTAGCAGAAGCCGAAAATGCTAAGGTTGTCATAGTTTCGGCGCAAGTTGAGTCAGAATTGGTGGAGTTATCCGAGGAAGAACGAACGGATTTCCTAGAATCTCTGGGGGTCAAAGAAGGTGGCTTGAAATCTCTGATTCGAGCTACTTACGAATTATTGGGTTTGCGGACTTATTTTACTAGCGGCCCGAAAGAAACTCGCGCTTGGACGATTATCGCGGGAATGTTAGCACCCCAAGCTGCAGGGGTGATTCACTCTGATTTTGAACGGGGTTTCATCCGGGCAGAAACTGTAGCTTATGAAGATTTGGTTGCTACGGGCGCGATGAATGCGGCTAAGGAAAAAGGCTTAGTTCGCAGTGAAGGAAAAGAGTATGTTGTACAAGAGGGGGATGTGCTGTTGTTCCGATTTAATGTTTAGCTTTTTTAAGGAGATTGGCACATGGATATTATTTCGCTGGTAATTGCTTGGCTAGTTACTTCCGTGAGCTTTTTTATCATTTCCAAGTTGCCCATCGGGGTGGATATTGACACTTTTGGAAAAGCGATGATTTCGGCGGCGGTTTTTGGATTGCTGAATGCTTTGGTGCGGCCGCTTTTTGTGGTTTTGGGTTTTCCATTGCTGTTGGTAACTTTTGGTTTGTGGATAATTGTTATCAACGCTGCTATCTTTGGATTGGCGGCTTGGCTAGTGGATGGATTTCGCTTGCGGTGGGGAATTTGGAGTGCTTTGCTGGGTGCTATAGCCCTCGGTTTTATCAACTCTTTGCTCTATGAGCTGTTGCGGACTCTGCCTAGTGTAAGGTAAATCCGGGTAATGCGGGGGGCGGAAGGAAGGGGCGGGTTTATTCATCCTGTTAGTTATCGCCAATATTTCAGGTGAAACCTGCCCCGACGGCAAATATTTTAGGTGTAATTCTCCCATATCAGGTATTTGTTTTTTGGTATTGGTTGAGTTATTAGCCTTCGCAGTAGTCGATAAATTTGTCGGGAACTAGGCGCAATTCGCCCGATCGAAAGCGCTCGACGGGCATCCAAAATGCAGTATGTT
Organism: Microcoleus sp. AT8-A3; assembly: GCF_036705675.1. NCBI lineage: Bacteria > Bacillati > Cyanobacteriota > Cyanophyceae > Oscillatoriales > Microcoleaceae > Microcoleus > Microcoleus sp. AT8-A3. Next base: position 122,960 of record NZ_JAUBVD010000007.1, read on the forward strand.
CCCCATCTCCGTCTGCAAAATCCAGACTCTCCAATTCATAAAATTTGCGATCGACAAAATCGCACTGGTATAGTTGTATTAATTCGTGTCCGGCTTTGCCATTATAAACAAAGAAGTTTTCCAAACAAGTCAAATATTTGATATTTGTTAACTCGGCTTGAATTTCTTCTTGAAACTCTCTTTGCAAAGCGTCGGTGCTGTGCTCTCCGAATTCTACGCCGCCGCCCAAAGCGCGGTAAAATGTGTCTTTTGTGACCGGATCTTCGCATTCTGACACGAAGATGCGATCGCCCGATCGAATTAATCCTAAAACAATGACGCGAATTTTACCTTGCATAATATAGCCATCAGTCATCAGTCATTAGTCATTACGCATCAAAACCAAAGAAACCGGGTTTTTTGCCCTTCAAGCGTTGTAACAAAGTATTCAAGGAAAAAAACCCGGTTTCTGATTACCCGTGCGTCCAGGACTATATTATCCGTGTATCCGTGTCATCCGTGTCGTGCCAACGTTTAATTATCAGCAGCAAAACCCTCTCTGCTCCTCCTATTTTCAATTGGCCAGTCTATATTTTCCCCGCCAATAATTAGTTTTTCAATCGTTACGAATTCTTTGCTGAGTTGCTGGAAAACATTAATCAAAACATCGATTCCAATGGCATCGCTAGTGCCCAAATCAAACCAGCAGCGAGCCCAATAACCTTGATACTCCATTTCTCCCATATTGTGCATCAAAGCCATCATGCTTTGGTCGGCTAGATTAACATCGTAATTCATATCACTGATGTCTAAGCCTTCATCTTGAACTTGCAAATTTTCCGCATTAAATCCTCCAAGTTTTCCCAAGAAAAACCAAGAGTCAAACACTTCTTCAACATACTGTTTTTCACCGTTTGAAGGCACGTTGCTGAACTTCAGCCAAATCCAGAGGTCAAAGGGGTTAAACTCGCGAAACTCTACTTGCATAGTTTTTTGGTGTTTTTATAGTGGTGGTAAGGCTGCCGGCCCCCAGACTCCATCTGCATCTCTGATTTTATCGCGCATCGGGTCGCAGGCGCGAGATTGGCTGTCGAGACGGTTACGGGTTCTGCACTGCTGAAAGAAGATTTCGGCTACTAAACTGCGCGGAAGTTGGTCGGGTTTTGCTAAGGCTGCGTCGAAGTTTTTTCGGGCTTCCTCAAGTAAGGTTTTGTTGCCGTTGTTCCTCTGGGATTGGGAAAACAAGATTTGTGCTTTTAGATAGAGAACTTCGGGATTATTTGGCGTTTCTGCTAGGGATTTGTTCGCAAATTCTAAAGCGCGATCGTACTTTTTTAAGTCTCGATATCCTACTGCCATGCCGCGATAAGCTAAGTAGCGGGGAGAGGCTTTTTGTTCGAGTCTTTGAATTGCTTCGTTGGGGTTGGAAAAGGGTAGGTTTGTGGCTAGCATTAAGTCCATGTAGCCTTTGATCAGGTTTAGTTCTGGGTCGTTGGGCGCTATTTTATCGGCCGCTTCTAGGTATTGAAATACTACTCGCAATTTACTCAAAGCTTGGGGCGCGCCTTTGGCTGTTCCTTCTTTGGCTATAATGTTCGCCCCTTCTAGAAAGTGACCTGCTGCTGTGTAAATATTGCCGCGCAATGGATTAGTTTTCGCCAATTTTTCGCCGACTTCGCGGGTTTTTTGCGCGTAGGAATTCATCGAGTTTAAGTCCTGCTCGATGTAGGAGAGGGAGGCTGCCATTGCATAGGCTAGTGGCTCGTTTGGTTCGGCTGATAGTGCTTGTTGAACTTGTGCTTTTGCTTGTTTGTAGTTTCCTTGCTGAAACATTGTTTTGAAAGCGGTTTCGGTGTTGGGCCCGATCGCCTGCGGGTTGCTGCTGCGAAAGGGATCGCCCGCTAATGCTGAGTTAATGCAGATGCCCAGGGCGATCGCTCCTGCACAGGCGATCGCCCGCACTGTCTGTTGAGAACTTAACATTTGCTTGCCCACCGATGCTAAAGGAGTTTTCGTCATCGTCAATTCTCTCAATGTAATATACTGTAAACTAGAAACAAGAGAGTTAAATTTTCAGACTTTCGGGCCGCCACCAAAAAAAGAGTGAAATTTGCTTGATTTTTTGTGGTTGTTGAGGTATATTTTAATAATGGTAGTGTGACTTGTAATATATTGACGGACAGATTTCCATTATTAAACTATACCATGAAAAAACAGAAAAATCAAACGCCACTCCTGAAAAAAAAAGGAAATTTTTGTTAAGATTTATGTAAAATAATTGTGTGCGATCGACCCCTGCCAAAAACCGCCTTAACTATCAATAGCACAACCAGAAGTTCCCCCCTCCAACAATAACTATTTTTCTGATTGTTCACTGTTGAGTGTTAACAACTGCCAACTAGCAACTGCCAACTGCCAACTAACAACTGCCGTTAATGCTTTATCTAAAAAACTTAGTATATCATCCTACCGCCTGTCCGAATCCTATTCTGAAAAATATTAACTTAGAACTGCCATCGCAGCAAATGGGGCTGATTGTGGGTCGCAGCGGTTCTGGCAAAAGTACGCTATTAGAAATATTAGCAGGTTTAGCCGAAAAAACTAGCGGCGACATCCGCTGGCGGGAACAAGAATTAACACCGGAACACTTGCAACAGTTAGGAGGGTTAGTGTTCCAGTTTCCAGAAAGGCATTTTTGCGGAGGCACAATTTTAGAAGAATTGCGGTTGGGGCATCCTGAATTGGGACAAGAACAAATTAACTCAGCAATGGCAGAAGTGGGACTAGGACATTTGCCGCTGCGCGCTTCCCCCCACGCTTTGAGCGGCGGACAACAGCGCAGGGTAGCCCTGGCGGTGCAGCTAATTCGGCAGCCGCATTTGCTACTTTTGGACGAACCGACGGCGGGTTTGGATTGGTCGATGCGGCGGCAGTTGGTAAGCCTGTTGAGTAAGTTGAAAAGTCACTGGACTTTGTTGATTGTTACTCACGATGCTAGCGATTTGTTGAGTGTAGCCGATAAATTTTGGACTCTAAACCACGGGGATTTGCAAGAGGTCGATCGGGCTAAATTAGAAGCTAAGGAAACGAGTTTTGTTAGTCATTAGTCATTAGTCATTAGTCATTAGTTAGTGCGGGCGGGTATATCGCATTATGAAGCATTTTTAAGTGCAGAGAATTCGCAGAGCTTACAAAAGAGTGGGAATAGAAGATGAATCAGATTACAATGCCTGTGTTGCCCCAGATGAACGAGTTGTGGCAAAAAACGCTGAATTGGCAGCCGGATGAGTCGCAGCAGCAACAATTTCAGCGACTTTATGAGTTAATTGTCGAGGGAAATTGCTCCTTGAATTTAACTCGAATTACCGAACCGATGGAGTTTTGGGAAAAACATTTGTGGGATTCTCTGCGGGGAATTGCGAAACTGCTGCCAGCTAATCACAATTCGGCGGAAAATCCCGAATTTGTCGCCGATTCGGTGCAGAAAGCGATCGATATTGGGACTGGTGGGGGTTTTCCGGGGTTGCCGATCGCGATCGCCCTGCCGCATTTATCAGTTACGCTGCTCGATTCTACGCGCAAAAAAATTACTTTTTTGGAAACAGTTTTGCCGTCTTTAGGGATAGAAAATGCGGCGACTTTGTTGGGTAGATCGGATGAAATTGCCCGACAGCCGCATCACAAACAAGCTTACGATCTAGCCGTTCTCAGAGCAGTGGGAGCCGCTCCTCTCTGTGCTAAATGCGCGCTGCCATTCCTGAAAAATGACGGTTTAGCTGTGCTTTACCGTGGGAATTGGACGGTGGAGGAAGAAACGGAGTTGCAAAGGGCGATCGAGCATTTGGGCGGCACTATTGAGTCAGTCGAAGCATTCACAACGCCGACGAGTCAGGGGGCGCGGCACTGCGTTTACTTGCGGAAAGTTGTACGGGAGTTCGATCGTCCCGTGCGCTAGCTAGTAGGGACACGGCACTGCCGTGTCCTGTATTTCATCTACCGTGTCCTGTATTTCATCTAATTGAAAACTACCCGATCGCCTGTTCGTAGCGCTTGTTAATTTCCGTCCAATTAACAACATTCCACCAAGCTTTTAAGTAGTCGGCGCGCAAATTTTGGTATTTGAGATAATAAGCGTGTTCCCAAACATCGTTACCCATAATTGGATAGTTGCCCTCCATGAAAGGAGTGTCTTGATTGGCAGTAGTTGTAATCTCAAGTTTGCCAGCTTTATTGCGGACTAGCCACACCCAACCGCTGCCAAAACGCTTGGCGCCGGCATCGTTAAATTTTGTTTTAAAATCGTCAACACTGCCGAAAGTTTGCTTAATTGCTGTTGCAATTGCCCCTGTCGGTTCCCCGCCGCCGTTGGGACTCATGATTTCCCAAAACATACTGTGATTTAGGTGTCCCCCGCCATTGTTACGCACGGTTGTGCGAATATCTTCCGGCACTTTGCTCAAATCTCGCAGCATATTTTCCGCAGTGATATTTTTGAGTTGCGGGTATTTGCTGACAGCATCGTTGAGGTTTTTAACGTAGGCGGCGTGGTGTTTGTCGTGGTGAAATTGCATTGTCCGCGCATCGATGTGCGGTTCTAAAGCATTGTATTCGTAAGGTAAAGGCTGCAGTGTAAAAGGCCCCGGAGTTTGGGCTATTTTTGTGCTTTCTGCAATTGGACTGGCTTGGGATACATTATTTCCTGACGCTTGGCAAGCACCTGCGGTAATAGCTCCAACGGTGGCAGTCAGCAAATACAAGAAATCTCGGCGTTTGAGAGTCATAAAAAGTACCTAAGTGAATTATTAACTGTTTTATCTCAAATTAAAGCAAAAGGGGAGTGAGTTGAGAAAAAAGTTGTATCGCCCGAATGGATGAGACGGATGGGCGATGGTGGTGAGAGTTTCTCAAGTATAGGCTAATTGTATGCGCGTAACTAACTCACGTGCTCCGGTTCACCAACCCGGTTTCTGTCTCGAAACCGGGTTTTTTTTTGATTATTCTTGGGACAAGCGTTGGATGGCTTCGCCTCCAAAAAGCCGATCGGCTGCTTGAAGAATACCGGGAATTTTTGCAGCGTGGGGACTGTGGGCCAGACAGCGGCGCAAGTCTAATTCATCTAGGCGATGGCCTTCCGCACCGCAAGCTACGGCTTTTTGGCCGGGGAACCAGTGGCCCCCATTACCTAAAAGGTTGTAGCGCATCTTGCAATAGTCGATCGTATCGTAAGCCTGCGCCAAATTCCACAGCCACAGAATCACATAAATATTAATACCTCCGGGAGTATTTTCGATAGTTGGTAAACCGACGTGCCAAGTCTTAAACCAATCTTCTCCTAATTTATCAATTGCTGCTTTTTCTAACTTTTCTAATATCGGTGGCAAAATTTCATCGGCTCTATCTAACAATTCTACAGCTTTCAAATGCTCGTTAAAATCTTCAGGTTTGGCGGCGCCCAAACTTAAAGTGTGTACTTGCGGATGCGACAAACAAAACAAATCATTAAACACCATCGGACTCAACGGATAGCACAAGTCTACCAATTTTTGCGGCGGGCTGTAAAGTTGACCGCCTTTATCGGAAGGACTGATAATAAAAACGCCCATATCGTGACGTTTAGCAGCTTCGATAGCAGGCCAATTACTTTGATTGATGTAGTACCAGTGCAAGTTAAGATAATCAAATTGATTAGTTTCAATTGTTTTGACTATCACATCAGTCGGGCCGTGAGTCGAGAAACCAATAAACTTAACTTTGCCTTCTGCTTGCAACTTTCTCGCCACATCCATGCAGCCGCCCGGACGGATAGACTCCTCTAGCAATTCCCACGTATTAATGCCGTGTAGTGACAGTAAATCGACGTATTCCAGTTGCAAATAAGCTAAGGATTTATCAAATTCTTCGCGGAACTCTTGGGAGTTTGGTTTAGGACTAACTTTCGTTTGCACTATCAATTTTTCGCGGGGAAAGTTCGGCAAAATTAACCCCAATTGCATCTCGGAAGTGCCGTAACCGCGAGCAGTTTCTATGTGATTGATGCCGCATTCAATCGAGTAACGAATCGTCGCTTCTAGATTTTGTTGATTGTCTGGGGGAATTTCATTGGCTGGCACGTCTTGCCATTTGTACTGATATCTCATGCCACCGCAGGAAAAGACGGGCATGGATAATTCTGTGCGACCGAATCTGCGATATTGCATCATCATAATCAAAGTCAATCGATTTTAGATTTTAGATTTTAGATTTTAGATTGAAGCTTTGACTTGCGCGAGATAAATACGTTCGGCAAGTTTCATCGGATACAGGTTTTTTCTTTCTCCACGGATGAATCACGTGGCGGGTATCCTGGATGCTTTCGGTCAAAGCTATAGCAGAAGGAAGAAAGAAGAAGGAAGAAAATGTAACAATCGCAAGGGTTTCACTGATTAAGAACTTCTTAATAGTCTTGGCGGTTGCTATAGGGTAAAAAACCTTGTTTTTGGTATTTTTGCGGGTTGTAACTCCCATATGGCAGCCTTCTCCTGAACAGGCAAGATGCCTGTTCCACAAAGAGTTATTGACCACCACTGGGGCAGTTTTGACTATTTAGAAATCTCCCGTACTACTGGTTTTCCGTCTTGGATTTCCCCGACTAACACCAAATCTGTACAGTCTACAAACAAACCATTTTCTAAGACACCGGGAATATTATTCAAGCTTTTTTCCATTTCTCCGGGGTTGGCAATGTCATCAAATTTGACATCAATTACCATATTACCTTGATCGGTAATTACGGGGCCTGCTTTTTTCACACCCATGCGGAGTTCGGGTTTGCCGCCCATTTTTTCAATGGCGCGCATCACTGGTGTTAATGCCATGGGTATAACTTCGATGGGCACGCGAAAAGTCGAACCCAATTTATCTACGATTTTGGAACTGTCAACTACTACAATAAATTGAGTGGCGAGGTAATCGACTACTTTTTCGCGGGTGTGGGCTGCGCCGCCACCTTTAATTAAGTTGAGGTGGGGATCTACTTCATCAGCGCCGTCAATAGCTACATCTATTCTGTCAATTTCATCTAGTGTTGTCAGCGGTACTCCGTACTGTTTGGCTAACACTTCTGATTGAAAAGATGTCGGCACTCCCTTGATATCTTTGAGTTCACCGGATTTTATGCGATCGCCCAATGCTTGAATAGTATAAGCTGTAGTTGACCCGGTGCCGAGTCCGACAATCATACCAGATTTTACGCGATCGGCGGCAGCAAAGCCGACTTGCTGTTTCATCAATTTTACGGGATCTTGTTCTGTGGTCATGTTCGGTACTCCTTAATAGTTTTAAGATTATACCATTTATTATGGATTTATTTAACCGCAGAGAGCGCAGAGAACGCAGAGAGGAAGAAGATGAAGAGAGGGAACTGGCAAATTATTTCAATTGGGAATTTCTCTCTTTTTTCTCTGCGCCTTCTGCGTCCTCTGCGGTTAAATAAAAAAATCTAGTTCACAAATCGGTGGATAATTGCCACAATGAAAATCTGATTTCTCGATCTCGAAATTCGTCAATCTGTTTCCATAACCAGATTCAACTATTTTAAAGCATGAAAGTACACCAAATATACGACAATGATAACCAGCTTTTTTTTGTCAACTTTACCGCCAGTGCCAGGAAACAGAAGGCGTCGAGTACGTCGGTTCCGTACCGCAACCCGAACTCGTCCGGCAACTGCGTTCAGTGGCGGTTTTAGCTTACTCGAATACCTGTTTGGAAACGTCATCTATTGTCGCGATGGAGGCGATGGCCTGCAGTTGCCGGATTGTGACGAGTGAATTGGCAGCTTTGCCGGAAACAACTGCTGGATTTGCCCGTCTAGTTTCCATGTCAGGGGTGGAAAATTTTGCATTGATAAGTAATTAGAAGCGGGCAGGTAAACCAGATTGGGAGGGATATACAAGGCGGTTTTCAGAGGCCGTAGTCGGAGTTTTAAATGATGGCACGGGTGCGGGCGGCGCCACTGCTGAAAATCATCGGAGACAGCAGGTAGAATATAGAAATCGAGGGTGTACTTGGTCTGTGCGTTCCCGACAGTGGCTAGAATGGCTGAATAGTATTAGTGTAAAACCTGTAAGAGTGGCAGAGCAAATGATCGGGAATTCTTTAGTAGGTTTAGAGGCAGTGAGAGATTATTTTCAAAAGGGGAATTGGCTGAAAGATCGAGGCGATCTCGGTGGCGCAATCGATAACTATCAGAAAGCTTTAGAGTTTAATCCAGGAGATGCAGAAGTTCATAAAAAGTTGGCGGAAGTTTATGTTTTGCAAGGAGAATTTGAAAAGGCGATCGCCTCTTGTAATGTCGCTCTTCAATTTCAACCCACTTTTGCTCCTGCTTACTTGACAATGGGCAATGCTTTGCACAGTCAAAACAAGCTGGAAATGGCCATTGAAGCTTACTTGCAAGCTTTAAAATTTCAGCCGAATTTTGCCGAAGCTAGCGCGAATCTTGGCAGTATGTATTACAAGTTAGGGCAATTGGAACAGGCGGGGAATTATTACCAAAAAGCTCTGGTAATTAATCCTCAATTGTGTTCGGTCAATATGATGCTGGCAAGCGTTTTGCAGCAGCAAGGAAAGTTAGATGCAGCAATTAATTGCTATCAAAAAGTGCTGCAACAGCAACCGGAAGATGCCACCGCTGCTGAGAAATTAGCGAGTTTAATCGCACAAAAAGAGCGGGCAACTACTGACAGCAACTTTATCGAATTAGAAACAGAATTAGGGGAATCGCAAACAGTATCTGTCAACAAAGATGAAGGCTACGGCTTGCAGCCTTCGAGCCTCAATTTGCCGCCAGCACCAACCACTGAGACTTTAAATACTCCGTTTACAAATCCCGCCGAACTTTCCGAACAAGTTACATCGTTAAATGTTCCCGATGCCGGACAAGTTGCCAATTTTCAAGAAGTAGAACATTACAAAAAACTGGCAGAAAACTTTTTAGTTCAAGGTAAAATTAAAGAGGCGATCGCAGCTTGTCAGCAAGCGATAAAAATTCGACCGGATTTCATCCATGCTTACGTCACTTTAGGCAATGCCTTGCAAGCAGTAGGCAAAACTGAAGCTGCCATTCGTTCATATTCTCAAGCCCTAGAATTGCAGCCAAATTTTGCGGAAGTGCGCGCCAATATTGGCAGTATGTATTTCAAATTGGGGCGTTTGGAAGAAGCGATCGCCCATTATCAGCAAGCCATCGCCCTGAGTCCTGATTTAGCGGGAGCTCACTGGAACTTAGGGAAAGTATATCACCAACACGGCAACATCGAAGCAGCGATCGCCTGTTTTAAAAGAACATCCGAGCTCAACCCGCAGCTAGTCGGTGCAGACTTCCACTTTAACTTAGGTAATCGACTTTTGGGCCAAGGAAAGCGCGAGGAAGCCATCGAAAGCTACGAAAGAGCGATCGCCATTAAACCGGATTGGGCCGAAGCCTACGGTAACATCGGCAGCGCGCGATCGCAACAAGGCAATCTCGACGCCGCCATCGCTTACTATCAGAAAGCTGTAGCTTTAAAGCCGCATTTAGAAGTTCTGCACTTCAATATAGCCAACTCTTTTTTACAGCAAAACAAGTACGAAGAAGCGATTACTAATTATCAAAACACTCTGAAAATCAAGCCCAACTGGCCCGAAGTTCACGCTAACCTCGGCAGTTGTTTTTCCATGCAGGGGCGGCTGGAAGAAGCTTTAGCCAGCTATCAGCAAGCTTTGGCATTAAAACCGAATTGGGCAGAGGTTTACTGTCGCATGGGGCACATTCAAAAACAAGATAAGCCCTTGGAGGCGATCGCCAAATTTGAAAAGGCGATCGAATGCAACCCCAAATACAGCGAAGCCTACCAACAACTGTGCGACTTGCTAAGCCATTCCACCAACCTCGCCGGAGCCCGCAGCGTAGCCGACAAATACTGCGAAAACTGCGGCGATGTCGCCCCAGTCATGTCAGCTACAGCCTACGTCTTTTCCTACCTGCAATCAGGTGTCAGCAAACAGGCAATTCAGAAACTCGAAGAAATCGAAAAACTCTGCTACGAAAAGGTCGAAACTTTTACCACAATCGAACTAAAACTGCTCTACGAAATCTTCCTGTTTGCAGTTTCTCACCTGAGAGACAACCGCGAAAAAAATGCCAATTTCTACAGACTAATTGCCAAAGAATACTACCAAAAAGCCGTTCCTAAGCGCCAGGATATTAACAGAAGCAACCTAGCCAAGTACCAAACAAAAGAACAGCGTCCTTTAAAAATCGGCTTCCTTTCCAAACACTTCCGCCGCCACTCAGTAGGCTGGTGCAGCGAAGCTTTAATTCGCGAATTAAGCCACATCACCCCCCACGTTCACCTTTACGTCACCGGGAAACTCCACCGAGATGAAGTTACGCAGCGGTTTGAAGACATGGCAGGCAAGTTTTACTGGCCTAAAAAATATCCAAACGGCTTTGCTGATGGCGGTGAAATATTCGCCGAAGTAGCGCAAGACAACTTGGATGTTTTAATCGACTTAGACTCGATGACAGTGCCAACAAATGTCGAAGTGCTGTATCAATATCCTGCGGGAATTTGCGTTTCTTGGCTGGGATTTGACGCACCCTACATTTCAGATAATCACTACTTTCTGTGCGACGAACACACTCACCCCCCAGGTGTTGAAAAAAATTACTTAGAAAAGTTAGTAAGATTGCCTGCAGGTTCGGTAGCAATTGGCGCACTGCAAAGCATTCCTGTGAATCGAGAGGCGATTAGAAACGCTCTCGGAATTGGCTTAGAGCAAATGACTTATTTGTGCGTTGCGCCCGGTAGAAAAACCAATCCCGAAATGGTACGAGCTCAAGTTCAAATCCTCAAGCAAGTACCAGATAGTGTGTTAATCCGCAAAGGTCAAGGCGACCCCGATATTATTCACAGCACTTACCGCGAAGAATGCGACATTCAAGGAGTAGATTTTGGTCGGATTAAGTTTATAGGGCAAACCAGAAGTGAAGAAGAACACCGGGCTATTTATTATGTAGCCGACGTGCTTTTAGATTCCTATCCTTACAACGGCGGGACTCACAACTTAGAGGCTTTGTGGGCGAATTTGCCAGTGGTAACTCGATCCGGCGACCAATATCTTTCGCGGATGGGTTACGCTTTCCTCAAAAGTGCAAATGTTGATGTTGGTGCGGCGTGGAGTTGGGAAGAATATACGCAGTGGGGAGTTAAGTTTGGCCGCGATGCTGGTTTCAGAAATGCGGTGAAAGAGCATTTAGTAAAATCTAAGCAGCCAGAACATCTCGCACCTTTGTGGAATCCTAAAAAGTTAGCCGAGGATATGTATAAGGTGTTTCAAAAACTGTTAGCGAAATAGGTGAGTAATTGCTATAGCAATCCCCAATCAATTGCGAACTCCTTCCTTGCTCTTTTCTCTTCCTCTGCGCTCTCTGTGTCCTCTGCGGTTCAATAAAAAAAGAGACATCGGGTAGAGAAACGTGGTTTTTGGATATTTGTACGCTACTCACGGTAAAGTTTTGTAAAAAAATCAGTGGAAATGCGTAAAAAATCCGCGCAGAGTTTGATAGATAAATAGCTGATTCATAGTACCGCGATCGCACTAACTTTATGCCAGTTAGGGCGATCGCTTTTTTAGTAACACCAGTTTCAAAAAAGAATGCCACAGCAGACAAGCTCCAAACCAGCAGCTTCATCAGTAATTCCAAAATCTAAAATCTCAAATCTAAAATAACCTGATTACTCATTAATAGCCACTCGATCGCGCCCGCCAGACTTAGCTCGATACAATGCCTTATCCGCCGCTTCAATCAACATTTTCGGGGAATTTTGACTTGGCGAAACACCCGCAACTCCCATGCTGAGAGTCACACAATCACTGACAACAGACTTGATGTGGGGAATGGCCAAAGCTTTGACGCGACTGCGGATTCCCTCAGCAACAGCCTGTGCAGCCACGACATCCGTATTTGGCAAAATTACCCCAAATTCCTCGCCCCCGTACCTAGCAGCCAAATAAAGGCGCTCTGCGGGTGCGTTTGTGCAAGCATCCCCGATCGCCCGCGCCACTTGCTGCAAACAAGCATCCCCGGCTTGGTGGCCGTAATTGTCGTTGTAAAGTTTAAAACAATCAATGTCACACATAATCAAAGATAGCGGTTCCGAAGAACTCGACTGCTCCCATTCTCGGTTGATCACCTCGTCAAAACGGCGGCGGTTAGCTAGTTGAGTCAGACTGTCCAAATTCGCCAACCCGTCCAGTCGCTGGTTGGCAGCAGCTAGCTGCTGGTAAAGTAAAGATTGTTCGATCGCGATCGCAACTTGAGTACCCAACTGACTCAGCAAATCCACATCAAACTGCTGCCACTGGCGGGGTGCCGAACAGTGGTGGGCAATCAGCAAACCCCACAACTTCGGCACTTGACAAGAACTGTTACCTTCCCTAGGTTCTATGCCCTGCTGGACAATCGGCACTACCAAATTTGCCTTCACCTGACAAGTCTCCAAAAAATTAAGATGACACTCGCTCAAATTAGAAGCATGAATATCCTCTATGGCGCGAATGCGACCCTTTAAATACTGTCCGATGTAAGTATTGGCAAAACAGCAATCGTCAATTCCCATCCCCTTGAGTGGCATCCATCCTTCTGCAACCGACTCCACCACCACATCTCCGTTCCAGTCGGGTCGGAAGCGGAAAACCAGCACGCGATCGGTTGCCAAAAACTCCCGCACTTCCGCTACTGTAGTGTTGAGAATATCTTGGAGATCCAGAGAAGAACGAATGCGCGATTGAATCTGCCCGATCAGGCGTTCCCGTTCTATTTGTTGCCGCAGCGCGACTTGGGCTTGCTTACTTTGAGTAATGTCCCGACCTTCCGGCAGCAACAATACTATTTTGCCAGTTTCATCCGCGACCGGTTTGAGAGAAAAATCAACAGTTGCCGTCCGATTTACACCTTGAACTTCCACTTCATAGCGGACAAATTCACCTTTTGCCGATCGAGAAATCGCCTCTTGCAACTGTTCCTGAACTTTCTCAGAATCTCCCCACCAAGGCAACAGCCAAAACGGTTTATTTGCCACATCCCGTAGCTTAATTCCCGCAAAATCCAGAGAAGTTTGGTTAGCTTCCAGCAGAGTGCCGTCCGGTTTCAACAAGCTCACAAATTGGAAAGAAGAATCAAAAATTGCCCGAAAGCGTCTTTGAGAATCTCCCAACATTGCCGTCACCTTTTCGCGAGAGGTAATATCCCGGAAGCGCCACACCCTGCCAATAATATTTTGTCCGACTCGAATTGGCTGCGTATAGCGCTCAAAAGAGCGGCCGTCTTTAAACTCTAGAATATCGCAACCTTCCGACTCCGCATCGCTATAAAATTCTTTAACTCTCTGCAAAAAAGCCCTCGGATCTTTCACTTGCTTCGTGAGAAATGCCAGTCGCAGCGTTCTATCCATTGAGTTTCTAACTTCTTCATAAATTCCCCACATTTGAACTAACTTTTCGTTATAACTAATCATTTCTCCGGCGGTAGTAACGGCGAGAATGCCGTCTGCCGTTGCTTCTAAGGTAGCGTGCAGCAGAGAGCGCGATCGCTCTAATTCTGCTGCGAGCAATTTGCGTTCCGTGAGGTCTCGGACTGCTTTCACCTGGACTAAACGACCTTCCCAAAATACGAATTTACTGCGAACATCAGCAGGAAAAGCAGTTCCATCTCGCTTGAGAAAAATAGTTTCACAGACTGTATTGCTGGCTGCAGAAATCATTTGCGACGCCTGTTTGTATGATTTCGGCGACAGTAGTTCCAGCAAGCTCATTCCCACCATTTCCGCAGGTTCGTAACCGAAAAGTTGGGCAAAATTGCTGCTGACGCTCAAAATTGTGTCGCGGTCAGCCACGGCAACTGCTTCAAAATAAGCTTCGCATTCAAGCAAGCGTGCTGCTGACTGGCTGCTGCCATTTTCCCCAGAGGAATAGCTGTTGTTAATTAACTGTTGCAATTGCGTATTTGCCGAGTACAAAGCGGTCATGGCTTGCCTGTACATAGCAGTACGTTTTTCAACTTTTTGTGCGAGGCGATCGCGATATTCTCGCAGTTCTTTTTCGACTCTAATTAAATCAGTAATATCTACGGCAAACACGATGACGCCAGCGACTTTACCGGTTTCATCGCGGTAAGGTATTTTATCTGTCCGCACCCAGCATTTTTGACCAGAGGCTGTTGGCAGTAGTTCGACTTGCCCCTGTTTGGGAACGCCGGAATTGATTACTTCCAAATCTTCTAAATAATATTGCTCTGCTTCGTCTGGATAGATTTCATAAAAAGATTTACCTTCTAATTGAGCTGCGGGCAAACCTCTCGATGCAGCGGCGGCTTGATTAATTCGCAGCAGGCGACTTTCGGTATCTTTGAGCCAAATCATCGCCGGCACGGAATCAAAAATTATTTGCTGTTCTTGTTGCTGCAGGCGTAGTTCGGCTTCGGCTTGTTTTCTTTTAATTATTTCTTTTTGCAGTTTGTGGTTAGCTTTTTTGAGTTCAGCCGTGCGTCTTTCTACTCTTTCTTCTAGTTGATCGTAGTATTGGCTTAGCAAGTTTTGCTGTTGTTCGTGCCGCATTGCTTCTAATTTTAACTTTTCGCTAGCTGACAAACTTGAGGATACAAAATCTGCTAATATTTGGGTAAATTCGTGTTCTTCTTCCGTCCAATCACCGTCCGAACCCTGGCGTTCGGCGCTGACTATTCCCAAGCTTTTACCTGCTAGCACAATCGGTACGTTTAACAGAGAAGTGCTGCCCCTATCGAGCAAATAAAGACCGACCAGTTCTCGCGTTCTGGGGTCATTTTCTGCTGCCACTGTTGCGATCGCACTTGCCGATTTTAAAGCTTGAAAATATGCCGGACAGTCGGCTGCTGTGATGATTATTTGTACGGAATGGAGTTTAGTATTTTGTTCGTAAAGGTCAATGCAGTGAAGCTGCGTTTTGTCTTCGCCATACAGCCAAATACTGGCTCGATCGCAGTTGACAATACTGACAGCGGTTTCTGTTACTTCGCGGATGAAGTCTTCTATATTGTGGCGTTCTTTTAGTTGACTTTTGGCTAATTTTGCGATCGCCAAAGTTGGACTGCGCCAATTTCCTCTCTGGTTGGGCGGCATGGGTGACTGCGAAGCGGCCTTAATTTCTTCGCAAACTAACAGTACAGCCGGCCGTTGGAAATTGGCAATTGAACGACCATGAGTATTTTCCTCTATTTTCCAATCAACCGTCGGCATTGGGCGCGCGGTTGCTTTTACCCTAATAATCTTGCCGTCTTTGCAAGTCAAGCAGCCTTCCCAACAGGCAATTTTTGGAGTTGACGTACCGTTTTCCGGCTGGGCCAATCCAGCAAATTCTGCCTGCATTTTGCCTTGTTCTTGGCAGTAAAATATGTTAAAAATTGAATGACAAATTAATTCCTGCGATTTGTAGGCGAGGCGAGACGCGCCGAATTGATTGAGCGAAAAAACTCTTCCCAAAGCATCTAGAACGAAGTAAATGCCCGGAAAATTCTCGTAGAGAGTTCCATACCAATCTTGTTCGACTTGTTGGCTGCACGCAAGTTTTGCTGTCGCGAACTCGCCCTCTGTGTCGAGCAAGTGAGAATAGTTGGTTTCGGGGTTGCTTGAATTACTTTTTTTAGCAAACACTTTTAGCTTAACTCGACTGTAATTAATTTTACTTTCTGGAATTTAACTTTTTTGTGAAACTAAATTAAACCTGTTGTTTGAAAAAAGTTACAAGTTGTAACAAAAATACCACTTGTCCAGCACCCTGATTTTCGCTTCCCAATGCAACCACTGTGTTTGTTTGTAGTTAGTAGACCGTCTGCCGACGATATTTCCCGCTAGTTGCAATGCCAGCAGGTTTAGCTGCAATTACCCGGTCTGTACTTTTAGCATCCTAGACAATAAAAAAATCGGCAATCACTGATTTTAAGTATATACGATAACACTCAAATACCTAGATTCGGACTGACCTACTTCGGATTCGGTTTGGGATATTTGCCGGGGCTGCGGATGAACCGGGCGGCGGTTGCAATTATCGAGTCAGATGAGTGCTGTGGCTTTTGGGGATACTCGACCTGAAAACTGCTTGGGAGGCGATCGACCCCAGTACGATGTTTTGTATTGGGAATGACGAGGGTGAATCTAATTAATTAGACTGTTTAATAAATATTTATAATACTTAAGTTAAGTAAATCTTATAATGCACAATCGGCCACCGACTTTAGTCCTATAGTTTATACTTAATCTTGTCCAGCAAACGCTAAGGAGGCAAGGAACAGTGACTACCCAACCCGCTGCGAAACCCAGACTTAATTCTGCGTTCAAACAACTGATGTCCTTACACTGGGTGATGTCAGCTTGCTATTTAGTGCTGTTTATTGGCGGTATGTTTATGGCTCGATTGCCGAGAGGCTTGTTTATTCGAGGCCCCCTTTATGATTTTCACAAATCCGTAGCGGTGCTGACAATGGCTTTACTGACTTGGCGGATTTTAACTCTGTTGCGGGTATGGTGGAAAAAATATACAAAACGCCTGCCAAAGTTTACGAATGAATGGTACAAAAATTTTGCTTTGCACGCAACTTTGTACGTTTTTATGTGGCTAGTTCCGGTTACAGGCTTCTTTTTTTCTAACTCTTTCAAAAGTAACAATGTGAAATTTTTCGGCATTGTTTTACCCGATGTGTTTCCGCAGAATTCCGCAATGGTTGATTTGGGAAGGAGTTTGCATTTTTGGCTGGCGTACACATTTTTAGCGTTCGTAATTTTGCATATTTTAGATCAGAAGAAAGTTGTGAGAGCTAATTGGCGCAGGTTGACAAATTTTGTTAGCAGTAAGTTCCCAAAGTCTCAAAAGGTTGGATAAATGTCCGATGGGGTACTATTCTCCATTGGCAATGATAAATTTACTGCAAAACTGGCTATTTTCCACGGCGATATTGTGAAACTTGTCCCATCGTCTGAATTCTGAGGCAAATTTATGGGTTGTTCTAATAAATCGACAGGCTGACTAATCGCCAAACCCAAATCGCTCTTTAATTCCAACTTTGCCTCTTCACCGTGACACTCGTAACACCGCAAAATCCACACATTAGAATCATCTTCCGATTGTTTGAATGCCATCAGCACTAAATTTTCGGCGGACAAATCCAAGAAATTGCCAACTGCGGGCAGAGTCTTGTGGTCATTTTTCTCTAACTTGGGCAACACCTTTACTAGCAGTGGTAAATTCAACTCGTAGCCCTGTCGAACTGTGTCGGCTTCTTGCCAATTTCCAGCATGGGGATAAACTGCACAAGTAAATTCCGAAACTCCTAAATCTGCTTGTTCATCCGGCCAAGTCGAACCCCGAAGCAAAGTCAGCCGAATTCGATTCGGTTGAAGGTCGCAACCGTATTTGCAATCATTGAGCAAACTCACTCCAAAACCGTCATTGCTGATATCAGTCCAGCGCAAAATCGGCACTTCCCATTTGGCTTTTGCGGCGGGTGTTTGCGGCTTGGTTGTGCGTGCGATCGCACCGCCGGGAATTTCGCAAGTTGCAAAATCTGCTTCTACATTTAACCCAAAGGCTGCTTTTACTAAAACGTGACTTTCTTGCCAATCTGCAACTGTCTTGATTTTCAGCAGCGGCGAACCTATTTCTACTATATAATCTTGGCAAAACTCCGACTTGCCAATTTGTCGGACTACCCGCAAACTCTGCCGTATTTCTCCTTGTGCTATCCAACAAATATCTTTGAGTGTCGGCGCTGGTAGTTGATGTTTTTCATAATTTGGATCGATATTCCAAGCATCCCAATATTGGCCACTGTCTTGAAATGCTTGCAGTTGATTGCCGCCTGCTGCATTCAGGACTTCTCGGTTATTTACTTTATCCCAAATGCTCGATAAATTGCCAGTTTTGCCGTCTATTGTTGCCCGAATAAATTCATTTTCTAGAACCATTTCTGCGGCTGCAAAATGCGTTTCTTGACAAGGTGTGTTTTTTTGTGCTATACCGTATGTAAGTTTCGATAACTCTGTCTTTTTTTCGGTTTCTGGACTCGCGGACGCATTATCCACAGTTTGAGCGTCTTCGCGACACAGCCAAAACACCTGGTAGCCAACGGCGGGGATATTATTTGCCCAGAATAACAGTGTAGAGTGCGATTGCGGTCGATCGCCCCTGACAATCTGCGAAGCCAATCGCCGTCGGGAAAAATCGTAAATTTGCCAAGCGGAATCAGCGGAATCGGGAAGCGGTACGGCGACAACCTCAGAGCGCGGCCAATTGAGAGTATTGAAAATCAAAATCGGTTGAGCGTCAGGCTGCGGAGGGGAAGGGAGAGAAATTTGAGCCGAGATGGCATCCAAAGATTGTAGCAGGATTTCGCGACAAGTGCGATCGACCTCAGCAAAAGCTAGATTAGCATCCGCGTAGACTGGGGCGATCGCAGAACCGGGCAAAATATCATGAAACTGGTTAAACAAAATTTGTTTCCAAACTGATTCTAACTCAGATTTCGGATAAACCGCACCAGTACAAATCGTTGCCAGCGAAGACAGCAACTCCGCTTGGTAGAGCAATTCTTCGCAGCGGCGGTTTTGTCGTTTTTGGTCGGCGCGAGTCGTGTAGCAACCCCGGTGGAATTCTAAATAAAGTTCATCTTTCCAAACGGGAAGAGTTTTGAGTTGTGAGATGGGAGGATTTGCATCCTTGATTGGCGACAAGTTTGACAATTCTCGCGCCCGCAAATTTTCCTGATTGTCCGATTCTGGAACATCACTTTCCTGCGAACTTTCCCCAACTTCCGGCAAAAACTGACTCTCAATCAAAGACAAATAATCAACCGCTGTCGCAAACTCCAACCTTGGGAAAAAAGGCGACATTTTCCAGCGTTTCGCCACCTCCAACATATCACGAGTCGGGCCACCGCCGTGGTCGCCAACTCCAGGCAACCAAAGAGCATCTTGCAAATTAGTTTTAGCTTGCCAGTCAAAAGCATAACTTGCCATTTTCACAGATTCTATGCCTTCACCAATGGGAGGAGACATCATACTAAATATTTTAGTACCGTCCAACCCTTCCCACCAAAACACACCGTAGGGAAATTCCGTTGTATCATTCCACCGCAACTTTTGCGTCACAAAATAATCAACTCCACCTTGCCGCAAAATCTGAGGTAATTGCCACCCAAAACCGAAAGTATCAGGTAGCCAAGCCACCCGCATCAATTCCCCAAAATTTTCTTTTGCATAACGCTGTCCATAAAAAACTTGCCGCACCATTGACTCAGCAGAAATCAAGTTTAAATCCGGTTCTACCCACATCCCGCCGACAACTTCCCAGCAACCCGCCGCCACCTGTTTTTTAATCGCAGCAAATAAGTCCGGCCGATGTTCTTCTATCCAAGCATAAAGTGCCGGAGTTGAATGGCAGAATATCAAATCGGGAAACTCCGATTGCAATTTCAATACCGACTCAAAAGTTCGCTGTGCCGCTTCCCAAGTTTCCGGGACAGGCCACAGCCAAGCCAAGTCTAAATGAGCGTGACCAACCAAATAGATTGTACCTGTATATATAGATGTCAGCTCACCGCTTTCTCC
>NZ_JAUBVD010000007.1:142699-183198 GCF_036705675.1 Microcoleus sp. AT8-A3
TATATATATAGATGTAGCATCGCTATTGTCTCCAACCTGAGAAACCTCCTCCCTTCTTCCTCCCTCTGCGCCCTCTGCGCCCTCTGCGGTTCCCACATCTAAATTCCCAGAAAAAGATGTCAGCTCACCGCTTTCTCCTATATATATAGATGTAGCATCGCTATTGTCTCCAACCTGAGAAACCTCCTCCCTTCTTCCTCCCTCTGCGCCCTCTGTGTCCTCTGCGGTTCCCACATCTAAATTCCCAGAAAAAGCCCGCAGATATCCCAGTAAATTGTGCCGCAAAACAGACAGCGAGCGATCGAACTTTTCGCGATCGCCCACCGCCGCCCAATCAATCAAACCCATCGCCAAATCAATCTCAGATTTCAGCATTTCCCCCTTGACAAACCTGGGGCGATTTGCTATTATTTCGGTGGGGAGGTATTGGGAATTTTCAATTTCTAAATTTCGACTAAGCGAATTTTGCAAAATCTCTAATTCGGCAGCCACAAAACCCGGATCGAAACAACAAGAATCAGCAGCTTCGTACAAACAAATCGATCGCACTAAAGCACCGTTATCGTGACCCGGACTTACCAACCGCAAAATTACTAAAAATTCATCTCCCGGATTAGCCGACGAACTCAACAAAACTCGATCGGCAAAATCAAATAAATCTCCCTGTCCGACTAACTCGCCGTTGACAAAAATTTGAGCATCTTCAGCCCACCAAGTCAAACCCAGCAGCAACCGCAAACCAACCACAGGATAGCCGTGCAAATTGTCAGGAATTACAAATTGCTGGCCCAAATACAAAACTTGCTTCCCAGACGGCCAAGCAATATGTCCTTTCCCGTTAAGTTCGGCAACGGGGCTGTTACAAATATTTACCGAAGAGACAGCCGAGTCAGAATCGCAGTACCTCCAACCAGACTGAACCTCCACTTGGCTGAGGCGGCGCAACTTTTCGACAACTTCAGAAATATTATTGCTAGCAGGTGACACAGAAGCGCTCATATTTCGCTAAAATAGGAATTGTGTATTAATCAAAAATCGGATTGAACTCACATCTTGCACTATTCTCAAGAACAGGCAAGATGCCTGTTCCACAAAGAGTGAATTTTCTTGTGGGGAGTAGGGGGTGGGCATCCTGCAGCCAGTAAAAGGCTTATTGACATGGGTGCAATATCTTATATCGAACCGCGAAGACGCGTTCGGCGAAGCCGTTCCCGAAGGGTAGGACGCGAAGAAATAAAGGTTTCAGAGGGTTTGAAGCTTCGATTAAGATATCGCTTTGATTTTACAGCAATATTCAGCAATTCCGGCGCGAATCAAAAATCTGAATTCAAGAATTAAACTTATGTCCAACGGTTACTACGGCCCATACCAAAGCCGACTATTAAATTTTATATCGAAACAGTCCCGCCAAGTCGCTGACAATTGCGATCGAACTTGGCGTCAAATTAAAGAAACAACTCTCACCGCCACCCAAATTCTGCTTTATCCAGCTTATTTGCTGGTGCAAAGTTCCCGAATGCTGGGCCGACAGTTGCGGGCATCAAGTCAAAAAATAGATTTACCGGAACTGCAAGAATTTGGCGGTGACGAAAATGCCGATTTGCCACAAAATTGGTATCAGGGGGAAGTTTCCGAAGAAAGTTCGATCGCCGAAATTTTGCACCTCGCCGAAAATTTACTAACCTCGTCGCAAACCGCGAAAACTTTAGCCAGCTTCCCGCTGTTAATAAATCAGGGAAATGCTGCTAGCGATTTACATCCGGCTATCAATTTTAGCGGACAAATCGCCAAGCATCAAACCACTTCCGTCTTAGAACACCCGCTGGCTAAAACTGAATTAAAACCCCAGCCGAAAGTTGAGGGAATTGCCAGTTTTATACCAGCCCGCACTTTAGTATTGGTGGGAAGAGAAAATCAGATATTAGATATTTTGACACCCGAACAGCAGGAAATGCTTGAAGGTTGCATAACTTGGGAAGTAGCCAACAGCGGGCCGGAACGACGGGAAATTACCCAAAAAGAATTAAAATTTAATCTCGGTTTGGAGTCAGCGGCGAAAAAAGCGCAGTTACCGCCGATGCGTCGTTTTTGGGAATTGATGGCCTGGCTTCAGACGAGTCCGGTTGCCCTCAAAAGAAATCAGTTTGGAGAATCAATCCTCGCAGTTAAAAAATCGATCGACCGCAATGCCATCCTAGTCCAAAAAGCCCGCGCGCAGATCGAAGCAAAAACCGCACAGCAGTCAATTGCGGCATCGAATTCGATCGACCACAATACCCCAAAACTAGAAACTAATTTTAACAGCAAGTTCGATCGACCCCCAACTCCTCTCTCCTTTGTTACATTACTCGATCGCGCCGCCGTCAACATCGAGGAATTAACCCTCCCGCCATCGGCAAAAACAATCGCCGCACCCACGGAAGCCCCCAGAGTAAAAATTGACACATCCGGCACAGATGCCAATGTAGATTTTTCCGCCCGTGACATCCTCGAAAAATACGCGCGAAACATCGAACAAATGATTTGGTCGTCAGTAGACCACCTTTTGGGCAAAGAAACGGCAGCCAGTGATAATACGGAGAAATCAGTTGCTATTCAGTATTATTTGAAACAGCGAGAACAAGAAAATACCCAAAATAGCCCAGAGGTCGATCGACCGTGGCTCAACTGGCAAGACTTATTCGGGGAAGCAGCACCGCCGCATTTAATCGACGGCAGTTCCGAAACCGATGTAGCACAAACTAGCCCAAAAGTCAAGCAGGAAATAGCAGAAGTAGGAGAATTGCCCGAAGGTCGATCGATCGCAGTCTCAATATCCCCTTACCCCGAAGCACTTCACCGCCTGCTAGGGCAGCTAAAACAGAGCTTGCTCACAAAAAGCCCAAATACTCAACCCCAAACAGCATCTGATTTATCAGATTTAGCAGTTACTCAAAAAAATAGCTCTGCACTCGCAGCAGAATCAACCCCAGGGCGCGCGCCGGAAACCCAAGTGCCAAAAAACACCAACCCGAACACCGCACAAAACAACAAATCCCCAGCAGCAATCACCCCGCAAACCAGCAGATACACCGCCCCAACCCGCGCTGCTGCTGAACCAAAAAATCCCAGCGCAGGCGTCCCACCAGAGGGCGAATACTTAGAAACAAAAGCAGAATCGATGGGATACATTAAGCACCCCCTAGAACAAGTGCTCGAATGGCTCGATCGAGTTATGCTGCGGCTAGAAAACATCGCCGAGCAACTCTGGAATTGGGCAAAAATCAACTTGCCAAAAATCCTCAAAAGCAAAGATAAAATTGACTAATCTTTAGCTTATGATAAAAAAGTTGCGGCAACAGCAGCAAATCAGCTCAGTATTAGGCCATCTTTGGAGACTCCCACAGTGCTAACCCTCAAAATCGTAGTTAATGTAGTTGTTTTATTTTTTGTTTCCCTGTTCATATTTGGATTTTTGTCCAATGACCCAGCCCGGAACCCCAACCGCAGAGACATGGAATAAACAACTTATCTCGCCCGCAGAGTAGGGGCGCGTCACCGCAGCCCCTGCAACAGCCGACAAACCCGCAAAAATTAGTCGGACAAAACTTGACAATCCAAGCATCCAGGATACAAGCCCCCTGATTCATCAGTCCAGAAATAAAAAACCTGTATCCGATAAAGGAGCCCCCGAATTGATCCGTGGGGTAAATGCTTCAAATCTAAAATCTAAAATCTAAAATCTAAAATCGATTGACCTCGCACCGCCAGCGAGGTTATCTTGTGGCGGAAGCAAGTTCTGAAAGCAGCCCTATTCCGGCGCGCCAAAGCCACTGCAAATTTTAGATGTCAGATTAATCTCTAAACAGTTACCTTTTAGATGCAAAATTTTCAATAAATTGCACCCTATAAAATCTAAAATCTAAAATCTAAAATCTAAAATCGGATGACTTACCTGTAGTAACTATGCCCTATCCGGTACCGCCGCCAGAACCCCCTGGCATCATCTACATCGCAAAGCCAAAAAAAGTCGCCCTCACTGTCGCGGCCGGCGATGGAGACACCCTCCGCAACCCCGCAGAAATACCGGAACCAAGCCCAGATATCGTTCAGCCAGAACCCACACCAGCCCCAGCAGAACCCGCAGCCACACTCCTCGGCACCACTGCAGCCACCGATGGGCCTCCAGAAATCGCCGACCCCCTAGCGGAAGTCGAAAGCGGCCACGCAGTGGTGGGATTTCAGCGTCAGGCCCCTGTGGAAGAACCCGAAACTGCGGAAACTCCGAAAGATTCCTCGTTTACAGCTTACCAATTGGGTTCGGTAGAAAATGCCATTGCCATTCGGAATCGGGAACGAACCGCAGAGGCGCAGAGAAAACAGGAGAGAAATCTTGCCGGAAAGCAGGAAAGTTGGTATCAGGCCCAAGGCCGACAGTTAGAAGATAACTCTCCCCAACCTGCTGAAATTCCCGTTCCAGAACCCGCCCTAGAACCAGAACCCAGCGGGCAACAGCAGTTCGACATTCCCGCACCAGCAACCACCCCCGCACCCAGAACCCCCCCTGCGCCGACACCGAAACCTAAACCAGCCGCGCCGGGAGTCCGCACCGCCCCTTCTGGGCGGACGGTGCCTTTTCCCGTGACTCCAGCCGATACTATCGAAGTTAAGGCTGACAGCCAAGAATTCGACGACAAGCAGCAAATTGTGACGGCGGTTGGTAATGTCGTCGTGCGGTTCCGGCAAACTGTGATTGATGCCGATCGAGCGATTGTCAACTTAGTCACCCGCCAAGTGGTAGCATCCGGCAATGTCGCCTATACCCGCGGGCAACAAGTAGTGCGCGGCCAGCGGATGGAGTTCAATCTCGGCCTCAACAGCGGCGCAGTCGAACAAGCAAGAGGCGAAATATTCCTGCCCGCAGCAGGTAGCGAATTGACTCCCACACTGCCGACAGATATTAGTGCCGGGACGATTCTCGAACAGCCACTGAGCGATCGAATTACCAGCCAGCAGCCCCTGCGCGGAGTCAGATCCCCCGGCGCTGCTACAGTAACTCTCGGTGGGGGTGGACAGCTAGCAGCCCCCCAAGTGGTCGGCGCCGTCAACCGCATCCGCTTTGAAGCAGAACGCATCGAACTGCTGCCAGACGGCGCGAGGGTAGCAACCAACATTCGGCTTACTAACGACCCGTTTTCCCCCCCGGAATTTGAATACAGGGCCCGGACGGCGACGATTAGAAGGATTTCGCCCACGGCAGAGGAATTAGTCACAACGAAACCCCGCTTGGTGTTCGACAACCGAGTGAAAATACCCGTGTATCCCCGCAGGCAAGTGTTTGACAGCAGGCAGCAGAGCGGCCCGTGTTTGACCTTTGGCTACGACGGAGGCGAACGCGGCGGTTTGTATGCCGAGTGCGGTTTTGAGGTGTTGCAAAACGGGCCGGTGCGGCTGACTCTGACGCCCCAAATTTACCTGCAGCGTCTCGTGGCAGAGAACGGCGGCAATCCGTTTTCTCCCGACAGCTACGGGCTGAAAGCGAGGTTGGGCGCTAGTCTGGGCCCGCGTACCAGGCTGGACGGATCGGCAATATTTCTGAGTTTTGAAAATTTCCCGAACTTGCCGGAAGACAGCTTTCGGGGCAATTTGCGCCTGCGACAGTCGATCGGCACTCACACTCTGGCCGCAGAATACAGTTATCGCGATCGACTGTTTAACGGTTCTCTGGGCTTTCAAACCGTGCAGAGCAGCCTGGGGGCAGTCCTGACTTCCCCAGTCATCCCACTCGGAGGCACGGGCATCAATCTCAGCTACCAAGCTGGGTATCAATTTATCAATGCTGACACCGATCGACCAGACTTGCTCGAACCAGTGCGGGAAAACAACCGCATCGATCTGGGCCGTTCCCAAGTTAGCTTTGCCTTGAGTCGCGGCTTCAACTTGTGGGAGGGCGAACCGCTGCCCCGCACTCCCACCCAAGGTTTGAAGTACACGCGGACGCCGGTGGTTCCTTTCTTGCAACTAGCCTTGGGACTCCGGGGAGTTGGTACTTATTACAGCAGTGGCGATCGACAAAATTCCCTCGCCCCCAGCGTCGGCATTCAAGGGCAGTTCGGTCATTTCTCCCGCCCTTTCCTCGATTACACTGGGTTTAACGTGACTTATACCCAAGTGGGGCGCGACGGTGTATCGCCGTTTTTATTCGATCGCCTAGTAGATTTGAGAGTCCTGTCTTTTGGACTTGTCCAGCAAGTTTACGGAGGCTTTCGAGTTGGATTTCAAAGTGCTATTAATTTAGAAAGCGGGGAAACAATCAGTACGAATTACACTCTAGAATACAGCCGCCGCAGCTACGCAATCATTTTGCGTTTTAATCCTGAGCGTCAAGTCGGCAGCCTGACTTTTAGAATTAGCGACTTCAACTGGAATGGGACTCCCCAACCTTTTTCCGGGGACGCGCGAACTGTAGAAGGAGGAGTGCGTTTATCCGATTAATTCAATGGGCTAATTGGTAATTAGTGATTGGGAATTGGTCATTGGGAATTGGTCATTGGGAATTTTGAACCAACCGTCAACAGAAAACAGTCCACAGAAAACAGTCAACAGTCAACAGTCAACAGACAACACATGACAGAAGTGACCGCAATATCTGCACAAGCAGCGGCTCTGCTGGTTCACTACGGTTTTGACCTAGGTGGCAAAAAAGCCGAGAAATTGGCGGGTGAATGGCTGACCAAGTATCCCGGCTATTGGCTGCGTTTAGCAGTGGTTGAAGCGCTTTATCAAGGGCGCTACAAGGCTGTTTCTGTGGGACAGCTATTGAGTATGTGGCATCGGATAGGTCAACCTCTCTATCATTTCAATCGCGAGTTTGAACGCTTGGTATGCAATAATTTTCCTCAAAATTTAACGGGGGAAAGTGCTGCTCAACTGTCACCGGAAGATATACTTTTATCGCACCAGGAACCGGAAGTAAGTGCCGCAGAGTTAGATTTGCGTGGGCCGTCAGAGGCGCAACTGGATGTGGCGCTTCAAGCAGAAGTCCCAAACACAGAGGCCCAGGAAACAGGAAAATTACCTGCTGCCGACGATCGCACCAAAGAAAATACAGAATTTGTAGTATATGAAGATGTGGCTGTTACTGCCCTCGCCGATCGCGCCGAAGCCGAGCACAAATTAGCGGACAAACCTGTGGCAAAATCATTCCCAGTTGTCAAACACACTGATTTTCATACCAAGTTAAAAGCGATTGCCAGAGAAGGCCGAAGAAAGAAGGGAGAAAGCAGAAATAGAGTGTAAACTTTGGGAACTATATAGTTATTTTTCACTTTTCACTTGGGGCACTTACTCCCATCCGAATTTCCGAACAAAAAGAAGCTTGTTCCGTACCGTTAGCTTGCTTAACAACGCTAGTCCGCAGCCGCAAATTGGGCATGAGATACCACAGCCTTTCTTCCGCATGGAGGGTGTCTGATTCTGTAATCAATGTCAGCACGTCATCGCCCATCACGTAGCGACTGTTACCCTTGTCTTGCAACACTTTGCCAACGCTTGGATTGTCGGGATTTGGTACGATCGCTAGTATTGTAGAACCGATTTGTTTAGCTTGGTCGCGATCGGGAATACCGTCCCAACTAATCCGAACGCTAGTTAGCTTAGTTGAAGCCGGGTTAATCGAGTGTTGTTGGCAAAGTTTAACGACTGCTGCATCGCTAGCTGTCAGTATTTCTATTTTGAGGTCGGATTTACCTGCCTGCAATTCCCCAGAATGGAGATTGTGTACGGTACGCTGAGAAAACCATTTACCTGCACTTAACTCGAAAAACTCGATAACATCCATGAAATTTGTCTCTAAAGTCAATACTGCTTTATTTGCGATCGTGACTTGCGCGCTATGGAGTCAGAAACCCGGTTTCTTCCTACGTACCTAGCGGTCAAACCAATGATTTTGTCTAGAAACCCGGTTTAATAGTGCAAGTCCTTTTCTATATTTTAGAGGAAGGGGGCGCACCTGCAAAGCTTTCTGAGAGCTTTAGGTGAAACAGATTGCAGATGCCGCCCTGGTAGCAAACCCAACCAGGGGGACATCTGCCTCCCTGATGTGGCCGACTTGAGAGAAAATTAGAGCATCCGCCATCATGTTTCGTTATAAAAAGTCTTTTTCGCACTTTCAATAGGATTGCGATACCTGAAAATTTTTAGCTTGAGAGTGTTTATTGATCGACCATTGCCCAAAGAGCCGCTATGTTAAGAAAAACAAAGATATATGTCAGCTTTTGTCGCTCAATCGGTAAATTGGGCGTTGCTGAGTTGAATTATATTGGCCGCGATTTATTGTAATCGCACTGCTTGAAAATTCTCAAAGCAGACTTCGACTAAAAAACAAGCAATTCATCGAACCATCACCAAACCGAGGACAGCAAGCCTATAGCACATAGCATTCAAATATGTCATGCTAAGTCTAAGAGAAAAGATTCTCGATCGGCTTTTCGGTAGGGTGCAGCTAGCGATCGTATACATTTAAAGAACACATCCGTAAATTTATGACCGAGTTTAAACAAGGGCTGGATCAAATCCAGCCCGCAGAACAGACGAACTACCTGGGAATATTGCCCAGTCAGCTAGCAGCGACTTCAGACTCCGAAAAATTATACAGCTTACTAACAGATTACAATTTTATTAAAGCCAAGCTGTCAGCATCGGGAGTACAGGCGCTAATAGAAGATTACGATTTAGCAACAAGTCCCGATATTATTTCAGACCAAAAAGCCGAACGACTCAAATTAATCCAAGAAGCAATTCGGCTGTCAGCCCACATTCTAGCCGCAGATAAAAGCCAACTAGCCACCCAACTAATAGCCCGCTTGATGCGCTTTGAAAGTCCAGAAATTCAAGCCCTGCTAGCACAGGCAAAACATCAAACAACCCCCTGGCTGCGACCGCTAACGCCCAGCTTTACCCCTCCCGGCGGGAGATTGCTGCGTACCCTCACCGGACATACAGACTGGGTACAAGGTGTAGCAATCACCCCCGACGGCAAGCGGGCAATTTCTGCGTCCTCCGACCACACTCTTAAAATTTGGCACTTAGAAACAGGAGAAGAACTTGGCACCCTCAAAGGTCATCTTACCTACGTCAATGCTGTAGCTGTAACCCCCGACGGTACTAAAGTAATTTCCGGTTCTTGGGACAATACAATTAAAATTTGGGATTTAGAAACAGCGACAGAAATATTTACCTTTGCAGGCGATACTTTTGCCGTAGAAGCAGTAGCAGTAACTCCCGACGGCAAGCGAGTAATTTCAGGTTCTTGGGATGGCAGTATTAAAGTTTGGGATTTGACAAGCAGGGAAGTAATTTTTAACTTCAAAGGTCACAGCAGTTTTGTCCAGTCCGTAGCAGTAAGTCCTGATAGCAAACGGTTAATTTCCGGGTCGGGAGACAACAGCATGAAAGTCTGGAACATAGAAACCGGAAAAGAACTTTTTACTCTCACCGGTCATACAGACTGGGTAAAAAGTGTAGCCGTTACTCCCGACGGCGAAAAAATAATTTCCGGCAGCTACGACGAAACTGTTCAAGTCTGGAGTTTGTCAGAAAGAAAGCAACTTTTCACTTTAGGAAAACACAGCAGTTTCGTTCAAGCTGTGGCTGTTACCCCCGACGGCAAACGGGTAATTTCGGCTGCCGGCGACAAAACGCTGAAAGTTTGGAATCTCGAAACAAAAGAAGAACTTTTCACTTTTACCAATCACATAGCCCCAGTGAATGCTGTGGCCGTTACCCCGGACGGCAAGAGGATAGTTTCTGGTTCCTCTGACAAAACTCTCAAAGTTTGGCACTTAGAAACAGGCAAAGAAAATTTATCATTTGCAGGTCACGATGACTGGGTAAATGCCGTAGCAGTGACGGCGGACGGTACGAAAGCGATTTCCGGTTCAGGAGACAACAGCATTAAAGTCTGGAATCTCAAAAAGGGACAGGAAATTTTAACTATTTCGGGGCATCAAGATTGGGTAAAAGCGATCGCAATCACACCGGATAGCAAGCGAGTAGTTTCGGGTTCCGGCGACAAAACTGTGAAAGTTTGGGATATAGAAACCGGAAAAGAAATCTTTACTTTCACGGGTCACACAGACTGGGTAAATTCTGTGGCAGTGACGCCAGACGGAACGATGGCGATTTCCGGTTCTGGAGACAAAACTATTAAAGTTTGGAATCTAGAAACAGGAGAGGAAGTTTTTACTTTTTTAGGTCATGAGGACGGGATAAAAGCTGTGGCAGTTACTCCCGACAGCAAGCGGGTTATTTCGGCTTCCGGCGACCAAACTCTGAAAATTTGGAGTTTGGGTAAAGAAAAGAATATTTTGGCAAATTTCTGGAATTTAGCCGTCAAAAATCTACTTTTCACTCTCAAAGGTCATGAGAGTTTTGTGAATGCTGTGGCAGTTACGGCGGATGGCAAATGGGCGATTTCAGGAGGGCGGGAACAGAATTTGAAAGTTTGGGATTTGTCAAGTAGAAAAGAAGTTTTTACTTTGGCAGGTCATGCAGATGCGGTAACATCGGTGGCGACTATGGGAACAAAGGCAATTTCTGTTTCGGACGATAATACTCTCAAAGTTTGGGATTTGTTAAGTCGAGAAGTAATTGCTAGTTTCAGCGGAGATAGTGCTTTGAAAGCTTGCGCTATTGCACCGGATGGGGTGACAATCTTAGTGGCGGAAGCTTCGGGACAGGTGCATTTTTTGAGGTTAGAAGACGGGAAATAGTCATTAGTCATTAGTCATTATGCCGATCGCACTTTTGCTAAAATTTAAAAGTGCGATGGTCTTTTCCCCCATCTAGTTTACAATTGTTCCGGGTCAATTCCCATCGATCGCAGTCTTTCTGCTAGGACAGCAGCCCGCTGTTCAGCTTGTTCTGCCCGCAGTCGTTCTTGTTCCAAGCTGCGAGAAACATCCTCATAACTTGTAAACGGTTGGCCGTCAGGGCGATAAATTTGCAACTCTTCACCCGACAAATCAAAGCGAATTCCCAGTCGGGGACTGACCCAATTTTCGATCGCATCAATTACGTCCAAACGCCCCTGTGAACGCATCCAACCGCTGAAATCGTTGCGTTCCGGGTCGTACAGGTAATATTCCTCTACCCCGTGGCGATCGTAAAATACCTGTTTTTTATTCATTTCTGTTAGCCTGTTACCGGGAGAAAGAATTTCAAACACTACTTGTGGCGCGATATTTTCTTCTTCCCACTGCTTGTAAGAACCCCTATCTCCTTTCGGTCTGCCCAAGACTACCATCACATCCGGGCCGATAGAAGTTTTGTTATCTCCTTCAACAGGATACCACAGCAAATTTCCGGCGACAAATACATTCGGGTCATCCGCAAATAGCCACGCTAAATTTTGTTGAATGATGAGTATCCAGCGAAATTGTTTGGTATTGTCTGACATTGGTTCGCCGTCGCTGTCGGGGTAAATTACATCAGGTTTTTGAGGAGACTTAAGTTGAGTTACCATAACTGTTGTCCGGGGTTAGGGACTGTTTAATTTAATTTTAGCTTGTAGGAAGAGTGAAAAGTGCGATTAAGAGCGGGATAGCTAAGCCGCGCGTACTTTCTCAATACAATAACCTATTCATATTTCTCTCTCTTCTCTTCCTCTGCGCCCTCTGCGCCCTCTGCGGTTCATAAAAAAAATCTCACTCAGCAGCGAAAATAGGGCAGACACCGCCCGCCCTACAAAACTACTTCCTCAGCAACTTCACCCCGCGAATCGAATAATCCAAAAGCTCAATTGGGTGCATCAAAGTAACTGTTTTTCCCTGCAACTCCAAATGCTTCTTAATTTGCAAAGAACAACCCGGATTAGAAGAAGCAATCAACTCCGCCCCAGTATTCAGCAAATTCTCCACCTTTTGCACTCCCAATTCATCAGCAACCTCCGGCTGAAGCATATTGTAAACCCCCGCACTCCCGCAGCACAAAGCCGCATCCACAGGTTCTTTTAACTTCACCCCAGGGATTTGTTGCAGCAACTGACGCGGCTGCAAACTAATTTTTTGGCCGTGCAACAAATGACAAGCATCCTGATAAACAATTGTCAAATCTCCGTCAATCAAAGGATTGAGTTTTGCCGTAATTCCCGCACTTGCCAAAAACTCTTGCACGTCCTTAACATTAGCAGCAAATTTCTCAGCTTTCTCCCGATAATCAGGGTCATCCGCTAAAATGTGACCGTATTCTTTCAAAGTATGGCCGCACCCAGCAGCGTTGATAATCACAAAATCAACACCCGTATTTTCAAAGCTATCAATCATTTGTCTCGCCAAAGCTTTCGCCTGTTGGGCTTGGCCTTGGTGTTCCGGCAAAGCAGCACAGCATCCCTGACTTTTAGGAACCACAACCTCGCAACCGTTAGCCGTCAAAACACGCACAGTAGCCTCATTAACTGGCGAAAATAACAGCCGCTGCACGCAGCCTAAAATCACGCCGACTCGATAGCGTTTCTCCCCTTGTGCCGGAATTACCTCTGGTAAATTATCCCGGAAAGAATCGACAGTAACTTTCGGCAAAATTGATTCCATCGCCGCCAAGCGGGGAAAGACTTTTTTCAGCAAACCTGTTTTGCGGACAAGTTTTGGCAGTCCTAATTTTTGATAAATAAATAGCGGTACAAGCAAAGGCCGCAATCTGTGAGGATAAGGGAAGAGATTAAAAATCAGAGTGCGAATTACATTGTCGGAAAAAGTGCGTTCCTGATTTCTAGTAACTTGGTGGCGAGTAGCGGAAATTAACTTGTCGTATTGAACTCCAGACGGACAAGTTGTAACGCAGGCCAAACAGCCCAAACAAGTATCGAAATGCTGTGAGGTTGCTTCGTTTAAAGGTGCGTCGCCTTCGTTAATTGCATCCATTAAATAAATGCGGCCTCTGGGGGAATCCATTTCTTTGCCGAGTACGCGATAACTCGGACAAGTTGACAAACAAAAGCCGCAGTGTACGCAAGTGTCGATTAATTTCGGATCGGGCGGATTGTTCGCGTCGAAACCTGGGATTTCGAGGGTTTGTAAGTGGGGATTTTGTGCTAGAAAATTGCTTTCTTTTGCAGGTCTTAAATTGTCGCTGGGAAGTTGAGATTTTTCTGAAGTTTGCATATATGGGAGAAAGTTCGGCAACGAGCAATGTACGGGATGTAACGGATGTAACGGATGTCAGTCCGATGGAAGTCGGAAGAAGAAAGAAGGAATAAGAAAAAAAGTTTAGTTATCTAGGAGAGAAGTCAGAAGCAATCGATTGCTTATATTTCAGCAATTAAGAAAAGAACTTCCTAACAGTCAGGCGCGGTTGCTATGCTTAGCAAGCCTAAATCCATCAAGCAAACAAAACTTCTCTTCTTTTCTCTTTCTTCGCGGTCTTCGCGCCTTCGCGGTTCGTTAAAAAACAAATCTGGTTCACAAATGACATAGACCGGGATTCAAGAAATACCCAACTCCTGACTATAAACTTTAAACTAAATACCGCTGATAAAACGATCGGGACTCAAAAGATTTTCCGGGTCAAACTGCTGTTTTATCCGGCGCATTAAATCGATCGCACTTCCAGTATAGCCCCAAACATCTAACTGTTGCTTGATATCGGTCGGCGCTGCTAAAACAGTCAGAAAACCGCCTTTAGCTTCGCACCCTCTGCGTACCTGCAACAACGTATCCGCCGTCGCATTCTCAAACCGCAAAACCCCCAAACCGCTGCCTGCATGAATCCAAGCGTTCTGTATCGGCAATGTGTTAATTGCCGTTACAGCTTCCGACGGTCTGATTCCTATTTTGCAAATAATTGCCGACTTTGTGCCAGAATCCCACATTGTTTCTGGCAATCTTTGCCATAACTGATTCTCATCATTTTCGCCGTAGCTAGTGCCTTGCAAACCCAACTTTTCGCCAACTTCCAGCAAGCGGGCTGATTGTTGTTTAACACTTGGGGCGATACTTTGAAATCTGACGATTAATCCCGTGCCCTTTCCTAAGCCTAATTTTGCCACTAATTCAGGTGACAGCAAATCAACGGCACTTGGTGTCAAAGCAGAGGATAATAAGATTTGAGCCGTTTGGGACAAAGCATTAATTTCCCCTGTCAGCACTACGGTTCCCGATGATTCAGGCAGCGGATAAACTCGGAAAGTTACTTGACTTATGACGCCCAATGTGCCGTAAGCACCAGTAAACAGTTTCATCAAGTCGTAACCGGCGACATTTTTAACAACTCGACCCCCGGCTACGGCAATTTTACCGTCCGATCGCACAAAGGTAATTCCCAATAGCAAATCTCTCACCCCCCGATAGCGATGCCGCAAGGAACCCGCATCAGCAGTAGCGACAATGCCGCCCAAAGTTGCCTGTTGCGGATATGCTGGATCGATCGGCAAAAATTGACCTGCTGCAGCTAAAATTTGTTGCAAATCCGCAAACTTCATCCCCGCTTCCGCAGTCACCGTTAAATCGCCCACAGCGTGTTCTACAAGCCGATTGAGGCGCGAAGTGCTGACAGCCACAAGCCCCGCTGCATCAGGAGATACCCTTAAATCCCCCTTAAAAAGACCCACTTTGACAACATCTTGCTCCCCCCTTTGTAGGGGCGGTGCCCCCGTGCCCGCCCTGGGCCGGGGGGGATCGGAGTCTAATTTAACTAAACCGCCCCAATCAAGTTTGCTGCCACTGCCACAAGGCAAGACTGCACAGCGATGTTGCTGTGCCCAAGCAATGACGGCCGCCAGTTCTTCCTGAGTATTGGGGTAAACAGTACAATCCATTTTCGTGTCGGGGGCAACTGCTTTTTCTACCCGTTCTTGCCAAAATGGCTCTGTATCTTGCCAGCGACAGATGCCAGCAGCCCCGACAATACTTTCTAATTCTTGTATGCTTACGTAATTTTCGGTAGAAAAAGATTTCATGAAGGTTATCAGACGCCCGGTAAAAAAAATTATCAAAACACTGCCTAAAACCATTAAATATTAATACGGGCCCGATATTCAAAACATGAAGAAACAAATGTCTCAAAACCGAATTTCTGTGGGAATTACCGGTCTCAACGAAGTGATTGGCGGCGGCCTGATTCCTCAACGCTCTTATCTGGTGCGCGGCGGCCCGGGTACTGGCAAGACTACACTGGGCTTTCACTTTTTGGCAGCAGGTGTGGCTCTGGGAGAAACGCCCCTGTTTATTACTTTAGGAGAACCGGAAGCGCAATTGCGGGCCAATGCCACAAGTCTCGGTTTTGATATGGAAGCGATGGCGTTCCTCGATTTGAGCCCATCCTCAGAATTTTTTACAGAAGTTCAGACTTATGATATTTTCTCCCCCTCCGAGGTGGAGCGAGAACCGACTACACAAAAGATTATCGAGCGAGTCCAAGCTGTCAAGCCACAACGGGTGTTTTTGGACGCAATCACTCAATTTCGCTACTTAGCTGCGGATGAGTTTCAGTTTCGCAAGCAAGTTTTGTCTTTTCTGCGGTTTTTAGTCGAAGGGGGGGCGACGGTGGTGTTTACCTCCGAAGGCACTTCAAGTGCTCCCGATGACGATTTGCAATTCATCAGCGACGGGGTAATTTATTTAGAACTGCGCCCTGAAGGACGCGCCCTGACTGTCACCAAGCTGCGAGGCTCTAACTTCCGCAGCGGCCGCCATTCGCTGCGCCTGACTCAGGCTGGTATGGAGGTGTTTCCGCGAC
This sequence comes from Microcoleus sp. AT8-A3, assembly GCF_036705675.1. NCBI lineage: Bacteria > Bacillati > Cyanobacteriota > Cyanophyceae > Oscillatoriales > Microcoleaceae > Microcoleus > Microcoleus sp. AT8-A3. The sequence goes on from NZ_JAUBVD010000007.1 coordinate 158,411, forward strand.
TGCTTCCAGACAACTTTCAACAGGATTTTGTTGCGGAAGCGATTTCTTCTGGGGTTCCAGAAATTGACGAACTGCTGCACGGGGGACTGGAACGGGGGACTGTGACGGTGATTAGCGGGCCTAGCGGCGTGGGTAAAACGACGGTGGGGATTCAGTTTATGAAGGAAGCTGCAGGAAGGGGGGAGCGATCGGTAGTTTACATTTTTGAGGAGTCAAGTTCTACTCTGCTGCGCCGCTGCGAATCAGTTAACATCCCGGTTGGGGCGATGATTGGACAAGGAAGTCTTTCGGTGATACCCGTGGAACCTTTGCTGTACTCGCCGGATCAGTTTGCCTGTATGGTACGGCAGGAGGTGGAGCAGGAAAAGACGCGGATTGTGATGATTGACAGTATTTCTGGCTATCAGCTTTCGATGCAGGGGCAAGATTTGGTGAACAATTTGCACGCTTTGTGCAAGTATCTGAAGAATATGGGAGTCACCGTTATCTTGATTAATGAGGTAGAAGCCATTAGCGGAGATTTTCGGCTGACCGAGATCGGAATTAGCTATTTGGCGGATAATCTTCTGTTTATACGCTATCTGGAACGCCAATTGCATAATAGGACAGAAATCCGCAAGGCGATCGGAGTAATTAAAAAACGAGTCAGCAATTTCGAGAGAACTCTGCGAGAACTCGAGATTACTCGCTACGGAATCAAAGTCAGCAAACCGATAGCGGGGCTGCGCGGCATTTTGAGTTCGGCGCCGGTGTGGATTGAGGGGGGAGCGGATGAAGATTGAATCGGGGTTTGTCCTGCTGTTTCTGGGCAAGTGCAGCTAATTTCGCAGTCGTGAATCTACTAATGAGTAGGGGGCGCACCGCGCACCTCACCACTAGCCTAAGTCCTGGAAAACTTAAATATATTGGTAAATTTGTGTATTTTTCGACTTTTATCGTAGTGTAGTTTTTAATTCTATGAAATACAGTAGGGGTACAGGGTACGCGGCAGTGTCCTGTACCCCAGCATCTGTACTTCACTCAACTGAAAACCTATGTAATAGTTCGCCGACAAGTAAGCTAATTCCAGATAGAAAAAGAATCCAACTTTATGCCACATCCCAACCCATATATAATCACTCACTCTCCAATCTAAAATCTAAAATCTAAAATCTAAAATGGTATAACCCGTATTCACAGGAACCTGATAAATGACTGGCAAATCAATAATTTTAGCCGTAGATCGCAATCATCGAAACTTGGAACTATTAGCACAATTTCTTAACAAAGAAGGATACCAGATGATCGCGGCTTATAACTTTGAAGATGTTGCACAAGCTATCAGTCAGCCTGCTAGGATCGGGATGGCTTTAGTAGATATTTCTGGTTTCGATCGCCGGATTTGGGACTGCTGCGAACAACTGCGAAATCACCAAATCCCTTTTCTGATACTCTCGCCCAAACAAAGCGCTGCTATTGGGCACGAAAGCCTCTGCCACGGGGCTCGGAATATGTTGGTAAAACCTTTGATCGTTAGAGATTTGCTATCCATTGTGCACAGCTTGCTAGGAGAATCTGCGTGAGTCAAATTTTATTGCTTGTCGAACAGAAAGAAAATCGCCGCCTGTTATTAGAATGGCTAGCTGTTTACTATGAGGTATTGCTGCCAAACTCCACAGATAATAGTGAGGATTTTTTACCATTTAATCAATCTTTTGACCTGGGGATAATTGACGGTATTTCCCTGAAACGCCACTGGCAATGGGTGGCAGCCCAAAAACAGGCAGAACACCCGGTATGCTTGCCTTTTCTTTTGATTACATCCCGCTCGGATGTAGGGATGGCAACGCAATTTATTTGGCAAAGTATTGATGATTTGATTATCGCTCCGATCGAGAAGATTGAATTGCAAGCGCGGGTGGAGATTTTGCTGCGATCGCGCCAGTTGTCTTTAACTCTCAAATTGTCTCACGACCAACTCGATCGCACTCTGCAAACAGCCCAAGAACTCAATGAGATGAAAACATCTTTGCTGTACATGATTGCCCACGACGTTCGCAATCCTTTGAATTTCATCATCGGCACTACACAACTTCTTAGCAAGTACAAGTTGACATTAACAGATGAGAAAACACAAGAACTTCTAGACAAAACTCAAGCAGCCGCCAAAGGTATAGATTTGTTATTAGATGATGTTCTGCTGCTGGGGCGTGTTGAGTCAGGACAAGCCGGGTTTTGCTTGCTACCGCTAGACTTAGCAAAGTTTTGTAATGAGTTGGTAGGCGAATTTCAGAGCAGCCTGAAGCTGAAACCTGAAAATGATCGGGTGACGCTGATTTTTGTGAATCACCATCAATCGGCTATGGCGTGTTTGGAGGTAAGCTTGCTCCGGCGAATTCTGGGCAATTTGCTGTCCAATGCTATTAAGTATTCTGCCCCCAATACCGAAGTAATTTTTGAATTAAAAGTTACTGAAACCGAGGCTATTTTTTCGGTACAGGATGCAGGAATTGGCATACCTTTAGCAGACCAAGGACGGCTTTTTGATTCATTTTACCGGGCTAAAAATGTCGGTCGAATTCCCGGTACTGGACTGGGGCTGAGCATTGTTAAAAAATGCGTGGACTTGCACGGTGGCGAAATTACGTTGAGCAGTGAAGAATGTGTGGGCAGTACATTTACAGTAACACTGCCGATCGCAAAACCAGGAAAAAAGCAAATCTCGCCTGCAACGCCTTAAACTAGATGCAGGCTTTTTCTTGGGATTTCAAGACGGGATTTTTCACAGGGATAATGTATGGCTGGTTTCTCATTTTTATTACGGACTCGATGGGACGCTTTTGATGGCTTTTTCGTGGGGAATTGCAGCGGAAATTAATCAGGAGCGATCGCACCGCTGGCGGAAAATTCACACTGGTTTAAACTGCATAGCGCTGCTGCTATTTCTCTGTCAAAGAGTAATATCATGTCCGATCGATTGACCATAATATCCCGGCCGGGGCGGGTTTTTGAGATTGTCAATTATTGGCAGATATTGTTGGTGAACCCGCCCCTACATGATTTTGGGCGAAGCGAAGCGGAGGGAATCGACCGGACATAATATAACGGGTTATCGCACTTTTTTGGAAATTCGTTTAAGCGGGCAAAAATAACTCATTTATCGCTGCGATTTCAAAAATTAAACTTGTCCGAAACCAGCGCCAAAATACAGTAAAATACTTTTTTTTATGCTACTTGTTACTTTTTTATACGGACTAATTCAAAGTTCTAAAGGAGCAATAGCGTTCAAGAAATTTTCTAGGATAAATCGCAGCAAAGATTGAGTTGCTAATATTAAACCTAATCGAGCTTGGGCGAGTTGTGGCTGTTCTATTTTAACTTCTCCCCAAATTCGGCACTGGCTGTAAAAAATCTGAAATGCTTCGCTCAAACTATTGGCTAATTTGAAATAATTGACAGGTTGTTCGCGTTTTTTTACCTCAAAATTAGGATATAAATTGTCTAGCACTGTTAACAGTTGGGATATTAAACGGCGTTCTGCTGGATGCACTAACCGCAGTCGATCGCCCTCGTCGATCCAAGGGATAGGATTTGGACTCTCCAGCGACCAAATTTCCGGCGCTGTAGCGACATCTGGCTGGGCGATCGCAATTATCCGATCGCGGTGGGCCATTCGCAGCAGGGAACAGCAGCGCGCGTGGCTGTACTGAATCGGAAACAGTCGATCGGCACACACAACAGGAGATAATATTCGAGATTCTGGAAGTGGGAGGTTCGTTTGAGCTAAACGCTGCAACCAGACGGCTAAACCTGCATCAGTCAACTCCAACTCAATAATTCCAGCCCGTGCGACTTTAACGGCGAAATCTGGGTAGCACAGCGGTTGGAGAGTTTCGGCCAACTCGGCGGCGATTGTCTGCGGTGTCTGCTGCCAACTTTTAGCCAATTTCAGGGCGATCGCAGACAGGTACAGCACCCGCGCGCTATCTTTACTCCGATTTAACGGAATTATTGCACCATTCTCAATAAGCTTTTTATGGGCGGGCAGGATGCCCACCCCAAAATCAAATTCACTCTTTGTGGAACAGGCATCTTGGGCGGGCAGGATGCCCACCCCACAACCAAATTCACTTGTTGTGGAACAGGCATCTTGCCTGTTCTTGAGAACAAATTCATCTCTTGTGGAATGGGCATCTTGCCCGTTCTTGAGAATGGTGCCACCTATGAGATTTAATGGAATTTTCCCTAGTGCCTCTTGCTGGCCGATCGCCCTTTGGAACCTGGAAAGCAAGAAACACTTCACTGTAACTTCCGGGCACTGCTCCATATTTGCTGTATCCATATCGGCTCATCCTACCGTAAGAGCAACGATCGACTGTTACCGCTTGCACTTTTCTTGTACGTTAAACTGCTGATCTCAGAGATAGTCGATCGGCTCCCCCGGACGAGGCTACATCGAATTAATCGGCTTTATAGCGATTTTTTTGCTAAATATACAATAATTTACGACAAATTTTTTGCTGAACTATACCATTTTGATGTATTTTTTGCTACATTAAATATTTCGGTAAAACTAAGAAAAGTCAGCACAGTTAAGAAGCGTGCAAGCTCGATCGGGGGTTGGTTGTCTCACTTGGTATCGCACTGCTGGCAGAAGCTGTTTTTCTCACTCTTAAATATATCCCAGAGCCTCACTTATGCAATCAACTTCCACATCTGTAGAGACTATCGATCGACCGTTTATCACTTGGCAGCGAATTATCGACTGGGCCCAGGAACACTACCGCTGCCGGACTTTTAGCAAAGACGAGCGGATTCCCGCAAGACCCGGACTGCTGTATTTAGTCCAGAAAGGTTCTGTGCGGCTCGTAGGCAGTGCTCAAGTTAGCGCTGCTGCGGGGAAGTCGAAATCCGCTGACAAAACTACAGAAGAAGCTTTTTTGGGCTTCGTTGGCGCCGGTCAGCCCTTTGAACTGGTTGCTCAGTCTCCGTTTACTCTCCAAGCTTACGCCCACGCCGATCAAACTCACGTAGTGTGGATGTATTGGCACGACTTGGATAATTGGCCTCACTTTCGTAGGGAAATTTTGGATGCGTTTCGCTACCAACACCAGCGGAAACTTCTCTGGCTGAGCACTTTGGGACAGCGCCGGACGATCGACCGACTGCTGGGATTTCTCACTTTGTTGATCGAAGAGTTCGGCGAACCTTACATAGGTGACGGCGAACCGGATGTGGTTCGGGGCTACCGACTGCCTTGGACATTGACTCACGCTCAAATTGGCAGCGCAATTGGCTCAACGCGGGTGACGGTGACGCGCTTGATGGGTAAGTTGCGATCGAAAGGTTTGATTAATACTGAGGATGATAATTTAATCTGTTTGCCTGCTAAGTCTAACCCCCAAAAGACAAAAAACCAAAAGCAGGAGGTAGAAGATTCCTTGGATGATTCCCTGGATGATGAAGATTCCCTGGATGATGAAGATTCCCTGGATGATGAAGATTCTCTCGAAGAATCTGCATAAAATCCTGCGGGAAATTGCCAACAAACAGCACGTCACTATTAGTTTTGGGCAGTCGCGCTCGATGGCTCGACAGTGTAGGATAAATTGTGTAAACTTTTCCTGTTCTCGAAAGGTGCGACTGACAATGACCGATGACAAGCCAAAATCTTCAATCCCGAACAATCAGCAACGGGTGGTATTCTGCGACTTTGACGGCACGATAACTGTTGAAGAAACTTTTGTGGCAATGCTCAAGCATTTCGCACCGGAACTGTCGTCTCAACTGATGCCAGAAATATACGCTAGAAGGCTGAGTTTGCGATCGGGAGTGCGGCAGTTACTAGAGTCTATTCCCTCGGAACGTTACGGGGAAATTGTGGAATTTTCTAGGGGAAAGCTGATGCGGCCGGGATTGGTGGAATTGCTGGATTTTTTGGACAAAAAAAAGGTAGATTTTGCGATCGTTTCCGGCGGTCTTCGGATTATGGTAGAGACGGTAATGGGCGATTTGGTACACCGGGCGAGGGTTATTTACGCTGTGGATGTGGACGCTAGTGGCCCTCGCTTGCAAGTCAATTCTGAGTTTGAAGGAGATGAGGAATTGGTGTCTAAGGTGCGGGTGATGGGCCAGCACCCGGCCGAGGAACAGGTGGCGATCGGAGATTCGCTAACGGATTTTAATATGGCTTTGCAGGCTTCGTCGGTGTTTGCGCGCGATCGGCTTGCCCAGTATCTAGACGAACAGCAAAAGCCTTATACTAAATGGGATAATTTTTTTGATGTGTTGGAAAATTTGTCCCAAAAATGGAATTGAAACTATCGCCTTTCTCAGGTAATATAAATTCCGTTTGCATCGGTATTGTATGATGTTAAATTTTGTAGGGGCGGGTTCACAAACAATAATTGCCCATAATAGACAATATAATAAACCCGCCCCCGTGCATATAAGTCCGATGCTACCGGATTTGATATAAGGTACGCAGTGCACTACGTTTAGATAAACCAGCGCAATTCCTATTAACGTAAAAAGTAGATTAAAAACTGAGGATTTGTCAAGAATGAGTGGTGATTTGAGATCGGATTTAATTGCAGCAGCCAAACATTTTTACGATCGCGGTTGGATGGTTGGGACTGCTGGGAATCTTTCAGCCCGCTTACCAGATGGCACTTTCTGGATTACTGCTAGTGGCCGCGCGAAAGGGCAGTTAACTGAACAAGATTTTATCAGAATGAACTTAGACGGCGCAATTGTCGAGCAACCTGTTGCTGACAGCCGCCCTTCCGCCGAAACCAGCATTCATTTAGCCGTTTACAATTGTTTTCCAGACGCGAAAGCTTGCTATCACGTCCACTCCATCGAGGCAAATTTAGTTTCTCGGCTAACCGCAGGAGATGCAGTGCCTTTACCGGCGATCGAAATGCTGAAAGGTTTGGGAATGTGGGAGGAAAACCCGCAAGTGTCGATACCCCTCTTTACAAATTATTTAGAAGTCCCTAAGATAGCCAAGGAAATTTGCGAATTTTTTGCCATTTCTGCGCCCTCTGTACCCGCTTTGTTAATTCGCGATCACGGCATTACAGTCTGGGCAGAGTCGCCAGCCGCCGCCTACAATTACGTAGAAATTGTAGAATACATTTTTCGCTATACGATCGCAGCCCGCCAATTAAATTTAGATTTGAAATTTTAGATTTTAGATTAAGCGGTGCATGGATTCGGAGGCTTGGGGATTTGAGATTAGCAAACGAGAAAATATTCAGAATAGGCAACAATTATGGCGAAATATACCAGAATTTTATCCATAGATGGAGGCGGAATTAGAGGAATTATTCCAGCGCAAATTTTAGTTAGCGTTGAGTCAAAGCTGCAACAAAAAAGTGGCAACCCTGATGCGAGAATAGCTGACTATTTTGATTTAATCGCCGGCACGAGTGCAGGAGGAATTTTAACTTGCATCTATTTGTGTCCCGATGCCGAAAATCCCACCAGACCTCGGTGGGCAGCCCAAGACGCTGTTAATTTTTCGATTGAGAGTGGCCGCGACGTTTTTCAGACTTCATTGTGGCAAAAAGTCAGATCTCTAAATGGTGTGAGAGATGAGAAATATCCCAGCGAGCCCTTAGAAAAATTATTTTGGGAAAATTTTAGAGATTGCAAACTCAGCGAACTGCTAAAACCTTGTTTAATTTCCAGTTACGACATCGAAAGGAGAAAAGCTCACTTTTTCGATCAAATAGATGCTAAAGAATATCCAGCCGAAGACTATTTTATTAGAGATATCGCCAGAGCCACATCGGCAGCTCCCTCTTATTTTGAGGCTTCTAAAATCTATTCTTTTAGCAATGAATGCTACGCTTTAATTGACGGGGGAGTCTTCGCCAACAATCCCGCACTTTGTGCTTATGCAGAAGTTAGAAATAAATTCAGAATTCCTGACAATGACTCCTACCGAGGCCCGAAAGCAAAAGATATGGTAATTTTATCCTTGGGAACCGGAGAAGCTCAGAAAAAATACCCCTACGAAAAAGTAAAAAATTGGGGTCAAATTGAGTGGGTAGAGCCTTTGATTAATATCATGATGACGGGAGTTGCTGAAACTGTAAATTATCAACTAATTCAAATTTATGATGCGGTTGAAAGACCGAATCAATATTTGAGAATTACTCCCGATTTGAGCCACGAACAACCGCTGCCGATTGATGATGCCTCGGAAGAGAAGATATCGGCACTGCTGAGAATTGGCAAGGATCAAGCCGAAAAGAATAATGAACAGTTAGATAAGTTTATCGACTTGTTACTTGCTCCCGTAGTCCTAGGATTTTAGATTTTAGTCATATTGTAGGGTGGGTTGGGCGCGGCGATTAAGTTAAGTCACCAATAAATAAATCTTAAACCGCGCCTAACCCACCAACCGCAGGGCCCAGAGACAAAAAATATATGTTGACAAATCGTGCAATAATTGCTGTAGGATTGCCGAAAATCTCTATTTAGCAGTGCTTCGCCCTGTTTGCAATTAATCGCGAGCCCTCCGTCAGTGGTTAAGAAATACCAAGAAAAGCGCGATCGACATTTAGATGAAACCTTCAATAACAGGTGGTTTCAGCGGTTTTTTTTGACGTTGTTCCTGGGGGGCCAAGTGCTGCTACGCATACTCCAAGGCAAAATTGACCGTCGCAAAATCATGGAACATTTAGTAACAGTAGGCCTGGATTCTTTCCGATCCGTGCTGCTAATAGCCTTTTTTGGCGGCATGATTTTTACATTTCAATCCGCCAGAGAATTGGTTCGCTTTGGGGCGGTTGGGGCGATGGGAGGTGCGTTTGCTGTGGCATTTTGTGGCGAATTAGCACCACTTTTAACGGCGGGCGTGGTGGCGGGACAAGTAGGTTCGGCCTTTGCGGCGGAGATAGGAGAAATGCAGGTGACGGAACAAATAGACGCCCTGTATATGTTAAGAACAAATCCGGTTGATTATTTAGTAGTGCCGAGGGTGATAGCTTGCTGCATCATGCTGCCGATTTTAACAATTTTTGCGGTAGCGGTGGGAATTTTGGGCGGGCTATTTGTAGCGGTTCATTTTTATAATTTGGAACCGTCGGTATTTTTGGAATCGGTGCGGACTTTTTTGGGGCCTGGGGATTTAGTAACTGTGGTGATTAAAAGTTTTATTTTTGGGTTGATAATTGCCCTTGTCGGTTGCGGTTGGGGATTGACGACGGTGGGCGGAGGGAAAGGAGTAGGCCAAGCTGCAACGGCGGCGGTGGTAACTTCTTGGGTGTTGATTTTTGTAGCAGATTTCTTTTTATCGTTGTTGATATTTCACGAGTTGAGGATGCTCAAAGGTTGATAATCTTGGCGATTATAGCAGGATTCAGGAGTCAAGACGCTTAAATATTAAGGGTTTGAACAATCATCAACCCGAATGCCACCAGGATTTCTATAAAATAACATGAAGATTTTTTAAACCGCAGATGAACGCAAATAAACGCCGATAAAATTGCATCAGCGTTCATCCGTGTTCATCCGCTGATATCTGCGGTTTAAAACTCTCAACTTCAGATGGTAGATTGGAGAAGGAGAAAGGAGGGCGATACACTCGAATTGCCTGGATTGGAACTTTCCCATCTGTTTCGGGGACGATTTCGAGGGTGTGTTTGGAGTTGCTCAAATTCTGAGCCAATGTTGTAGAATACTCGCGGCTTGAATCTGTAATTTGTGGAGGAACGTATGAATCAACAAACATTGGTCGCACTTGCCAGGAAATTTCAAAGCCTTTAGGCGTCGGTTTTTTAGACTCTTCATAAGAATTTTTCAGCCACCAGTTTCTCGGTTCAATCACGACGCGGCCAGAGTTTGAGACAAACATTTCGTCGTTTGTACCGCTGCCGTCGTAACCTGTTTTAGAACCTATAACGTCAAATTTAAACTTGCTGGCGTCGCTGTTAATTTCAGTGATTATGGCTTTCCAATCTTCGACGATTAGCGGTTTTTGACTGGATATTTGGATGATTGCTGGCAAACCGACGCCAAGAGTAACGCTAGGTCTGGTGATGCTGTAAAGTTCAGGAAATTCTGAGGGTTTTTTGCCGTCGATCGCAATTCTAGCAGAAATTGCTTTGCCGTTGAAGGTTTTATCGGCGATCGCATCTATTCTATTTCCTTCAAATTCTAAAACCAACTTGCCATCTTGCCATTTAACATCGGTGCCAACTGTATAGGTTTTCACTAAATCCTGCGGCGGTTGAGGAGAATTTGGCTTGTATCGCAGATGCGGTTTTATCAGGGCCGCTAGGAGAAAGTTTCCCCAATCGTTGAGGTGAATGCTGTCGCTCAATAGCTGTTGTGGCTGCAAGCGATTGTCTTTCAAATACCTGCGCCAAGGTTCACGAATTTCGGCTATTTCGCAGCCGTATTTATCGGCCAACTCCGGCAGCCATTTAGTAGAATGAGTGTTGTGCCATTCGTATCTTTTGACTGAATTTGGATCGTCGCTGTTGCCTGTAGGCATCCAGTCAAGATGGTCTGAATGCAAGAGTATTTCGCTAGCAGTGCGGCTGCGGACATTGGCAATTATGGCTTCGTAATCTTCACCGCCTCCGTAGACGTGAAAAATTAGCAAGTCTGGATAAAAAGGATACAAATCGTGTTCGCTGGGACGGATTAAAATCGGGGCGGCAAATCCTCCGATCGCCCGATTTTCCACAATCAAATCTGCATTGGGAAATCGCTGTATTAAATCCTTCACTACATCTTTCCACCAATCTTGTTCTGTGATGGATTGACCGTAGAATAGAATACGCACTTGGCGGCGGTCTGTTGGAGTGCTAGCAGCAAGTAGCCCCATCGTCCTTTGAATCCTTGCTCCAAAACTAGCATTATTTTCAATAGGAGCGGGTGGGGGAAATGGCGTAGAGGCAACTATTTTTTTGATGAGCGGAACTAACAGAAAGCTCAGACACAAAAAAAGCAGCCACAAGTAGCGATAAATCTTGGATTTTCTGCTATTTCTTTGGTGTTTTGCCATTGTTTTATTTTTCCCTGTCCGTTTCACTTTGCTCCAGGCGACTGTGGGATGAATGCTACGTGTCTAATCAGTAGCTGTAGCGTGCTTATGGGCGCACCTCACCAGTAGCTGTAGTGTAGCCTGTATGGAAATATATTACCAAATTGAGCGAGCCAAAAAGTGATATAATGCCTGCTAATTAATTGCACTCCGATCGATCGCACGTCAAATGGATTACAAAACCGCCCGCAGTTTTCTGATCGACCAAGGAACCGCCCTGGAAACCAAGAAAAATCCCGACGCCTTCCTGATGCGTCTCAAACAAGGTCAACCGCCCGTACCCGGACAGGTGACATCGATTTTATTAGCTTTAAAAATATTGTTTGAGAGTCTGCAAGAATCTCCAATGCTCGATCGACAATTGATATCGGCACTGCATTTACTGTCAGTAGAAGGTTTGCAGCAATTTGAAGCTGGACTCCGCAGAGGAGTTTCTTGGCCACCGCTGCTGAAGGAAGACTTAAATCGAATTGCGATCGCCGTCAAGAATATCTTTTCCGGCGTCTGGCAATAATTAGCTCAGCAACCACCGATCCCGATACCCACCGCCAGCCAACTCAATTTTTTTTATACAATTATTTGTAAAATTTTATGTTAATCTTGCTACATTTACCCTCGAATTGTGGCATCTTAATATAAGAATCACTTCAAACAAACAATTGGAGATACTACTCATGAACGCTGAAGAAAAAGCTAGACAACTAATTGCACGAGAAAGGCAGCATAGCGAACACTTGCACGAAGCTATGCTCAATCGTTCCTCCCACGAGCTAGAAACACATGGGGAGGGAATTGCTGAAGAAAAAGCCAGAGAATTAATGGCTCAAGAAAGGCAGCACAGCGAACACCTGCACGACTCTATGTTAAGCCGTTCCTCCCAAGAGGTAGAGGCATCGATCGCACCCGATGACACTGACAAATAAATTTTGTAAACACAAGACTTACGGACACATACCAATAAACCTGGTTTTTATACCATTTTTCATACCATAACAAAGGGCTGTAAAAATGTTTTTGTATAAACAACCAGGTTTCTGAGTCTTGCAATAGTTCAGCACAGCAAAACTCTACTCAAATCGAGGAGGATTTTAGGTGCAATCAAAACAGCCCCTGCTCGGTTGGCCGCCGCTATCACAAGCATCCACGCGCCATATATAGCAATAGAAAATGCCAGGTTCTACTCCTCGCGAAAGCTTTCCAGGGATGCCAAAAGAGCTGGCAGTCCCGCTAGCGCAGCCGACACCAGAGCCTCATCTTTGTAAACTCGAGATAGCCGAATACGGGTACTTTTAGACGCAGAGGTGAAAGAGCCTCGCCGTTGGGAATTTCCGGTTTCAACCCGCCCTAAATTTTGTGTTTCTCGCGTCACGCCAAACATAGCAGTATCCTCGCAGTATCGTCAATTAATCCCTAAATATGCGCCCGTAAATTTTCTCACGGCTTGCTGTATGTTTCTATTATTACTCAGATAGGTAACAGAGATGAAAGCATGAAATAATTATTCACGATAGATAGGGATCAACTTAAACTGCTTAAGGGCTTTTATTAATTTGTTACACGGCGGGTTTGTTTCAGCCGCCCACGACGACTCAGACACCAGCAACCAAAATCACCGATTTCACAGGAGGAATGCGGATCGATGATGCTAACTCTTAGTGCAGCAACAGTGATAAGTCAAATCAAGCCGACTGTCGAAAGCTTGGGCGACGGAGACTACCGCTACCGAGACTCCTTTGCGCTCGATCGACCTTTTCGAGAAATTCAATTTCGCAAACAAGACAGATACATCACCGGCAGCGATTCCGACAAACGCACGGGCAAAAGTTACTGCTTCCGGGGCATCCCCCAGCACAACAACATTATTAACATCACGGTAGCGATCGAAATTTCCCCAAAAACAGCACAGAAAACCGAGTGGAAATTAGCACCGGGAAACCCCATTAATTTCGACAGGCTTTATCCCCTGCAAGCATGGCCGGGATTAGAATTGTACAAATGTTTGACAGCATTTTTACCAAAATTGAAGTAATTATATCAAATATGGTGGATTGCACCGGATATCTCTAGGACACGGCTTGGCCCATAGGTGTCAACTTAAGCTTTTAGTCCATCAATATTCCCGCCTACCCGTCAGTCCGCCAGGGGTTGAAACCCCTGTCTAATACCTAAAGTCCTCGCTATGAGGACTAATGAGTTTAAAAAATTTTATTCTCAGTCCTCATAGCGAGGACTTTAGCTTTGAGGCAGGGAATTCATTCCCTGTCGGACTGTCGGACAGTCGGACTGTTTAACGTTAAGTTGACACCAATGGAGACTGCCGTGTCCCTACCCTTCTTTGTGTTAATTTAACCTAAGAACCAGCATTTTCCAATTCTTCCCGCAGCATTTCCCGGTAGACTTTCGGCAAACGAGAACTCATAGAATTGGTTTCAATTCCATATCCCAAACTCGTCCAAGTTCCCGAAAGCATCCGCAACACGTCAGTTAATCTTTCCTGTCGCAACATCTCAGAAATATCAGCTTTCCAAAACTTGCGATCGCTCAACCAAGCATAAACCACAGCATCCTGATCTTCTGGTTCAAAACTGTAATCTTCCCAGAATAAAAAATTAGCACGACGCGCCTGATAGCGCTTAGCCTTCTCCTTCCAAGTCGTAGTCAGAAATTGATACCTGCCCGCAGCGGTAGTACACCTGCCTCGATTCGGGCCATTAACAATCTTCACGCACCAGTCAGGATGGCGGCTCAAATCTAATATGTATTTGCCACCGTAAACAACGTGATAAGGGCGAGCAACATTCGACTCGCTAGCAGAAATAGTACGCATCAGCGCCCGAATATAAGGATCGCCCGTTTTAATAGCCAGCGGCGGGAATTTTCCCCGCCCGCTTACCGACTGCGACAACTGCTGATTTCCCCGCAAACTGTCAACCAAAAAAACACCGCCGCCAATCACAGCGCCGATTAAAAGTATAAATCCGAGGATTTGAATCTCTGCTCGCCTCAGCAAACCTCTTTTGCGACGGCTCAATTTCTCAGCTTCTAGCCAACTCATTTCCATTTCCGAAATTTCCGCCAATTTTCGAGCCGCCCGCATCCGGCGCACCCGAAAATCGTATTGATATAGCGGCGCGGCTACCAGCGTTAGACTCGATAAAACCCCCGCCAATTTAATCATCCAGAAATCTAATTCACCGGCTATGGCAACATTTGTCAGAGTAGATATTCCTGTTAGTAATTGAGCCGGATCGATCGATCGCGCGGGCCAATAAAAAATCGCAAGTTGCACCAACAGCGACAGATTAAAGGCAAAAAAAATCACTACAACAGCATTCAAGCCTTCTCGCAAGTGCGATCGAATACCCGTATGCCGACGCTTGAACTTGCGCGCAACGCGAAAGCGCCCCGGCAGCATAATTAGTAAGGGATTTAAGATTTTGACTGCTAAAAAGTGACAAACAAAGAACACAGGCAACTGAATCAGCCAAGCCGCCAGCAGTAGACTCAGAAAGCCGATATTGTCGCTGACAAAAGGAATGCCCCTGCGAAGGACAAAACTAAAACTCTGAGCGAGAGCAAATGCCCTTAACCACGAAATCGGATAGGGGAACCAAGCTGGCCACTTGAGAGTTTTCATGCTGGGAGAACGAAAGTTTAAGGGCGAATGGTAAAACTATTAAGATTTTGCCAGATTTGGCGATCGGAAAACTGGCAATTCCCCTGCGGTTTGTACTGATGGGACTTGCGCGCTGATGCCCAGAAACCGGGTTTTTTAACCAAAAACTTGCCTAAAACCCTCAATCTCGGTAAAAAAACCCGGTTTCTTTGTTCGCTACCTGGGCCTAAAGAAACCGGGTTTTTTACCTTTGTGCTGGCTGCAACGGGTATTTTCGTGAAAAAACCCGGTTTCTGGGCACCCGTGCGTCCTAATTCAATCAAATCACACTGGCAAACAACTCCTCAAAACTCTTTTGCGGAGCCTCCGACTTCGCCACAATTTCCACAACCTTGTTGCGAGAAGTCGGCTGAAACAGCGCCTCCACGCACACTTGGGCTACCTTGGTGCGGGGAATGCTGCTCTCAAACATTTTGTCCGCACCAGTCATGACGATCGCATCTGAATTATCCTCATTTTTGAGGCCGCCCGGACGGACGATCGTATAAGTTAGGCCGCTTTTTTGCAAATACTCCTCGGCTTGTTTTTTCCAAACCAAAATCAGCCAGAACAAATTCAGCGGGTGAAAAAACTGAGAGACGCACAGAGAAGTCACCAGCACAAAATGCTCAATTCCCTTAGCCTTAGCTGCATCCACCAAATTTTTAGTACCTTCAAAATCCACCTTGTAAGGCGCTGTCGGGTCAAAACCAGGGGCCGCCCCTGTCGCACACAGCAATACCGTACTATCGCCGATGGCATCGCCTAGGGAAGTTGCATTTAATACATCCCCAGTCACTAACTCAGCCTCCGGTGGTAAAATTTGCCTCGCTGTGTCTAGATTTCGGACTAAGGCGCGCACGGGAATACCTCGCTTGACCAATTCTGCGACGATGCGGCGGCCAGTCTGACCTGTGGCTCCTGCTACAAATGCTTTCATATGTCGAGTTATGCTGAACTAGGGTAAGTTTTGTTGCTATCAATTTCTCAATTGTAGGGAGGAAACTCCCTTAACACATCCCCAACCCGACCGGTGCGTATTACAGGAGAGTATAGAATGAAGCAAGATTCCGCTGAATATCAAACTTTTGAAGCTTCTGACGAAAATTACTACCCAGATGCGAGTTTCCGACAGCCCGAAAGTGGAAGCGCGGATGCACCAGAGGAAGTTGAGCCGATTTGGTTTCACACGCATTTTGAAGACAGCATGGAGATGTACGCCGATGCGGAGACGGTGGCGAAGCATTTGAACAACCACAAGAGTTGGTTTTGCCAGTGCGCTTCGCCGATGAAGGCCCAGCCGATCGGCGAAAACGGCTATGATTTATTAATCGGGCGTTTTGGGGCTTTCGGCTACCGTGTTGAAGCGAGAATTGGTTTAGAGTTGCTGCCGCCGGATGCTGAAGGCTGCTATTTGATTAAGACTATTCCGGTTCCGAATTATACCTCGCCTGGGTATGAAGTGGATTTTCGATCGGCAATGAAGCTAGGGGAGATACCGTCTCAGGAGTTTGCCGCCGATTGGCCGAGCTCGGAACGTGCTAAGCTGCCGCCTGTGATTACCATTACTAGCTGGAAGCTGGATTTGGCTGTGGGAGTTTGCTTTCCCAAGTTTATTCGATCGATGTCTCAACCTTTAATAGAAAAAACCGGCGATGCGCTTTTGGAAAAAATCATCAAACAAGTTAACCGGCGCTTGACTTATAAAACTCAGGTTGTTTTTCACGAAAGTTTGGGCATTCCTTTTCCGAAAAATCCTAAGAAATATTAAGCATACTTACGCTTTAACCTGTACAGCATTTAAATTGTATGTTAAGTGTGGGATCTCCTGCCCAACCCCTACTCCCCACAAGAGTAAAGATTTATTTGACTCTGCAATTTAAATGCGGATTAGCTTAACTCGCATTTGTAGGGTGTGCACTGCACACCTTACTCATAAGTGCGATCGTCATAACTCATACCCTCGTAGATTTTCGACTTCGGCGTGAGCGCTCAGTCGCACAATTTTAGATTAAATTATGGGGAATAACTGATTGTGTATGGGTTGGGATCGCGAGCCTAAAGTTGCTTTTTTGAAACTGATATCACTTTCTCCGGGTGCTTAGAGCGAGCCTTATGCCTAGGTTTTTGAATCCAACACTTGCTTTACCAGTTAATCCAAATCATCAAGTTATTGCTAATAAAATTTAAGGGTAAAGTCATGATTGCATTTTGACATATAGCAATTCTTGCAAAAGTCGTATTTTTTTTACCCCACGCCAACCCTCCCCGAACGCGCTGGGAGTCCGTAAGAAATTCACAAATGATGCGAGGATTGCTAGATGCTGATTTCTTATCAGTGGAATTAGTTTTTATTATTATGGGTCAATTTAGCACAGGGTTGGACACAATAGTTTCAAGTCAGATGCCCTCAATTTCGACAGTATTGTTATTAAAAGATTCTGCTTCTGTCATTATGCTTTCCCTCCTTATTGCCTCATGATTAAGCAATGTAGGCGACGCAGTTCAAAGCGGGATCCGATCGCCCTCGTAAACTAGCAAGTGTCTCAGATCACAAGGCAGATCGATCGCCCTCACTGCCAAAAAACGTAAAGTTATGTCAGATTAAGTAAGGGGTTATACAATAACTCTTGCCATATCCCTAGAAAGTTATGACAACGAAACTAAGAGCTACACACACAGAGAAAATGGAGAGAGACTTGCACCAGTTGAGGGCAGACCAAGAACTGATTCTCAATCAAGTAGACAATGCGATCGCTCTGTTCGACTCGTCTGATTGCTTAGTTTTGTTTAACAAAAAATTGGCGGGAATCTGGGAACTGTCCCCAGAATGGCTGGAAACAAAGCCGAAGTGCCACTTGCTGTTTGCGGAAATTGTCGATCGGGGTTACTTGTCCCTTCAGCAGTGGCAAGAGTTTCAGCAAGCACTCGAAAAATCTCAGGATGAAAGTTTATCATTTTATTTCGAGCAATCCAATGCGGTTTGTTTGGAGGTGTGCGCCACGATTACCAACAGCGGCGGACGGCTATTTACCTTTCGAGACGTTACGGTATACCGAAACTCCCAAGCTAGCTTGAACGCAGAAGTCAGGCGGCTTAGCTTTCTTTTAGGTTTAACTGAACGCCTGCAAAAGTCTGACAGTTTGCAAGAAATAGGTCAGTTTGCCCTCACCTATTTAGTAGAGGCAATGAATGCAGCTTTCGGAGATGTCAAGGTGATTAACGGCAAGGGAAACGATCGGCAAGCGTCGGGGATTTGCAACCAAGTTTCTAGTCAATTTTTGGCTACTTACGGGGAACCAGTAGTCGCAGGAATGCAAGAATTGCTCGACCAAGGCATTCCCTACGGCATCGGTTTACTGTGGGAAGTGGTGAAAACTGGTAAACCTGTGTTTGTCGAGGATTATGCCCAACATCCCAATGCCGTGCCGGAATTTCGGCATCCGGGAATCGGACAACTGGGTATTTTTCCGATCGCAGCTACCAACGGCACAATCATCGGAGTGCTGACGCTGGAGTCCCGCAACATCAAAAAACTGCAAGCCGCCGTCCACCAAGACGTACTCGAAGCTGCTTGCCGGACTCTGGGGGCGGCGATCGAGCGGGCTCAGACACAAGAGAACTTGCGCCAAGTTAATGAAGAATTAGAGTATTCTTCTCAGTTGAAATCCGAGTTTTTAGCCTCAATGTCCCACGAATTGCGGACGCCTCTCAACAGCATTCTCGGCTTTTCTGACTTGCTGCTGCGGCAAACGGCCGGACAGTTGAGCGATCGACAAATCAACTATGTAGAACTGATCGAAAAAAGCGGTCAGCACTTGTTGCAGCTAATCAACGATATTCTCGATCTTTCTAAAATTGAAGCCGGGAAAGTAGAACTCAACTTACAGCCTGTTCGCGTTCAAGAACTGGCGACAGACTGTATGAAAATGATGCAGCCACGGGCAGACAAAAAGCGGATCGGTTTGTCTTTAGAACTCGACAACCGTATTACTAAAGTTTGGCTCGACGAACGGCGAGTGCGACAAATTGTGATTAATTTACTTTCCAATGCCATCAAATTTACCCCCGAACAGGGACAAGTTAAACTCAGCGGGCGTCTGGCCTACGGCAGTGAAATAGACGGCGACTACCGACCGGATTGTTCTCCTATAAATGCCAGCACTCCTTATTTTTGTTTTGAGGTAAAAGACTCCGGCATCGGCATTCCTCAAGACCGCTGGCACTTGCTATTTCGACCTTTTCAACAGGTGGATTCTTCCCTGACTCGGAGGCACGAAGGTACAGGTTTGGGTTTGGCTTTGACTAAGCGTTTGGCAGAATTGCACGGGGGAACTGTTTCTTTTCAATCTGTTTGCGATCGGGGAAGTCTTTTCCGCGTTTGGCTGCCGTTGACGGAGATGCGTCAACAGTTGGGAAACTTTGCTTCTTGTGCTTTGGATACCAAGTTAGTTCCTGCTTCTGCGATCGCTTTACCAATTGCCAGCAAGCGAATTTTGGTTGTTGAAGACCAGCTTTTTAACCAAATGTTAATTTCTGAGGTGATGGAATTGGAGGGGTACGGGGTAGAGATACTCGCGGATGGGAAGGCGATGGCCGATCGTATTCTCGCAGCCTCTGCAGCCCCGGAGTTGCTGCCGGATTTGATTTTGATGGACATTCAGTTGCCGGATGTTGACGGCTTTGAGTTGATGCGCCGAGTTAAAGCAGATCCTGTCTGGGATTCGGTACCGATGATTGCGGTGACGGCGATGGCTATGCCCGGTGACAGTGAGCGATGTTTGGAAGCTGGCGCTTCTGCTTATTTGAGCAAGCCGCTGGATTTGAATTTGACGATCGCTACTGTCCGTTCTTTTCTCACTTAAACAGCATTTATACAAAGCTTGTCAAAGTAACTCTTAGCTGGCGCGGGATGAGAAAAGCTTGTCCATCAAAGTGCCAATAAAAATTTGCTTAAAATGATTTAGACGCGCTATATAATAGATGATGACGCGATTCAGACATCTAGAAAATATCATAATGATAGCTAAATGCACGTTATCAGTCGGAAAAAATTAAGAGACTACTGCCAAAGTCACGCTGATTCCTGCGAAGCGCTCGATGACTGGTATAAAATTGCCAGTAAAGCAGCCTGGACTAATCTTGTTGAAGTTCAAGCTGTTTATCTCAAAGCTGAAGCAGTTGGAAATTTTACAGTTTTTAATATCAAAGGAAATAAATATCGCTTAATCGCGAGTATTAACTATGAGAAGCAAATTATTTATATAAAATACGTTTTCACTCATGCCGAGTATGATAAGGAAACCTGGAAAAATGACTGTTACTTTTGATCTAAAAATTTACAGTAGCTTGCTCTCTCAATATCAGCCTCGAATTATCAAAACTGAAGAGGAAAACGAGATATTTTTGGAGATTGTTGAAGGATTACTCTCTCGTCCAAATCTGACTCCAGAAGAAGATGCGCTGTTGGAACTGCTGGTAAAACTGATTGAGGATTTTGAAGAGCGGCACTATCAACTTAATACATCAACGCCAAAGTCAAGGCTGCTGCATTTGATGGATGCTCGGAGTCTAGAAGCAGAGGATTTAGTAGAAATTATGGGTTCGAGTGAGGCGGTAGTTGAGGTAATTAACGATCGGCTAGAAATCAGCAAGAAACAAGCTGAGGCTTTGGGGAGGTTTTTTCACGTCGATCCGGGGTTGTTTTTGTTCAATTGAGCGATCGCACTCTGTAATGTCTCGGAGGGCGATCGCATCCAAGTGGATTGATTTGATGAGGGTGGGGGCGATCGCACCCCTCCTATAAAAATGAACAAGCGATCGCACTCACTCATCAAAAGAATCATCCCCAAGCAATTCCAACAACTCATCCCAAGAACAACCAAAAGTTTCCTTAATGCGACTAACTGGGTCTATTTCTATTTTTGCCATTGGCTGCATAGCATAACGGCGAACGGTATTGTATGGGACGCCTGAACGCCTGCTTAGTTCGCTCAGGCTCCAGTTCCGCTCCTCGCTAAGCTCTTTTACTTTGATTTTTACTCTGTACATACTCATTAGCTTATGAGTATTTCAGTGTCAGAACTATAACTTTCGCATATACATATTAATAATTACATATTGACATATACACGCTAGCGTCATAATATGAGTAATAAATCAAAAGCCAGCGCCTCTACCTACCAAGTGTCCGCGCTGGCTCTGGCTCCCTTATGCAATGGAGACAAAACCATTATGACTTACAAAGAGTGCCTCAAGCCTTGGGCGGTTGCCCGTTTACTTCCCAATTTGCAATGGGCGATTGTCGGGCGATACCGCAATCGATCGGACGCTGACGGACATCTTCAGTTGTGTCGCCAGCGAGTCCCCAATATCCGATTAAAAGTTGTGTTTGCTTTGCCCGATCGCACTGATTTGACACCTCATGGCCGATAACCGATCGTAGGAATCGGTTTTTTAGACAGAACTTACGCCAGGGCCGACAAAGAAACCGGGTTTTTTACCTAATCTGCGGACTACAGCAGAGGATTTTCGTAAAAAAACCCGGTTTCTGGCCACCCGTGCGTCCAAGACTATTAGGGAAAAAGAAAACAGCCCCACGTGAGGCTGTCTTCGATCGCACTATTGTATTTGCCACTGCTGGGCCTCCGACTTTTCCAACTGCCACTAATGCTGGGTTCACTGCCACAGAGGTGTAATTTATTACATTTCATGATGCGAAACGCTAAACTCAATAGTAGATAAATTTTAGATTGAATGTAAAATCAACTTATATTAACCTAACTCAACTATTTCGGCGATCGATCGGGGACATCTCTTTTCAGAAACGAGGGGAAAGACTAAAGAACACAACACAATCAGTTCTGGACGCTATTAGACTAAAGAAACCGGGTTTTTTACCCCGATTAAAAGTCTGTATGCAGTATTTTCGGAAAAAATCCGATTTCTAGGCGATCGTGCGTCAATCCTAGCTAAATACCTAAATCCTTTGTCCTTGCCGATCGGTGGCCAAACTTTACCTATCATATTCCATGTCAAACAAGTCGCCCTGCATCATGTTGGTTGATGACGAGCCAGCTAATCTTATTTTACTGGAAGAGTTATTGCACCTAAAAGGATACGCTACAGTATCAGCGCTATCTGGCCATGAAGCGCTCTCGCTTGCCCGCGCCTCTCGACCCGATTTAATTTTACTAGATATTATGATGCCGGAGATGGACGGTTTTGATGTGTGCGATATCCTACGGAAGGATACGGAATTGCAAACTGTACCGGTGATTTTTTTAACTGCCCTCGATGACGATATATCTCGCATCAAAGGGTTAGAAATGATGGCAGATGATTATTTGACAAAGCCTTTTAACAGTCGCTTGTTGCTGGCGAAAGTGGAAAATATTTTGCAGTTGAGTCAAATGCGATCGCAAGCAGTATCTTCCCAATTCCACCAGCAGGTAAAAGAGCAAAGCAAACGCCAAATCGCCGCAGCTTGGGAAGCCAACGAATATCTGTCAGAAAAATTTCAGCTATTTGTGCCAGAGCAACTTCTCGAACGAATTGCGCCGCAAGGAATAGAATCTATTCAGTTGGGCAATGCCACAGAAGAAGAGCTGACTGTTTTATTTTGCGACATTCGCGGGTTTACTGCGATCGCCGAATCTCAACAAGCTCGAAAGACTTTTGAATGGTTGAACGCTTTTTTTACTAAAATGAACGAGTGCATAACGTCTCACGGCGGGTTTATTGACAAATACCTAGGCGATGCAATCATGGCAGTATTTGACCAGCCCAATTCTCACGCCATGAATGCGATCGAAGCCGCAGTAGCAATGCAAGAAACCTTGCAAGAATTTAATGCCAGTCGCCACCAATACAATTTAGAATCTCCCGTCAATATTGGTACGGGAATTAACACAGGTATCGGCATGATCGGCACTTTAGGTTCCGATCGCCGCATGGACTCTACAGTCATCGGCGATGTGGTAAATACAGCTTCTCGGTTAGAAAATTTAACTAAAATATACGGCTGCCAAATTATTGTTAGCGAAAATGCCATTGTTCATGCGAGAGAATTTCTAAATGGCATAAGTTCCAACTCCCACTCAAAAGAAAGTCTATTATTAAAGTGCGACTTAGAAATGGAAACACAGGAGAGTATTATTTCTACTTCTGGGGCGACTGCTGCTGACAGCCATTTGCCCAGCAACAATTATTACTATCGCTGGATCGATCGAGTAACGCCGCGCGGCAAACAGCAAGCTATTGAAATCTACGAAATCTGGGCAGCCTCTTGTCCCGACTCTGAGGCAAAGCAGCTTACCCAGGGTTTATTTGACAAAGGAATTCAAGGATGGCAATCCGAAAGATTTGTCGCAGCCTTGGGATATTTTCAGCAACTAATCGAACAAAACCCTGCTGATACAGTCGTCAGTTTTTATATCAATCGCTGCCAGGAAAAACTAGGTTTTATACCTGTAAGTAAGCGCTCAGAAATCAACTAAATAGAACCAGTTCGTACTGAGGATTTCAGTCCTATTTCTTACGGCAAATACTAGCTCATAAAGATTTAACTTTTAGGGCGGGCGAGAAGCCCAACCCATACTTCCCACAAGAGTTTAGAACTCTGGAAAAAGTCGCTAACTATCGTGAATTAAATAACTTACAAATTTAATTGTTATTGTGGGATGGGCTCTTATAGCCCATCCAAAAAGGACGGGCTATAAGAGCCCATCCCACTTTCAAGAGTGGAAGTTATTTAATTCTCATTCCTAACTATCGTGAATTGTATCTGCGTTGCGTCTGTGATTTCCCTATTACTGAAAGATTTATGCCATAAGTCTACTCTAATTTTAGACCATCAAACAGCGGTCAAAACTTGCTCTCTCAACTTTCCGATCAACTCATTCACCCCCCCCGTATTCAAACGGTAACTCAGAGGATGACCGATTAAATAAGCCGAACTTTCAAACAAAACATCAATTTCCACCAAACCATTTTCTCGCAAAGTTTTGCCAGTCGAAACCAAATCCACAATTGCCTCCGACATACCCGTAATCGGCCCCAATTCCACAGAACCGTAAAGCGGCACAATTTCCACCGGCAAATTCAAATTGTGAAAATATTCCCTCGCACAGTGTACGAACTTAGAAGCAACTCTACCGTGAGGAGGCAAATCCACAGTTCGTCGATAAGAACTAGATTCCTTCACCGCCACAGACAGCCGACACTTGCCAAAATTTAAATCAATTAAATTGGCAACTTTCGGCTTTTTTTCCCGCAAAACATCATAGCCAGCAATCCCCAAATCCGCTTGACCGTATTCCACATAAACAGGTACGTCGTGCGTCCTTACTAGCAAAGCTTTGGCAGTGCCCGTCGGGTCATAAATTTGAAGTTGTCGGTTCGAGGAATCGAGAAAAGCACTGAAGTCTAATCCAACCGATTTAAACAGCCGAATGCTATCTCCTAACAGTCCGCCTTTGGGAAGTGCAACAGTAATCATGTCAATTTTTAGAGGGTAAATTTCTTAATTTGGGAAGGGGGCGATCGCGGTCTAAGCAGAAACAGCTTTTACCAAACTCAGAATAACACATAGAGTTCATAGCAAAAAATAAATTTCGGGTATTGCTCGATCCTTGATTTGAGGATATATTATATTTAGTAATTTTTTATTTAGTCACTTTTTTCAATGGCGGTCGGTATGGAAAATAATCAAGAATTTGAAGAAAATTTTCACAGTGTAGACCAGGATTCCCTGAAAAAGATTACAGTAGATGAAATCCTCTCAGGCGGTGGTGTAGAGAGGGAGGAAATGGACTATACAGTAGCTGTACCTAGCGCTAACCAGGCAAGGGTTCCCAGGGACAGAGGCTTCTCCTCTCATGTGAAATCAAGCGTTTTCGATCGCGCCCCCCGATCGAAGTTTGCAGAAAAACGCGGAACGCTGGGAGGCTGTTAATTTGACAACTCTGGGCCCTAGAAGGGCAGAGATTCTTGTATCATTCAGTCCACTTAGGATCGCGAATTAAATAACTTACAATTTTCATTGTTATTGTGGGATGGGCGTCCCGCCCGTCCGTTTTGGACGGGCGG
>NZ_JAUBVD010000008.1:0-67425 GCF_036705675.1 Microcoleus sp. AT8-A3
ATACTCTAGCGCTTTCTGTTTTTCTCCCAATTCTGAGTAGACACTGCCGATGCTGGTGAGGGTGACAGCTTCCCCACCGCGATCGCCGGTTGCCTGAAATAAGGGAAGCGACTGGCTGTAATACTCTAGCGCTTTTTGTTTTTCTCCCAAACCTGAGTAGACAGTGGCGATATTGGTGAGGGTAACAGCTTCCCCACGGCGATCGCCTACTGCCCGTCTCAGGGGAAGCGACTGGCTGAAATACTCTAGCGCTTTCTGTTTTTCTCCCAATTCTGAGTAGACACTGCCGATGTTGTTGAGGGTGATAGCTTCCCCACCACGATCGCCTGTTGCCCGACTCAGGGGAAGCGACTGGCTGTAATACTCTAGCGCTTTTTGTTTTTCTCCCAAACCTGAGTAGACTAAGCCGATGTTGCTGAAGGTGACAGCTTCCCGGCGGCGATCGCCCGCTTCTCTATACAGCTTTAAGGCTTCTTCCAACTTGACGATCGTACCTCTTTTTGCTTCCGCTGTTCCTTGATTGTAGAGTTGTGCTGCTTCTTTTAAAGCTTTTTCAGCCGCCTCGCTACTGTTAGTTTGTGCTGTTTGTACGACTTTACCAACGGGCACGGCTGCTGCCACTGGCTGACTTAGCTGAAGCGAAAGCGCGATCGACATACCAGCCAAAAACCATTGAGTGCGATCGAACATAGCCACCCCTTTTGTATTTTTGTCAATTTTAGTCGCTAGGCTGCTTAGTGTTAAGGCAGGAAGAAGTCAGGGCGATCGGCATTTTTGCTAGAGTTAACGAGTAGTGCGATTCCCTGCGGGATCGCTACGCGGCGCGTACTGTTTCCCAGCATGAACAACATCCTAACTACCCCCGATCCCGTAACAACCCACTGGGATTGCCCCGAATGCGGCGGCACCGGTACCCTTAGCCCAGAAATTTGCCCTGTTTGTCTCGGAGCAAAATACATCGATCTCGCCACAATAACGAACTGGATGCTCGATTTTATGGAATCTCGCGGCTGCGATCGAGCTGAGATCGATCGATTGCGAACCGAAAACCCAGACCCGCTAACATTAACTTTTTGCCTCGAAGTTTGTATCGCCCTTAAATAAACAATTTACCAATTACCAATTACCAATATTCAGTGTCCCTTAACCGGATGTTGACCGTAAAAAGGCAAAGCATCCGACCAATCAGGACGACTTCCCATTTGCCACTCCAAATAAGCCAATTCCAACACGCTAGAAACCGACCAACCCAACTCGCTACCAACTTCAATCAACTGATAAGATTTTTCCCAACTTTCCAACTTTTCCTGCCAGGATTCCGCCGTCATCACAGTATCAGGAAACAACTCAGTTAAACCTGAATCTTTGTTAATTGAATAAACAGCGCCAAACAATTGTCCCCGCTGTGCAGGCATTTGCACCGCGATATCATCTCTCAAAAGCCCCCCCTTAGCAAGGGGGGGTTGGGGGGGTTCGGTATTCAAAAGCCCCCCCTTAGCAAGGGGGGATTCTGCACTCAAAAGCCCCCCCTTAGCAAGGGGGGGTTGGGGGGGTTCCGCCCAAGCCACAGCGGCCAAAGTTGAAACCGCAAAAACCGGAATATCCAACTGTTGAGCCAAAGTCCGCGCCGTCACCATACCCATCCGAGTCCCCGTGAAACCTCCGGGCCCCTTCGCCACTGCAATAAAAGCCAAATCCGCCCAAGTTTGCGGCCCAATAAACTCGACTAAATACTGATGCAAATGAGTCGCTAAATCCCGATCCAAATTCCAAGTTTTGCAGCGAGAATCCCCGGCAAAATTGCTGATGGCTAAACCGAGTTCCCGACTAGCTGTGTGCAGGGCTAAGCCGTATTTTTTAACTGATGTTCCGTCTTGGGGATTGCTATTCACGATTACTGATAATTTTCCTTAACAAAAAACAGAGGCAGAGCCACAACTAAGCAACCCAAAAGAATGCCAAATATTCCCGTATTTAAAATCCTAGAATTACCCATTCCTCCAGTCATCAAAAACAGCACTACTAAACTTGCAAATAAATTTTTATTGGCAAATTCTTTGTTTTGGGAAACTTGATGCTTCACCGTCATAAAACCCGACGTAACTATTAGCGCAAACCAAGAATTAAAAATGACTATTTGAGAGCCAAAGATAAACCAAACTAACGCAAACATTAGCGCATCTATCCAAAAATCCTGAGTTTTCAACTTCGGCAGCCAAAATTCTTGGGTAGTAACAGAGGCGATTTTCTTGAGTAATTGATTGTGTTGCAGCCGCAACAGTTTGTTTCTCAATTTAATCTTGGGATCGATTTGCAATATTTGCTTCCACTCCGGGCGGCGAGAATTGTTGACTCTTCCCAACAGCTTCACGGCTGTGACTTTATTTAACTCCAAATCGGTGAGTCTGGTGGCAATTATTTGAGATAAGTGCGGATAGTAAACGGGGTTGTCTTCGGTTCTGTTGATGACGATAGTGAGCTGTTGCTTGGCTTGACTGACTTGGATTGTAACATTGTAGGGGGCGAGATCCTCTTGCAAAGCTTGCTGAATTTCGGCTTGCTGTTGGCGAGTGAAAAGCGACACACCGGGCGCAGGTGTAACCACCCGTTCTGCGGGCGTTTCCGGCGCGTCTAGCACCGGCGGTGCGTCTAAATACACCGGTTTGGGGTTCAAGTGCCGGATGACTGCTGATGCTGAACTGTAGCGCCGATTGGTGGCACTTTGAAGCATTGTGTCGAGGATGCGGCCGAAATCATCGCTAACAGCAGTCTTCAAATAATTTCGCCAAGCCCAAGAATCCTCTGTGCTGTCGAACAAGTCGAAGGGAGGAATTTCAGTCAGCAAGTGAATGCAGGTAACGCCCAAACTGTAGATATCGCTGGCAAAAACTGCTTTCCCCATCAATTGTTCTGGGGCTGTATAAGCGGCACTGCCGATGATTGTACCTGTTTGCGGCAACCCGGTTGCTGTTACTTTCTTAGCTGCACCAAAGTCTACTAAAACAATATCTTTTTGGAAAGGAGAGGGCTGATAGGAATTTTCTAAGGCGGGTAAAGGAGTTGGAGTTAGTCGGCGGCGAATGATATTTTCGGGTTTGATATCGCGGTGAATAACTTTGGATTTGTGGACGAAGTGGAGCACTGGCAATAAATCGTTGAGGATTTGCCGAATTTGAGTTTCGGTGAATGCTCCTTTTTGTTCTAATTCTCTGGCTAGGTTTTTGCCGTCTATAAATTCTTGTACTAAATACTGTCTCCCGTCTTGTTCAAAATGCGCGATTAATTCGGGAATCTGGGGATGTTTTCCCAAGGTTTGTAGCTGGGCTGCTTCTTGGTGAAATAGTTGAGCGGCTTTTTCGGCTGCGGTATTTTGCTGCAAAAATTGCTTGATTACGCACTGCGAAAAAATCAGGGGTTTGGTTTCATCAACTGCTAGAAAGGTTCGGCCAAAGCCTCCTTGCCCGATCGGCTTTATGGTTCGGTAGCGAGATGCGGAGGGTGTTTCTGCGTCAATAGTCAACAACAATTTTGATCCACAACTTTTGCACAATTCTGCATCCCCTGGGTTTTGCGGATTCTGACAAGTTGGGTTTAAGCAATAGCACATTGGATTTTAGATTTTAGATTTTAGATTTTAGATTGGTAATTGAAAATGGGGAATTGGGCATCGGGCATTGCGAATTGGGAATTGGTTATTGGTTGTTATCGCCAACCACTCACAAAAAACCTATAAAAAACAACAAATAGCAACCAACAACCAACAAATAACTAATGACTACTGACTACTGACTAATGACTACTGACTAATGACTACTGACTAATGACTTCTTCCTTAAGTTGGTACGAGTTCGCCTGGCCGCAATGAGGCCCATTTGCCGGTCTCTTGCTTGAAACTCTGACACCCAACTACATCCCATTCCATTTCAATTTCGTCTTGGCGGGGGCGGATGTTGACGTTGATGGTGGGTTCTACGGGGTCGAAATCGGGTGTTTCGGTAAGGTGAAGCTGTTCGTGCTGTTCTTCTACGGCGTGGTAGGTGAAGCAGCGGTCTACATAGTGGCAGTTAATACAAATACACATTCTTGATATCCTCTGTGCATTTCAAAAAGATTGGTGAAATTTGAGCTTTCTGTTAATCTAGCGTAGCAAGAGTTTAATTGTTTGTAAGGAAAGTAGATTTTTGTTGCGATGCCGATTAATTTGCCCTCTTCATTATCTCCTGATTCTTGGCCGTTTGATTTGGAACTGCTGACACCGCCTGCTTATTTGGTGGGCGGTGCGGTGCGGGATGCGCTGCTGGGGAGGCGATCGCACTATTTTGATTTGGATTTCGTTATGCTAACACGGGCCGTGAAGACTGCTCAAAAAATTGCCGATCGCACGAAAGGTGGATTTGTCTTGTTGGATGCGGAACGGCAAATTGCGCGGGTTGTATTTGCGGGCGGTACGGTGGATTTGGCGCAGGCGGAAGGGGGGAGTCTGGAGGGGGATTTGCTGCGCCGGGATTTTCGGATAAATGCGATCGCCTGCAATCCTTTTACAGGAGAAATCATCGATCCTTTGGACGGTCAAACTGATTTGCGGTTGGGTGTGCTGCGGATGATTTCGCGGTCAAATTTGGAGGACGATCCGCTAAGGTTATTAAGAGCTTACCGCCAAGCGGCGCAGTTGGGTTTTGCGATCGAAGCTGAAACTCAATCGGCGATTCGGGAATTGGCGCCGCTGTTGAGTCGGGTAGCCGTGGAACGGGTGCGGACGGAATTAGGTTATTTGTTGAGCAATCCTGACGGTGTTCCTTGGATTTGTCGCGGTTGCGAAGATGGTTTGTTTTCGATTTGGTTTGAAAGTGCGATCGACCGTTTTGATATTTTGACAAAAATTGATGCGTCTGCTGACCAATTAGCGGCAATTTACCCGGAATTAGGGAAGGAATTCGGGCGTCAGATTCGAGATACGATTAAAACGCCGTTGTTGGCGGTTGCGAAGTTGGCTATTTTGGCAGATTCTGACCCGACAATTGCTGAAAGGCAGTTGCTGCGGTTGAAGTACAGCAATGCGGAGATTAAAAGTGCGATCGGGCTTTTGAAATACTTACCACAATTGCCAGCAAAACCTATCGCCCAAATGTCTTTGCGAGAACAGTATTTTTTGTTTCGGGATGTGGGAATAGTATTTCCGGTTTTAGCGGTTTTGGCGGTGGCGGCGGGCATTAAGGTAGATGAGATTTCACTGTTAATTAATCGCTATCTGGATGCTGATGATATTATTGCTCATGCCACACAATTAGTTAGCGGCAATGATTTAATGGAATATTTGAAATTGCCCAGAAGTCCGCGCATCGGTCAATTGTTGATGGACATTCAATTAGCGCGAGTGGAGGGGAGAATTGCGACTCGCGAAGATGCACTGAAATTGGCGGCAGAGTTGGTGAATCAGTAAGTTTAAATTGATATATTTCATAAATTAGAACGGGCAAGATGCCCGTTCCACAAAATTCAACTTTCCCGTGGGGTGGGCTTCTAGCCCGCCCTAAAAAGTTAGTTTACAATGCTAAAAAATCAGAATCTTAAACAACATCCCTTAATTCTTCCGGCAATTCAAACTTGCCATCTGCACCCGGTTCAAACTCAACAACTTTCAACACAGCATCAACATTCAGCGGCCCGTAAATGTGCGGGTAATTCTCACCCGCCGCCAATTCATACTTAAGTTCAGCTTGCACTTTGTCCGAGTCAATCCAAAGCAGCAGCAATCCTGTTTGTCCCACAAAAAATTTATTAGCAGATTTAAGAACTTGTGGCAGAGTCGAACAGTGGATAAATCCTTCAGTATCTAGCGTATCGCCGCGATAGGATTGAACTTGTTTTGCTTCTTCCCACTGTTGGCTGCGGGTGATGTGAAAAATAACGCTCATAGTTAGATAGGTTTTAGGTTTAATTGACAATTGGCAGCAAAATTTGAGAGGGACAATTCCCGCCACAACTTACTGTCAGCGTGATAATTTTAGCATCGATCGCCCGCGCTTCACCGTCCGGCGCGCCCGTTCCCGGATTCACGTCGTAAGCGGGAAAGCAAGCCGCACTCAAACTCAGACGCAACGCATTACCTTTGGCAATTTGCATACAAGTTGCTTGCAGTACAATTCTTACAGGTGTTTCACCTGAATTTACCCGGACGTAACCTTGAGTAAAATTGTAGACGTTGCCGCTATCTTTGACCTCAGAAAGTATCGCACACAAATCAAAACTCGGCGCATCTGCGGTACAAAATACTTCGACAATTATATCTCCAGATAAGTGCAAATCTGCTGTTAGCGGTGCCGAAGTGTATGTTAACACATCGGTGCGGCAGTCAATAGTCGATCGCTCGATCGCACCGGCAGGAAATGCAGCGTGACCTCCCAAGGATGGCACCGGTCGCCAAGGGTCATGTACGAATATATCATCAGTGCAAACATCCGCGCAACTATCTGTTAAAATACCAGCATCTTCTCTCATCGCGGCAAGTCCGGTACTTGCTAAAAAATAAGATTTATGATTATTATTAGGCCATTTATCAAATTTCCGCCAATCATTCCTCCCCATCTCAAATAGTGAAATTTGCCACTCGTCTAATATTCCTGTATCAACTCCTTTGAGGAATTGATCGAACCAGCGAATTTGCAACTCATCCACAGGATTTGAAGCTGCCAAACCATAATCCAACTCTCCCACTTTTCGCCCCCAAGGTAAATGCGCCCAAGGGCCAATTATCAAATGCTGCGGACAGGAACTCCGGCTCGCCATTTCCTTGTAAATATGGATTGTTCCTCGCAAATAATTATCAAACCAACCGCCAACGTGCAGCATTGGCAAGTCTAAATCTTTGATGTTTGGCGATAACTTTTCCCAATACTCGCTCGGTCGATAATTATCCAACCAATCATGATAATATGAGTCGGGTGCGAGATTTTTAATAATGTCAGGACGCGCGGGCACGGTATCGTATAGCGGGAGATTTCTCGAAGCTGCATAAAAGGCTTGATAGGCAGAAATATCGGCTTTTAAGCGAGCGGTTTCTGCGGCTAGCTGAATTGCCCAGCCGAGATTTGATTGCAGGCAAAATGCGCCGCCTTCATAGGCCCAATCTGCGTATAAATTGCCGCCTACCATTGCCGGACAAATTGTGATTAATGCGCTTGGTTTAGCAGCCGCCGCGTAGAGTTGAGTCATGCCTTGGTAGGAAAAACCGTACATTCCGACTTTGCCGTTACTTCCCGGCAAATTAGCTGCCCAATTGACGCTATCAAAACCGTCTTGTGTTTCGCTAACAAAGGGGTTAAATTTGCCTTCGGAAGTGCCGCGTCCCCGCACGTCTTGGATGACAACGATGTAGCCGTGTTTGGCGTACCATGCGGGATGGGAATATACTACTGTAGAGGCGATCGCCCTTCCGTAAGGTTGCCGCATTAATAATACTGGAAATTCGCCCTCCGCATCGGGGCGGTAGATGTCAGCATCTAAACGAACCCCATCTTTAGTTAGCATTGACGCTGTTTCTTTCGGACGAAGTTTCAGCATAAATCCTACAAAACATCAAATAAAAAAGTTCTGATAAAGGACTGAGATCCTTACTACAAACCTGATAATTGTTCGTAGGGACACGGCACTGCCCATTGGTGTCCAATTAACGTACAACCCATATTCCGGCAGGGGTTGAAACCCCTGCCTCAAAGCTAAAGTCCTCTAAAGAGGACTAAGAAAAACACTTTTCAACTCATTAGTCCTCTTTAGAGGACTTTAGCTATTAGACAGGGACTTCAGTCCCTGGCGGAATGGCGGGTGCGCGGGAGGACTGGCGGACTGATAGCTTAAGTTGACACGCTTTGGGCAATGCCGTGTCCTGTATTTCATCCAATTAAAAACTGCTATACTACAAACCTAGCAGGATACGAGTACATCCGATCGCCCAAGAACTCTCATATCTTCCTCATCGAGTTCGACTGGTGTACCGCTGCGAATTAGTTCCACAAAATCTTCATTCGGCACCATAATGCACAAAGTGTACAAACGTTCACTCCCCGTATTCTCAATTACGTGAGTCCCCGTTGGAGGCACTAACAAACTATCTCCCGGTTGAATACTAACTGTTTTGCCGTCGCAGGTTGCTTGCCCGGTTCCTTTGAGTACAAAAAACATTTCTACTGCGAATTGATGGCGGTTGGGAGGAGTTTTGCCGCCCGCATCGAAAATCTCCACGCAAACTGTTAATGAAACATTAGCTATTACCGGATCGAAGACGATCGCTAATCTATTAGTATCGCCCGGACTGATGCGAAATGCTTGGTAGTCTTTCGGAGACTTTATAACAGGAATCACGCACTGGTTTGTCATTTTTTTGTGCTTAATTGTTAATTATCGTAGGGGCGGTGCCCCCGTGCCCGCCCAGCCCCGTGCCCCCCCAGCCCCGTACCCGCCTACTCAGTTTCTTAATCAAGAGGGGCAACCACGGGGGGATTGCCCCTACACTCATTCTAGGAATCATTGCTGACTACTATTTAATTGCTTCTAACATAGCCTGAGAATCCGACAAAAAACCAAAACATTGCTTAACGTTATACAGAGTAGCTTGCCAGCAATACTCTGGAGATGTCGTAGCTGTACAATCTTTGACTAAAATACAGTCGTAACCGAGGAAATTAGCATCTTGCAGGGTAGCCATGACGCACTGATCGGCGTTTACTCCTCCAAAGAAAAGTGTAGTTCTGCCGAGGTTCCGCAAGATACTATCTAAAGGAGTATCCCAAAAGCCACTCATCCGATATTTATCAACACAAATATCCTCCGGTTTGGGTTTTAATTCATCGACAACCTGCGCCGCCCAACTCCCTGCCATCAGTACAGGTGCGTTGTTTTTTGGCAGCGGATCTCCCAAACCTACGCCGGATCCTGTGGGATTGTAAACGTGACGGGAAGCTGCACTAATATTGAGCAAATCGGGGCGGTTTCCCCAGTTTATCCAAATAATTGGTACTGCGTGCGATCGCAATTTTGGCAGCAAATTTTTTAAAGGATTAATTGGAGTTCGGGCGGGCGTTACATCTACGCCAATATGTGCTAGCCAACCGTCGGGATGACAGAAATCGTTTTGCATATCTATCACCAACATCGCTGCTTTTGCTAAGTCTAAACGCAGGGTTTTAGTTTCTGTTTCCAGGGTAACAGGTGCAGGCGCGATCGGCGATCGAGTGATATCGGCAATTTTGGCATCAACTTTCCAAGCATTCGGCGGTACGCCCAAGGTGCGGAGAGAATCAGGATTCATATTGATTTTGACTCAAAAACAATTTCAATCTTATAACTATTTGATTGTCACTAACTTGTCATATCTTAAATCTTGGTTATAATTAAGTATCCGGGGTAACTTTTTGAGAAAGTTTAGGATTTATTAACTTTATTCTCGTTGGGCGATCGCCAATGTTAGCGCCAGGGAATCATACAATAAAAATCAATGTAAATTTACAAAAAGGGTAAATCTATGAGCTTGACAATTCAAAATACTTTAATTCCGGTTGATAGCGGTTATGAAACCGCAGATGTGCAAGTGGTGGATAATTGCATAAGTGCGATCGCGCCCAATAACTCCACCTCTAATTCCCCCCCTTACCAAGGGGGGGATAGGGGGGGTAAAACAGTTATTAACGGCAAAAATAAGCTGCTGCTGCCCGGTTTTGTCAACGCGCACACTCACTCTTCAGAAATGTGGCAACGAGGCATCATTCCGCCTTTGCCCCTAGAGTTGTGGATTGCCGAATTATACGATTTTACACCTCTCGATCCCGAACAAGTTTATTTGAGCGCCTTGGGAACTGCGGTAGAAACATTGCTGTCGGGCGGTACAAGCGTAGTCGATCATTTAGTTTTGATTCCGGGGCAAGAATTAGAGACGATCGCCGCCGCAGTTCGCGCTTATCAAGAAATCGGTATCCGCGCTTTTATCGGGCCGTTAATTCAAGATGAATCCCTGACGGCGGGAATGCCTGCGGGCGATAGCGGTATCGAACACGCGGCTTACATTCGATCGACTAAGGCCACTTTGGAATTAATGGAAACAGCCATAAAACAGTTTCACAATCCCGAAAAAGGTGTTAATATATTATTGGCGCCGACGGGAATTCAACTGTGTTCCGATGCTTTGTTTGAAGGCTGCATCGATTTGAGCGATCGCTACAATCTTTGTCGGCACGCCCACCTATTAGAAACTTCCGCTCAAAAACAGTTAGCTTACGAAAAATACGGCTGTAGCGCTGTCGAACACCTGCAAAGAATTGGTTATTTGAGTCCCAGAACTTCCTTAGCGCACTGCGTTTGGCTGGACGATTCCGACATTGCGATTATGGCAAAAACTGGAGCAACAGTCGTACACAATCCCCTCAGCAATTTGCGGCTAGGAAGCGGGATTGCACCGATTTTGAAATACCGTCAAGCGGGAGTCAACGTATCTTTTGGCTGCGACGGCGCTGCTAGCAATGACTCTCAAGATTTGCTGGAAGCGATTAAAATTGGTTCGAGTTTGCACAATATCACTGATTTGGATTACCGCCAATGGATTACACCGCGCCAGTCTGTAGAAATGGCATCGATGGGAGGAGCAAAAGGCTTGAATCTCGCCGATGAAATGGGTTCGCTGACAGTCGGTAAAAAAGCAGATTTTGTGCTGTATGATTTAACCAGTTTATCATTGCTGCCGCGCACCGATCCGATTGGCTTGCTAATATTGGGACGCCCGACTAATGCGGTAGACAGCGTTTGGGTAAACGGCAAGCAAATTGTCGCCGAAGGTAAGGTGAAAACGATCGATGTTGGTGCTTTGAGGCGGGAATTATTCGATCGCAGCGAGTGGAATAGCAAACGTCAATCGCAAACGGTGAGCGAGATTGAAGCGCACTATCGGCAAGTGATGAAACTGCAAGGTTATTCTTAGTAGGGTAAAACTGAGATGTTGCACCATTGTCAGCAACAGGCTTTCCGGCCTGTTCCACAAAAGATAAATTTTCTTGTGGAACAGGCATCTTACCTGTTCATAAAAGGATTATTGAGAATGGTGCAAGATGTGAGGTAAAACTGAGATATTGCATCATTTTGAATAAGCTTTTTAAGGGCCGGCGAGGAGCAACGGCCCACAAGAAAAAAATTCACTCTTGTGGAACAGGCCGGAAAGCCTGTTGCTGAGAATGGTGCTCTTGAGTGAGGTAAAATAGAACTCTCACAATAATCATATTTGCGACAAATTGATGATTAAACTGCACAAATGGCAGCGGATACTGGCTTTAATAGTTGTTTTTACGATCGCCCTTACCTCCTCCGCGATTTTATCTCCGCGTCTTTTGGCTCAAACCCCGCCCAAAGCCCCAACAACCGAATTGCGCGGCGTCTGGCTGACGAACATTGACAGCGACGTTATTTTCTCCCGCAACAACATCATTGACGCTGTAAATCGACTGGATCAACTCAATTTTAATACCATCTATCCCACGGTGTGGCAAGGAGGCTATACGCTTTATCCCAGCGATGCAGCCCAACGAGTATTCGGACAGTCGATCGACCCCTCGCCCGGATTGAAAGACCGAGACATCCTCAAAGAAATTATAGCACAATCCCGCCAAAAAGGTATAGCAGTAATCCCCTGGTTTGAGTTTGGTTTCATGGCTCCCGCCGAATCGGAATTAGCCACACTTCACCCCGACTGGCTGGCGCAGCGGCGCGACGGTTCAACTATTTGGAAAGAAGGCAAACACGATCGAGTTTGGCTGAATCCCTTTCATCCCGAAGTCCAGCAATTCATCTCAGATTTAATTCTAGAAATTGTCGATAATTATGATATAGATGGCATTCAATTTGACGACCATTTCGGCTTGCCCGTAGAATTTGGCTACGAGCCGTTAACCGTGTCAATGTATCAGCAACAAATCAAAAGTCCTCCCTCCAACGACCCCCGCGAAACCTTCTGGGTGCGCTGGCGCGCTGACAAAATCAACGACTTCGTGGGACGAGTTTCCCGCGACATCAAATCCCGCAAAGAAAAATGTATTGTCAGCTTATCTCCCAACCCTTTTCACTTTTCTTTACCCGCCCACTTGCAGGACTGGTTTACCTGGGAAAGACGCGGCTACATCGACGAAATTGTGTTGCAGGTTTATCGCAGCGATATCAAGCGTTTTAGTGCCGAACTGGAACGGGAAGAAGTTAAACTGGCTAAACTTAATATTCCAACTGCGATCGGCATTTTAACAGGTCTTAAAAATAATTCTGTTCCCCTCAAACAAATTCAAGAACAAGTGCAAGAAGTGCGAAAAAGAGATTTCGCTGGCGTGTCGTTCTTTTTCTACGAAAGTTTGTCGAATTGGGCGAAGGAAACCCCGGAACAGCGCAATTCTGCCTTGCAAGAATTCTTTCCCACAAAGATGCAGCGCCCGCCCTCAGAAGCCAGAATTTGAAACCCACGGTTAAAATGAGAAAAAGCATACAGCGCTTAGGAATTGTCATCTTATCTTTAAGCGCTTTCCTAACAATTGGCTATCTCACTCCCACAAAGTGGGGAAATTACTCGCAAGCAGATTGCACCATGTCTCTATACGTTTCCAGCCAAGGCATTCACACCGAAATCATTGTTCCAGTTAAAAATAAATATTTTGACTGGAATCAATTTTTACCGCTAATAGAAATAGGGCGGGAGGCGAATTCTGATTATAAATATTTGTCTTTTGGCTGGGGAGATCGAGCTTTTATGTTGGAAACTCCCACATCAGCAAGTATCAACCCAGTTACAGCTTTCAAAGCTCTATTTCTCCCTACTCCGTCTACCCTACACGTTCAAACTTATCGGGTTTTCCCCCAAAGTATAGAAACCAAATGTGTGAAAATTAGCGGCAAAAATTATCTTAAACTGGTAAAAGTTATTAAAAATTCATTCCAATTAGACGCAGCCGGTAATAAAATTAAAATTAGCTACGGCTACGACAACAGCGATAGTTTTTATGAAGCAAAAGGCAGTTACTCTATTTGTAAAACTTGCAATGACTGGACGGCAGAAGCTTTGGAAAAAGCCGATGTCAATACTCCTTTATGGTCAACGCTTTCTTCGGCGATTATGTTTCATTTAAATAGCGGCTGCGAATGTCAAAGATAAATGGTATTAACGAATGGTAATAATGTTTTACTTTAGCTTATAAAGTTTATAATGAATGATTATGTATGGGTGGGATGTTAAAGTTGCATTGTGTTTTTTAACTGGTATAATTAGCAATTTGAGCAAAAATCATGAATGTAATTCCAGCGATCGACTTATTGGATGGAAAATGCGTCAGATTGTATCAGGGAGACTACGCGAAGTCTCAAACTTTTAACGACAACCCCGTCGAAGTCGCGAGACAGTGGGTAAGTGAAGGCGCGACAATGCTGCATTTAGTAGACCTCGACGGCGCTAAAGCCGGTCATCCAGTCAACCAAGCAGCCATTGAAGCGATCGTCCGATCAGTAGACGTTCCTTGTCAAGTAGGTGGCGGAATGCGCGATCGCGCCTCGGTTGCTGGTATCCTCAATTTAGGCGTCCGCCGCGTCATTCTCGGCACTGTCGCCGTCGAACAACCCCAATTAGTCGGCGAATTGTCCGCCGAATTTCCCGATCGAATTCTGGTCGGCATCGACGCCAGAAATGGTAAAGTTGCTACTAGAGGCTGGCTAGAAACTTCGGAAGTTTTAGCGACAGAATTGGCGCAAAAAATGGCCGAGTTAGGGGCGGCTGAAATTATTTACACCGACATTCACCGTGACGGTACTATGGAAGGGCCGAATTTGGACTCTTTACGCGAAATTGCTAACGCTATTTCGATTCCGGTGATTGCTTCCGGTGGCGTTAGTTCGATCGCCGATTTATTGAGTTTGCTGGCTTTGGAACCAATTGGTGTCAAAAGTGCGATCGTCGGTAGGGCAATTTATACCGGCGATATCTTGCTAAAAGAAGCAATTCAAGCAGTCGGACAAGGGCGGTGGCAGGATGTACCCCCAGATTTGGGTTCTTCAAGCTTTGCTTGATAATCATGTCGAGTTAACTGGCTACCCAATATGTAACAGTTATCAATTTTCCGACTCACAGTCAACAGTCAGCGTAGAATCGTATTTCTTACCATCATCGTAACCATGTTTTTGAACCATACAATTACAGCTTTAAGTTCTGGTATGGCATCCCTAGTTGCTCCCATACCTTTGTTAGCAACAGTCGAAGCCGAAAATTCGCCGATCGTTCTGAGCGGAGTTTTGCTCAGTTTGGTAGTGATTTATCTCGCCAGTAAATTAGGCGCGGAAGCGGCTAAAAAGTTCGATTTGCCACCGGTTTTGGGTGAACTTGTAGCAGGGGTAATTGTTGGCGTATCTGCTTTACACCTGGTCATTTTTCCCGAAGCAGGGCTGTCAGCCTCAGACTCAGGGATTATGACAGTTGTGCAATCGATTAATCATCTGTCTCCTGCCGCCCTCACCAGTGTGTTTGAATCGCAGAGTGAAGTCATTTCAGTGCTGGCTGAAATAGGCGTGATTATTCTGCTGTTTGAAATTGGCTTAGAGTCGGATATCAGACAACTCAAAGAAGTGGGGGTTCAAGCCGTCGTTGTCGCCTGTGCCGGCGTGGCAGTTCCCTTTGCCGCTGGTACTGCGGGCTTGATGATAATTTTCCACACGGCGGCGATTCCGGCGATTTTTGCGGGGGCTGCTTTGACGGCAACCAGCATCGGAATTACCTCCAAAGTTTTGTCGGAATTAGGACAACTCAAATCTAAAGAAGGTCAAATCATTGTTGGTGCAGCGGTGATTGATGATGTGCTAGGAATTATTGTCCTGGCTGTTGTCGCCAGTTTAGCGAAAACCGGTGAAATTGATGTTGTTAATGTCATCTATTTGATTGTCAGTGCAACTGCGTTTCTGTTGGGTTCTATTCTGTTGGGCGGCATCTTCAACAAAAGCTTCACTGCGGTGGTGGAGAAACTCAAAACTCGCGGCAATATAGTCATCCCGGCATTTGTCTTTGCTTTCTTCATGGCTTTTCTGGGCAACGCAATTCATCTCGAAGCGATTTTGGGTGCGTTTGCGGCTGGTTTGGTGTTGGATGAAAGCGATGCCCGCAACGAGTTGGATGAACTGGTGAAGCCGATCGCGGATTTGCTGGTTCCCATCTTTTTTGTAACCGTGGGAGCTCGCGCGGATTTGGGGGTTTTGAACCCAACAGTGCCGGATAATCGGGCTGGCCTTTTGATTGCCGTATTTTTGATTGTGGTTGCGATTTTGGGCAAGCTGATTACTGGTTGGGTGGTGTTTGGTCTGCCGGGAATCAATCGATTGGCGATCGGAGTGGGGATGATTCCTCGGGGCGAAGTCGGGTTAGTTTTTGCTGGCATCGGTTCCGCGAGTGGGATTTTGGATAAACCGTTAGAAGTCTCGATTATTATCATGGTGATTCTGACGACATTTTTAGCGCCGCCTTTTCTGCGGGTTGCCTTTGGCGATACAGTAGAGCCTCCTGCTAGTGGCGAACTTTCTAGCGAGAAAATCGTTTGATTACCGGGTGATATTAAGTCGGTTTTGAGGTGGTTGGGGGCGATCTGCTGGTATTGAATCACTTGGCGGCGATCGTCTCCCTTGCTACTCATTCGCCTCCTGGTTCAAACGGGGTGACAACCACTTCAGAGAATGCGATCGCAGTTATTTACCCACGAATGCTACAGCACCGCTTTGTAACACAGGAATTTCAATGCGGAACTCTGCTCCTTGATGGGGTTGAGAGAAACACTGGAGTAAGCCACCATGCTTATCAACTACAATTTGATAGCTGATGGATAGTCCTAATCCAGTTCCTTTACCAATTGGTTGGGTGGTAAAAAAGGGATTGAACACCTGTTGTCTAACAGTTTCCGTCATCCCTGGCCCATTGTCTTGAACTTGAATCACCACGTTTTTAGAACAATTGGGCCCAGTTTCCTTTGTGACTAGCTTCGTCCGAATAGTGATGCGACTGGGATTTGTTTGGATGTCTTTTCGAGAACGCTGATTGTCGTAGTTTTCTAAAGCATCGATCGCATTTGCCAGAAGATTCATAAAGACCTGGTTCAACTGTCCGGCATAGCACTCTACCAGAGGTAAGTCGCCGTAATCTTTAACAATTTCAATAGCAGGATGATCCGGTTTCGCCTTCAGTCGATTTTGCAAAATCATCAATGTGCTGTCAATTCCCTCGTGGATATCAACTGGCTTCATTTCTGCCTCATCCAGCCGCGAGAAGTTTCGTAGCGACAGGACAATTTCACGAATGCGATCGGCTCCTACCTTCATTGAAGTCAGGATTTTGGGTAAATCTTCACTAATGAAGTCCAGCTCGAACTCTTCAATTTTTTCCTGAATTTCGGTATTAGTTGGATAGGTTTGCTGGTAAAGCTGAATCAACTTTAGTAAATTTTGCGTATAGTCCGCAGTATGGCTCAGGTTGCCATAGATAAAGTTGACTGGATTATTAATTTCGTGAGCAACACCAGCAACAAGTTGCCCCAAACCAGACATTTTCTCTGCCTGAATAAGCTGTGCCTGAGTTTGCTGTAAGGTTTTGAGTGCAACCTCAGCTTCCTCTTTTGCTTGCCTTAACGCAGCTTCGGCTTGCTTGCGCTCAGTAACATCCAGTGCCAAGGATGCAACTCCAAGAATCTCTCCACCATCCCCTACTAAAGGCGTATTGAACCATTCGCAAATAATGGTTTTGCCGTCTTTCGTAAGATTTTCGTTGACGCTGTAGCGTCCTCCGGTCTCAATCAACAGCTCGTTCATAACTCGATCGACAGTCTTTCTGGTCGGCGCAGGCACAATTAATTCTGGGGGATGGTGTCCGATCGCCTCTTTCGCCGTGTAACCAAAAATCTTCTCGGCCGCTGGATTCCAGGCAGTGATTTTTAAGTTTAAATCCCATTCCACAACTGCCAGTGAAGTTTGGCAGAATAAAAAAGATAGCCGCTGCTCCGACGCTTTGAGTTCTTCTTCTGCCTGTTTCCGTTGAGTAATGTCAATCCCTGTTTTGATGATGTACTCAATTTCACCTCGATCATCGACTAAAGCAGTATCTGACCAGGCAATAAGTCTAAGTTGTTGATCTTTACTCACCCAACTGCCTTCATACTGCAGCGGAAAATTACCAGCTTTTAAAGACTCAAAAGTAGTTTTGGCTTGTCTAGCTAAGTCTGAGTTCGGGAACAAGTCCCAAAAGTAGCGCCCCTTCACTTCACTAAACGAGTAATGAGTCATTTGTTCGCAAGCTCGGTTAAAGCGAACGATTTGTCCCTGCGGGTCGAGCACAACTACCAGGGCACCTGCAATTTCAAGAATGGCTGAAACAAAATTGCGTTCCACTTCAACTGCTGTAATCAGTTCCTCTAACTGAGTTGCCATATTGTTAAAGGCGATCGCCAATGTCCCCAATTCGTTTTGGCTGTCGATGTTGACCCGCGTCTCTAATTCCCCCGCACTGAGTTCAGTAGCTGCCGTGGTTAAGCGCTGTAGCGGCACCACAATTTGCCGAATAAATAGATACCCAATGCCAACAGCGACGATCGTCACCAGCGTCAATGAGCCTCCCATAATTGAGAGCATTTGGTAAACGGGAGCATAGGCCTCAGCCGTTGGCAGTTCTACAACCACCGTCCAATTCACGCTCCGAACTAAGGTACTGGCTCCCAATACTTCTACCTGCTTTAGACCCAGATAAACATTAAGGTGCTTAGTATCTTCCGATGCTTTCAAAAATTGAAAAAAGGGACGCTTAGAAATATCTTGAAGCTGAAACGTTTCTGGCTTACTACCCTTTTGAGCAATGAGAAAATTACGCTCATCAACTACATAGACATAACCCGTCTTGCCAACCTCCGTTTGGGAAACAATAAACCAGAGAAAGTTGAGATTTATCTCTGCTAATAGCACCCCATCCACCTCATCTCGATCATTCCGAATCGGAACCGCCATAATTGTTGTTAGTTGGTTGGTTTGAGGATTAATTTCTACAGGACTGACATAATCTTCCTGCTGTTTGAAGGCACGAATAAACAGTGGCGAATTGGCTGGATTTTCTAATTGAAGCGGTTTATAGGGTGAAACTGACGCAACAAATTGTCCCTTCCTATTCAAAATGGCAACGGCTTCATAAGCATCATTATGACGAATCAACCCTTCCAACAGGCTCTGCTGCACTTGAGATTGAAAGTTGGTGAGTCCTTTGACCCTAGCTAAATAGCTCAGTTTTCGTTTCAAGTCATCTAGATAATTATCAATCTGCCCTCCTGCTGTCTGGCTACGCGCTTGTTGGAGCGATCGCGATTGCTGGATCTGGGCCTGAAAGCTGAGGTAGATCAGCAAGCCACCTGTGGGCAGTAAGCTCAGGAGAACCAAAAATATCAAACCATAGCGGAGCTGATGTGCAATAGAAAAGAAGCGTTGCCAGAGATGTGAAGGGGAGCTTTTGGCAATCGGCAGAGCGCGATCGTTGCGTTGATTTTGCATCGGACTTAAGGATCAATATTGGTAAATCAATTAATGCGCGCACTAAGGAGACACATCAATTTGGCCAGTCGTCACAGCTTCTCGGATGGTCTTGAAAGTGTCCTCTTCCTGAGACGTGAGACTACCACGGAAAGGGGCAAAGTCGTAGATCTTTTCCTTGAGCCCAAACTTGTAAAGTTTTCCTTCCCAGCGACCTTGCTGGGTTAACACTGCCACATTTAGCACCAGATTGGGAATGTCCTGCAGAACGCTAGTGAGGACTTTGCCGGGAGCCACTTCATACTGATCCTTTGTCCTACCAATCACAAAGACTCCTGGCTTTTGCGAAACGGCTATTAGGGCGGCTAACCCTGCCTCACCCGCGTTGAAAGTCAAAACATCTACTCCAGAGGCAACCATATCCGTGGCAATTTTGGTGGCTTTTTCCGTATCAACCCAAGAATCGAGAAAAGCAGTCGAGGCTTGAACAGAGGGATTCGTGGCTTTCACTCCCCGCCTAAACAATGCTTCTTCTTCTTGGTAAACGGGATAAGGTTCACCCACAATATAGCCAACTTTATTGCTTTTGGTCTTCATCGCAGCCAAAGCGCCTGTGAGGTATCCCACCTCACCCGATCGAAAAGCAACAGCCCCTAAATTTCTGTTATTCCCTGGATGCGTTGTAATCAGGGCAAATTTCGTGCGTGGAAATTCTTTAGCGAGCTTTTCGGCAGTTGTGGAATAGGCACCACTGGCGGCAATTATCAGGTCATAGCCGGACTGGGCATATTTGCGAATGATAGGTTCACTATTTTCACCGTCAATACTGTCAGTAATGTCTACCTCAGCATTAAATTTATTTTTGATTAGATTCAATCCTTCAAAGCAAGCTTGATCCCAACTTTGGTTGTCTTTGGCGCCTGTGGTGAGCATGGCCACTCTAAAGCTGCTAGAGGTGCTGGCTTCAGGGGCAGAGTCTAGGTTCGGAGTCGATCGACTGCAACTGATCGCAAAAACCAGAGCTAGAGCCGCCAGAGTCATGTGTTTCAAGAGAGATTGAATCAGCATAATAGCTTTTCGCAGCAAGGTTACTTTTTCTACGCCGATAAATTTGTTGAAGGCTATCTCAACCATCTTCAAAACTCTTACTGTAGCTGGGATTTAATGACTCTGACAGATTCAGCGTAAGCTGTCCCGCCTTTAAATTGTATA
Source organism: Microcoleus sp. AT8-A3 (assembly GCF_036705675.1). Taxonomy (NCBI): domain Bacteria; kingdom Bacillati; phylum Cyanobacteriota; class Cyanophyceae; order Oscillatoriales; family Microcoleaceae; genus Microcoleus; species Microcoleus sp. AT8-A3. Next base: position 19,756 of record NZ_JAUBVD010000008.1, read on the forward strand.
TTCAGGGCGGGCAGGACGCTAGGGCCCCTACTCCCCACAAGACTTTATTTTTTTTTGACATACAATTTAAATGCTGCAACAGTTTAACACTCATTTAAGCTCAAAAACAAGTAAGGACACGGCACTGCCGTGTCCTTACAACTCTAACCTGCAATTAACCGAATTTGTTTGCTCTTACTTAACAAACAGCATTTCTTGATAAGTAGGCAGAGGCCACAAATCATCAGCCACTTCACCTTCCAGGGCATCCGCATACTGGCGAACCTCATCCATCAAAGGACGAATTGTTTGCGAAGCATATTGCATATGGTCTTCTGTCGAAGCAAAATCGTGCTTGCTCAAAGCCGCGCTCAATTTGCTCGTAGTATCCATCATGGACTTAACTAGCACCGCTACTTTTTCGGCACTTTCCTTTTCCATTTCAATTCCAATCTCTTTCAATTTAGAAATCGTGCCGGAAAGTTCAGCTAAATACCTCAAAGCTGCGGGGTAAACAATGGTTTTTGCGATGCTGATTACCAGTTTTGCTTCGACTTCAATTGCCAGCAAATACTGCTCAGCATAAACATCGTAACGGCTTTCCAATTCAACGGGAGTCAGAACACCTGTCTTTTCAAACAAGTCTTCAATGTATCCTTCCTTCAACACGGGTAAAGCATCTGCCGTAGTCCGCAAGTTAGCTAAACCCCGTTCCTCAACGGCCATTTTGTGCCATTCTTCGGAATAGCCGTCGCCACCAAATACAACCGCACCGTGCTCGTCCATCACTTCTTTGAGAATGGTTTGGATGGCAGCATTCAGTTCAGTTCCCTTAGCCAAATCGCTTTCTAATTTGTTAGCAATCCAGTCCAAAGAATCTGCAAGAATTGTATTCATCGCCACCAGCGGCCCGGAAACAGACTGACCGGAACCTACGGCCCGGAATTCAAACCGGTTTCCAGTAAAAGCAAAGGGCGAAGTCCGGTTTCTGTCTCCAGCATCCTTCATGAAAGTAGGCAATGTTTCTACACCTAAGTTCATAATTCCCCGACCTTTAGAGTCCTTAACTTCTCCCCGGCTAATTTGCCCGAAGATATCTTCTAATTGCGAACCCAAATAGACAGAGATAATTGCTGGTGGAGCCTCATTTGCACCCAATCGGTGGTCGTTGCTGGCAGTAGCAACTACCGCGCGCAATAGCGGCCCGTATTTGTGAACTCCGCGAATCACAGCGCCGCAGAACACTAAAAATTGTATGTTCGAGTGCGGTGTATCGCCTGGGTCTAATAAGTTGCCTTGGGTGGCATTCCCTACCGACCAGTTGACGTGTTTGCCGGAACCGTTAATGCCGGCGAAAGGCTTCTCGTGCAGCAAACACATAAAACCGTGTTTCTTCGCAGTGTTGCGGAGAATTGTCATGGTTAATTGTTGGTGGTCGCTGGCGACGTTTGCCGCTTCAAAAACTGGTGCAATTTCAAACTGACCGGGAGCTACTTCGTTGTGGCGGGTTTTGGCAGGAATTCCCAGCCGGTACATTCTTTCTTCTACTTCCTGCATGAAGACTTGAACGCGCTCTGGAATCGCTCCAAAATAGTGGTCGTCAAATTGCTGACCTTTGGCAGGAGGTTTGCCAAACAGGGTGCGACCTGCTAGCAGTAAATCGGGGCGGTTGTTGGTGAAATTGGCATCTACCAGGAAGTATTCTTGTTCGGAACCGCAACTGGAATTTACCGGAGCAACTTCGGTATTGCCTAATAGCTTTAACACTCGAGTTGCTGCTTTGTTCATGGCGGCAATGGAACGCAAAAGCGGCGTTTTCTTGTCTAAGGCTTCACCTGTCCAGGAGATGAAAACAGTAGGAATGCACAATGTCATGCCGTTGTCTGTTTCCATGACATAAGCAGGGCTGGTGACATCCCAGGCTGTATATCCGCGAGCGGCCGCAGTCGAGCGAATGCCGCCGTTGGGGAATGAGGAGCCATCGGGTTCGCCTTGTACGAGAACTTTGCCTGCAAATTCTGAGATGACGGAACCGTCGCCTTGCACTGAGATGAAACCGTCGTGCTTTTCGGCGGTGCCGTTGGTTAGCGGGTAGAATACGTGGGCGTAGTAGAGGGCGCCTTTGGAAATAGCCCAATCTTTCATTGCTACTGCAACTACATCAGCTACGGAAGCATCGAGTTTTTGGCCGGTTTGAACGGTGTTTTTTACTGATTTGAAAATGCTTTTGGGCAGACTTTCTTGCATCTTGCTCAGAGTAAAAACGTCTGTTGCCCACATATCTTCTAGCCGCTTGGGAGGCCGACTAGGCATCAGTTTGCGGTTGACGATTTGAGAAATTGCTTGAACGCGCGATTCGTTTCCACTCATGGTTATTTTTATTGGTATTGCGGGACGAGTAGTTGAGAAAAAATAGATGTTAGCAAAAGTCTAACGATTGACGAATATGTTGGATTTACCTAAGATTTTGCACCATTCTCAATAACGGGCAAGATGCCCGTTCCACAAGAGATCAATTTTCTCGCTTCACAGGCCGTCCAGCCTGTTCATAAAAGGCTAATTGAGAATGGTGCAACATATGAGATTTACCCAACATTTTTTGTCAAAGCTAACTTTTGCGAGAATGCCTTTTTTGGCAGGCTCTACAAGATTGGATGAGCGAGGCGCAATCACTTCGCCGTCCACCGGGCGTGAGAATCCAGTGTGAGATGCGGTTGGATTTCGGTTATTAGCAAGAAGATAGATGGCAAGAGCCTGTACAAACTTGAGTCAACATTATAGATGTCTGCACTGCACAAATTTAGTAATTAATCTTTACCCTGGTCAGCTCAAAAATTTTGTGCGAATCAATTCCGATGAATTCAGGTCAAAACTACTTATGGTTTTTAACGGTTCGACGATCGATAAATCGCAGTCCAGCAAACAACGCACTCGTTTAGGAGTTTTGGAGAATTATGGAGAGTACACAATCTACACTTGGAGAGTTTAAACAATCATTAACCAAATAAATGTATTGTAGGCTACAGAATTTTAGGTTTTTTTCAGAAAGGTCGATCGCACCAAGCGCACACAACCGCAGGATTTCAGTTTAACAGGACGCGGGGCGCTCAAACTAAGGGCGATCGTACTCGCATAGGGCATAGGGCATAGGGCATAGGGCATAGGACATAGGGCATAGGGCATAGGGCATAGGGCATAGGGCATAGGGCATACCTCACTTTCTTAAGAACTGCTATATGATAAATAAAGTCTGGCAACTCTTCTAAAAGTTGGTGCGACAATTTGCCGTAGAAATCTTTACGAGATTTGGGAACTTATTAAACTGTTATAGCCGCAGTTTATTGAGCATAAATGAGTAAGTTGATAGTTTTTATTTAACTCGTTGGTAATCAGAAGACTTCAGAGTATGAGCCAAAAAGCGTTCTGTGTAGTACAAAGCTAATTGATTGCTCGGGCCATTAAAAACTGCATCAAAAGCGTGTTCAGCCCAAGGAATTTCGAGCAAAATAGCCGGTGAAGCGAAGCTATCCCGTAGGGAATCGCCCGTGGCTCGCAATCGTTGGTAGAGCGATCGACCAAACTTGGGCTGAACGATATGGTCGCGACCTGCATAAACCAGTAGAGAAGGGGGAAGATTCGGTTTAATATAATTGATGGGAGAAGCCCGACGGTAAAGCTCGTTGAGTTCGTCTGGCGTTCCTCCCAGAAAGGCACGCAAGACGGCTCGAACATTTATGGCATCAGGAAAAGGTGGGTCATTGTATCCCCGGATCAGGTCATTTGGCCCGTAATAGTTGACCACGGCTCGAACTGGAAGCACACTAGAATTATAAGCAGTTAGCATTGCTAAATGGGCACCTGCAGACCTTCCCATCAGAGCAATGCGATCGAGATCGATGTCCCAATCAGCAGCATGAGTTTTGATATAGGAAAGAGCGGCTTGTACGTCCTCAAGCTGAGCAGGAAATCGATACTTGGGAGCGTGGCGGTAAGCAATTGCAACCACACAATAGCCTTGGGCGGCCATATAACGGCTGAATTCCTCATTGGAATCGGGATTGCCTCTTTGCCAAGCTCCCCCGTAGAGTGTGATAATCGCCGGATATTTGCCAATTTGCATCGGCCGGTAAAGGTTTAATTGTAGTGAAACTCCGTCAGGTTTGGCAAATCCAATAGCCCGATCGATCCTAACCTCTCTGATGGGAATTCCTCGGAAGGCATCTGCGAGGATAAACGGTTGAGGGCGTAGCTGCGCGCGATGGGCTTGAGGAAGGGCTGCTAAATAGTTTTCCCCTAAAACTGCTTGCATTTGGGTAGCTATCGCTGTATTGGCTGCTGGGAACTGCATCAGGGGAAGCAGGCCCAGGATGAGGGCGAACAGGTTACAAATGAGTAAAATAATGTAGACTTTGCCTTGATGCCGTCTGAGCAGGTTCAGCAGAAGGGCGATCGTATTGATACCAACCAACCAAGGACTGATTTCTGGTGCTCCCACCGCCAAAGGGTACAGGAACATCGTGGGTGCTGGTACGATGATCCAGAGACTGAGAAATAGGGCGATCGTACTCAGGAACCAAGAAATAAATGGCGTGACTAAGAATGCTGCTAATAAGGGTAACTTTTTGCGGTTATTCTTGTGGATCATCGGATTTTCGCAGCCTAACTTTTAATCAGTTTAAATTAATCTGGTGGTTTTTATTGGTAATATCATGTCCGGTCGAGCGACCGCGATTTTTGTAGGGGCGGGTTCACCAACAATACCGGCCAATAATTGACCATCTCAAAAACCCGCCCCGACCGGGATATTAGAGTTAATTGATCGGACATGATATAAGTCGATCGCCTCTGGCATTACCAAACCAGCAGCTTCATTGACTCCGACATCCTGCGGCGAGCGAAAATGCTTTGCATCGTTCTATTTTCTTCTTTGGGGTTGTTCGCTGTTTCTGGGAATGTTAAGCTGAGGTTGTCCCGCTAAACTAGCTTTATGGGCTGTTATATCATGTCCGATCGATTGACCATAATATCCCGGCCGGGCGGGTTTTTGAGATTGTCAATTATTAGCAGATATTGTTGGTGAACCCGCCCCTACCTGATTTCGGGCGAAGCGAAGCGGAGGGAATCGACCGGACATGATATTACTCATCAAAAGTTTGGCTATTATTCCAATTTTGGTATTTAGACAGGACTTAGGCACGGGTGTCGAGAAACCGGGTTTTTTTACGAGTCTACTTCTTCGTGGCGCTAGGCGATTCCCAATAAAAAAACCCGGTTTCTTTACTGACTCGTTAAGCCTCGAAGTTTATCTCGAAAATAACAGAAGCTTGGTGACAAATTCTTATCTACGTCCATGTGGGGAGGAATATTGTTAGCCCAGTTTGTCTTCTCTAAACCAATTGCTTGCCCACCTTGTTGAGATAAGTTTTGTACACCACCGGAAAACACCGCCTCAGCTAACTTCTCCCATGTACCACAGATACTATCATTGGTGTAAGAATTTAGGACTGCTTCTTTTGCTCTCGGATAAGCTGCCTTAACTGCTGCTAAATCGCCTAGATACCATGCTTCTCCTTCTTCAATTGCTATGCAAAATTGCGTCTTTGGCGGAGGATTACACTTATCTACAATATCTAGTAGTTCTTTGCGAAACGTACTGAGGCATCGGTTATCTAGATCGCAAATTACAATGAGGACAAAAGAGTAATCAGGACAGTCAGATAATGTTTTACCCCATCCTTGAACAATTTTCGGAAGTAGGTCGAGCAAAATTCGTTTTTTTGCATCAGAAGTAGAGTTTATATCTTTAGGAACCTTATGCCCAAGTCCTTTGTAATAACTGATCTTAAATGTGTGTTCGGTGCTAATAATCTTTGGGATAAGAATTTCAAGAGCCGTTTTTCCAGAAATATCCTCGACAAGTATCTCAAAGTGCATTTATTCACCTTTTATCTAGATAATCGCTGTACCAAAGTCCGCCAAGGGGCAATCCTTCAGAAACAAGGTTATTAATGAGAGGGTCTTGGCTAGCTCGTCTGATTGTAGAAAAACCATCCTCGCCCTTTTCAAGTACCCAAACCTCTTCAGGGTTAAGAGCATCTACAAAATAGGGTTGATGTGTTGTAACAAATACTTGCGATCTTTTTCGAGCTGTAGCGTGTTCTCGAAATTCTCGGACTAGAGTTTCTAAAAGCTTATGGTAAAGTCCGTTTTCGGGTTCTTCTATGCACAAAAATGGCGGTGGTGAGGGGTCTTCTAAAAGAAGGAGATAGGCAAATATTTTCAGTGTTCCGTCTGACATTTGTTGAGCATAAAATGGTTCTTGAAAACCTCGATCGTTGAACTGCAGCAGAAGTCTACCGTCTGGACTTTTAGCGGTGCTAATCTTTGCCACGCCTGGAATCTTACTAGATATTTTTTGCAGAATTGATTGGAATTTCTTAGGATGCTCTCTCTCCATAAATTGAACCACATTTCCTAGATGATCTCCATGAATATTCAAATGTTTTTGTGGCCCAGCCAGAGGTAAGCTACGGGCAGCGTCTGGTGTGAAATAGCTGAGATACCATCCTTCGATAAATCTACGAAATGCGGAAATTCTTGGGTGTTGTTTGAGCGCTCCCAAAGTAGCAATTCCCAGTTTTCGCTTGTCGTCAAGTTCAACTATTTCCTTTTCTTTACTTTCTTCTGATCTCTCACCTATTTGGATTTCTTCTATTAAATTGTTTACATCAAATTCTCCTCGATCTTCATCAACTAGCTGACCTCCTTCTTCACCTTTCCATGCTAAGCCCTTACCTTCATTCAGAATCAAAAAAGAATAAGGTTGTCCTTTTTTTTCGTTTTTTCTCCGTTGTCTAAGTCTTTCTTTTTTTACATACGGTCTTTCAGAAGAGTCAAGGTCTATTGCCAAATCATAGGTGATTGGTCGAGCGTTACGATCCTCTTTATAGTAAATCTGAAACTCAACACTTCCCTTTTGTCCTTGCGATCGAATTCTCTCGAAACCTCCCCGCCCACGGGCATCACAGGCTTCTTCGACTCCCCCTTTTAAGCAGTCTGCAAGAAAGCCAAAAGTGTCAAAAAGCGTGCTTTTCCCAACACCATTTTTACCGATAACGGCTGTCATTGGCGTTAGTTCCTCGGCATTTTGCGTATTCCACAGCTTGCCCATAGTAATATCACGCAGCGAGCGGTAATTTATTACCCTAAATCCTTCTATTTTTGCCACTTAAGTTCCTCTGCTCCATTAGGAATGTTATAAGTTACTCTAACCATATAACAATTCAGTAACTCTAACATTATACTTGATTTTACTTAAGCCGATCGCCCATAATGCTCGGTCTTAAGCCACTCGGATCGCAGTAGTTGTTATGGATAATCTCCTAGCACATAAGTTGGCGGTGATTGAACCCTTGATGCAAGCGGCGGGTTAAGCGTGTCCTGAATTTATCACCCTTCCAGGAGCGAATAAACATTACTTAATTTTTGCTTTCGCGGCCCTAGATTCCACTGTGAATCCTGGAATATCTTGCAATTCTGTTTCGCTCAAACTGTACTGTTCGCAAACCAAACTCAAACGAGTCCCGGTACTTTTAACAGCGTTGACAGAGTGAGTCAAATCTCCTTGAAAATAGATCAGCGAGTTGGCTTGTGGCTTAATCTGGCCGACTTGCTGTTTGTTGCGCCGCAGTATCAATTCTCCTCCTTGCAAGTTCGGCGGTACTTGTACGTACAAAACGCTGACGGCTGCGGGAGGTTCAACTGTTTTGCAGTACGATCGCAAAGATCGATCGATATGCGGATCGACGCGGGAACCTTCACCCAGCAACAAAGGGTTGAGGTAAAAAGCATTGCATTCAGGCAGTAATGCTTGGTCTAGATAGGGTTTGAACAAAGGGAACCGCCGTTCTACTTCGGCGATTTCCGCACGTTGAAACACGACGGAAAACCCTTTTGTGCCAATGAAATCGCGATTGAGGTTGTTGATTGCTAGATAAGGGGAGGCTAGAATTGCTCCTCGCAAGTCGTTGAGGTAGTCGATCGAGAAAGCGTTAGGATGTTGACTATAGTATTTCAAGGCACTCAAAAATCATCAAAGTTCAAGGAAACAGCAGATAGAAATGTAGCAATCGCTCAGACTTGGGATTGCTTCGTTTCTCGCAATGAGATAATAATGTTTATTTGTGTCCGCGTACTTAAGTCAAAGGTTTTTCTTAACTGCGGGCGATCGCCCGGAAGTCTCGCAACCGACTAGCAACGGCAGAATATCAGTATACAGGCGATCGTTGTGGTGATTCGATTATATTTGCAGTTTAATTATACATGATGCTGCTGGGAAGCCGATCGCCCATTTATTTTAACTTGTCCAATTGCAGGGGCGATCGCAATTTCCGCGATCGCATCCGGCCTCTGTTTTATCACCGATTTCTTGAGTTTGCTAGCTGGAAAACAGATGCGTGTTGCTGGTGTATAGGAAACATCTTGCTAAAACCAGCAATCCGTGCATTAGGTAAAACTGCTGGGAGGGCGATCGACAATATCTAACTGGCGAGAGAACGTTAATAAAGTTTACAATTAGAGAATGTGGTCTAAGAAATACCAGCAGTCGCAACAGTTACTCAGTAATTATTTCAGATTAAATTAACATTTCACAGTGGAAAAAAGCCAAGCTGCCAGCTATAATTAAAGAGTAAGGGAAAAAAAATAACTCGCTGAAACGATAACGATATGGCAACAACATTGTACGAAAAAATGGGTGGAGAGCCAGCCATTAAAGAGATAGTCGATGATTTTTACCGCGATGTTTTGGCTGACGAGATAGTGAGCCACTTCTTCGATCATACAGACATGGAAAAGCAGCGCCGCCATCAAACTGCTTTTATCTCCTATGCCCTTGGCGGCACCAAGCAATACTCAGGCCGTTCAATGGAGAAAGCACACGCAGGTTTGAATTTACAGCCTGAACACTTTGATGCAATTGTGAAGCATTTGACCGATGCAATAGTTGCCCACGGCGCATCCCAAGAGGATCTCGATGAAGCGCTAGGTAAGATCGCGACTTTGAAAGAGGCTGTTTTGTACAAGTAAGATCGAGTGAATGCAACTGGGTTTTTGCAGCCACTAGAATAGTGATAAAAGTGGAGATTTCGTAATTGTGAAGCGAAAGCTCCACTTTGTTTTTTGCCGGATATAATGAACCGCTTTCGAGGCGAAGGAAGTAGCCTGTAGGGTTCGTCAGCTCGCTCACTTATTAGGCAAGAAAAACGCTGCGGCCCGTGGCACCATACAATACTATTTTAAATGCGTAACAGCTTAAGTAGATTTAGTAAAGTACAGTAATTGTTCGGCCATCCATGAGAGCGACGCTGATTGTTTCTTCGGTGAAGTACAGGTTTTTAACTCTATCGCCGGCAACCTCATGCCACCGCATATCCCGTATGAGGGCGGGCGTTGGGCGGTTGAAACCCCAAGACAATCTGATCTTTCCCAATCCCGGCTTCGACTAGCTCATTTGTAATCCCATCCTCAATGCCATCGCGTTGAATCCAAATTTTGTCATCAATAATTTGGACGTGAGTTATACATCCATGCACTCGCCGTTTTTGCTGCCAACCCACATCAAACAGCATAAAGTGATTGCGATCGCGATCGACAATTAAGTGCTGATCGATTTCTCCAAAAGAATAGGGAATTTCTGCATACTTTCTTAAAATGGTCTCGATCGTTTGCCGATAAAACTCTAAGTTATCCATCTTCTAACCTCCGCTGTGTTCGCATCAAAAATTAGCAATTTTAAGTGATTAATTTCAACCATTAATTGTGGCAGCTCCTCTGAAAAAAAATCTAAAAACACGCTTTCTGGAATGGCTAAGTACAACAAACGCGCCGAATTCTGCCGCTCCAAAACTTGTGAATACATGATGTATTGACCTAGCGCCTGCTCCAAATCATGTACGGGTGATGGGCCGATAAAGCTTTTCACCTCCACTGCAATCCGCTGACCTTCTTTCTCTGCTGCCAATAACTTCTGTGCACCCAAATCTATATAAGCCGAGCGTCCTCCTATCTTCAAGGTTAAGGGATCGTTAGTAATCGTCCAACCATCATTTTCTAGAGCCGTTCTCACCGTATTGTGGTAAATGTCTTTAGCCATCTTCAGAGTACCTCATCCAACTTAATGTCGGCTCCTTGTCGCCCATTATACCCTGGCTACGGGTGGGGAATACTCAGTTTGGCTATAGTTCAGCCTTTTGCCAGATGACAACCCTTAACTGCTCATAGCAAAATCGATAATATTTCGAGTCAGAGTGTATGCCGCAATACTTCGGAAAACTCCAAACAACCGAACAGCCTTGGTCAATTATTGGCTCTGTACAATCGATCGATAAAACCGATTCCCTACGGGATAGCTGCGCTTCACGCACAATTCACTTCAACTGTACCAATTCCTCCCTAAATATCAGCATCCTCGCACCGAATTTAATCCGAGTGCGAATGTCCCCAAACCCCCCCCAACTAGGGCGGGCACGGGGGCACCGCCCCTACAAGGGGGAGGAAGAAATTATAGACCAACCCCCCCTTAATAAGGGGGGGCTAGGGGGGGTAGAAAGCCGATCGCACTCAATAACCGTCCCTGACGAAGAGTGGGAAATTATACCATTTGAAGTGCGAGAAACAGACGAAAAAATAGAAATTGAAACCGCACAAATATTGATTTCCGTAAAGCGCGATCGCACTTCCATCGAATGCTTCGACAAATCGGGAAAACCCTTTGCTAGCGACTGCGATCCCAGTATGGGATGGCGCACCGGCGCAACCGCAGGCTGGAAGCGCATCGAAGCAGACGAGCACTTCTACGGTTTCGGCCAACGCACCGGCTTTCTCGACAAACTCTCGGAAGTCAAGACAAACTGGACAACCGACTCCCTCGACTACAATTCCCTCACCGATGAAATGTACCAGGCGATTCCATTTTACATCGCCCTGAATCCCGATCGCGCTTACGGCATTTTCTTCAACACGACATTTTGGAGTCAATTCGACATCGGCGCCGAAAAACCGGGGGTTTTGCGGATGGAAACCAGAGGCCCGGAACTCGATTACTACATTATTTACGGCCCGGAACCCGCCCAAATTCTCGCCACCTACACGCAGTTAACCGGCCGGATGCCGCTTCCGCCAAAATGGGCGCTGGGATACCACCAATGCCGCTGGAGCTACGAATCCGAGGACGTTGTGCGCGAGTTGGCGAAGGAATTTCGCGATCGGGCGATTCCCTGCGATGTCATCCACCTCGACATCGACTATATGCGCGGCTACCGCGTTTTTACCTGGAGCCCGAAGCGTTTCCCCGATCCCGCGAAACTGATCGCAGACTTGAAAGCAGCGGGTTTTAAGGTTGTCACGATTGTCGATCCCGGTGTCAAGTACGAACCGGAAGCAGATTATGAAATATTCGATCGCGGTGTAGAAAATGACTATTTCGTCCGCACCGCAGAGGGAAAGCTATTCCACGGTTACGTTTGGCCGGATAAAGCGGTGTTTCCCGACTTCCTGCGGCCGGAGGTGCGCCAGTGGTGGGGCGAATTGCACAAAACCCTGACAGATATTGGGATTGCGGGGATTTGGAACGACATGAACGAACCTGCGATCGCCGAACGGCCTTTTGGTGACGGCGGCGAACACATCAGCTTTCCCCTGGATGCACCGCAAGGCCCGGAATCCGATCGCGCCACCCACGCGGAAACCCACAATTTGTATGGGTTGATGATGGCGAAAGCTTGTGCTGAGGGCTTGCAAAAAGTGCGATCGAGCGATCGATCTTTTGTGCTGACGCGATCGGGTTTTGCGGGCGTTCAGCGTTACTCGTCGGTGTGGATGGGCGACAATCAATCGCAGTGGGAACACTTAGAAATGTCGCTACCAATGCTTTGCAATATGGGGCTTTCGGGCGTGGCGTTTGTCGGTTGCGACATCGGCGGCTTTGCGGGGAATGCAACGGCTGAATTGTTCGCGCGGTGGATGCAGGTGGGGATGCTGTATCCCTTGATGCGCGGTCATTCGGCCATGAGTACGGCGCAGCACGAACCGTGGGTTTTTGGATCTCGCACTGAGAAGATTTGCCGCGAATACATCAATTTGCGCTATCAGTTGTTGCCTTACATTTACACGTTGTTTTGGGAAGCTGCGACGACGGGAACGCCGATTTTGCGACCGCTACTATATCACTTTCCGCGCGATCGCACAACTTATCACCTTTACGATCAAGTATTACTCGGCCCGTCGCTGATGGCTGCACCTGTTTACCGGCCGGGAGTTGAGCATCGCGCCGTGTATTTGCCGGAGGGGACTTGGTACGATTGGTGGACGGGTGAATGCTATCAGGGCCCGATGCACATTTTGGCTTATGCACCTTTGGAGAGAATGCCGCTTTACGTGCGGGGTGGGGGCATAATGGCGATCGAACCTGTGAGGCAATTTGTCAGCGAAGAACCGCTTGAGTCATTAAAAATGCGAATTTGGCCCGGAAGCGGTGAATGGACGCTTTATGAGGACGACGGACACAGTTTTGAACACGAAAAAGGTGTCTGGGCTACGACTAATTACAAGGTGTATTTGGAAGAGGAAAAAATTATCGTTGAAATTGCCGCGCGCGAGGGTCAATTTTTGATATCAGAACGCGAAGTTATTGTGGAAGTTGTTGGCGTTGGCGAACAGCGATTTACAGATGACGGTACGGTGCGGCGTTTGATATTTGGATAGTTTTGGCATAAAGCGGTTTATGCTATGGTGGGATTCATTCAGGGCGATCGCTCGATCTGGCAGAGTTTGAGATGGAAAGGGCGATCGTATCCCTCGATCTGATATCTTGCACCATTCTCAATTAGCCGTAGGGGCGGGTTCGCCAACAGCCTTAAAGCTTGCAAATAGGTTCTATAAACCCGCCCGACCCCACGAAAAATCCTCTTATTGATATTGCTGCAAGATGTCAGTCGATCGAACTCAGCCTGCGATATCATTTCCGTTTAATTCGGAATTGTATCTAATCAGATTCTGTAGGGGCGGGTTCGCCGAGATATTTGATAAATATTGACAAATTCTATAAACCCGCCCCGCCCCTACGCCCGACGATACAACCGGAAACGATATGATTCCATTGTGGCTAGATAAAATTCATTTCAAGAATAGCCAAGATATTAGCAGACTAGAGCAATCCCAAAAAACATCTAACAAATTTGGCAAAGGTGTGGGATAAATTGTAAGGTAAAGGTTTTGAGGGTATAAGGAAATCGTATGGCGAGGCAAAAGAAACCTGACCAAAGAGCGATCGGGCAATACAACCACGAAAACCAACAAAGGGTAAATAACCCACCCGTCGGACTGGTTACGCCAGACACCGATCCAGATGGGGATAGCAAACAATATGCCTACGATCCTCACCTTGACCCTCAGTTAGTTTGGGCTGGAAAAGCAGAACATACTAGCTTTGAAGTCCCTACAGTCTCGCTGCACGTTCACGAACGCATCGATCCGCGCAGCATCATTGAAGCAGTGCGGAAGCAAAATCAAAGTCAGGGTGTACAGTTATCTCTATTTGAAACACCCGAAGAAAATCCTCCGATTCGACAGGCGATCGAGTTTTACAAGCACAAGCATAATTGGAGTAACCGCTTAGTTGCGGGAGACTCGCTTTTAGTGATGAATTCCCTATTAGAAAAAGAGGGAATGGCGGGACAAGTGCAGATGATTTATTTCGATCCGCCCTATGGGATTAAATATGGTTCAAATTTTCAGCCATTTGTGAATAAGCGGGATGTGAAAGATGGGAAAGATGAGGATTTGAGTCAAGAACCGGAAACGATTAAAGCGTTTCGGGATACTTGGGAATTGGGGATTCATTCTTATTTGACTTATTTAAGAGATAGATTGTTGTTAGCGAGAGACTTATTGTCGGAAAGTGGTAGTGTTTTTGTCCAGATTTCTGATGAGAATGTGCATCTAGTTAGAATTTTAATGGATGAGACTTTTGGAGCAGCTAATTTCGCAGGTATAATTTCTTTGAAAAAAACTGGCGCTCAAACAACAAAACTTTTACCACCTGTTTGCGATTTTATTATTTGGTATACAAAGTTAATCAAGCAAGTAAAATACAATCAGTTATTTAAAGAAATGGTAGCTGGTGAAGGACATAGCACTGGAGAAAGATACGATCAAGTTATTTTAGAAGATGGGACAATAATTCCTGCAAGTAAAGTTGAATTAGCTTCTGAGAAAGTTAAATTTTTTAGATATGTAACACTTTCCTCAAACCGTCCAGCTAAAGAGCATGAAAAAGTTCCTTTGCATTTCAAAGGTAAAACATTTTTGCCGCCACAAAACCGAACTTGGACTACAACTGTCGAAGGATTTCAGCGTTTAATTTGGGCTAACAGAATACATTCGGGACGTGCAAGCTTAAATTACATTAAATTTTTGGAGGACTTCCCAGCCAATCCTATTGGGAATCTTTGGGAAGATTTACCCGGTACTCCAGATAAAACTTACGTTGTTCAGACTAATGCGAAAGTTATTCAACGCTGTCTTTTAATGACCACCGATCCAGGCGACTTAGTTCTCGACATAACCTGTGGTTCCGGTACAACTGCCTATGTTGCGGAACAATGGGGACGTAGATGGATAACCTGCGATACCTCAAGAGTCGCAGTAACCCTGGCAAAACAACGCTTGATGACTGCAACATTTGACTATTACCAACTTGCAAATTCCCAGGAAGGCGTAGGCAGTGGTTTCAAATACAAAACAGTCCCTCACATCACCCTCAAATCTATTGCCAATAACCCAGAAATTCGGGAAGGCATGAACCGCATACAAATCGAACAAGCTATTAATAAATATGCCGACCAAGAAACCCTCTACGACCAACCTTTATTAGATAAATCCAGAGCCAGAGTTACTGGCCCATTTACAGTCGAGGCAGTCCCCGCCCCCATAGTCAAACCAATTGATGATGTTATCAATCCACCCGTTGCTGACCAATCAATTGCCCGTTCTGGGGAGACTCTGCGACAATCAGAATGGCGTGATGAAATGCTAAAAACAGGAATTCGCGGTAAAAACGGGCAATACATCCTGTTTTCGCGAGTGGAAGCTTTACCCGGTACTCGCTGGCTTCATGCCGATGCCGAAACCAAACCTAACGATTTGGGATCAAATACCGTCAAAGAATCTGGCGGCACTTATGATAAACCGATGCGAGTTGTGATTTCTTTCGGGCCAGAACACGCACCCCTAGAACAACGCCAAGTCACTCAAGCTATTGAAGAAGCACAAACTTTAGTACCAAAACCTAAATTAATTATCTTTGCCGCCTTTCAATTTGACCCTGAAGCGGCCAAAGACATCGACGAAACCAACTGGCCGGGTGTCACGCTTCTGAAAGCACAAATGAACATGGATATGCAGACAGAAGACCTCAAGAAAAAACGCGCCAGTAACGATAGCTTCTGGCTGATGGGTCAACCAGATGTCGCCCTCCGCCGCATTGATCAAGGCGAAAATAAAGATAAGTGGGAAGTAGAAGTTTTTGGCTTCGATTACTACAACACCAAGACTGGAAATATCGAGTCTGGCAGCGTTGAAAAAATTGCCGTATGGATGTTAGATACCGATTATGATGGCAGAAGCGTTTTCCCGCGTCAGGTTTTCTTCCCGATGGCAGGAGAAAAAGATGCTTGGTCGCGTCTAGCCCGCAATCTCAAAGCCGAAATTGATGAAGATTTAATTGAGTCTTATCAAGGCACTGTATCCTTGCCTTTTGACATAGGAGAATATCAGCGTGTTGCTGTTAAAATTGTGGACGATCGCGGGATTGAAAGTTTGAAAATTATTCGGTTAACGCCATAATTGCTCTCTAGCAATGCGGTCGAGTTGGCCTGTCCTGGGAATCTTATTATACTAAAAAGCTTTTTAGTATAATAAGATTCCGAGCCAGCCGTCTTATTTCACTGGAATAACATAAGATAACAAGACCTCAACCTTTGTCCCTCCGTCACCCAACTATGCGATCTGGTCGATACGTCCAACAAATTGAAGGATACAGCGCCTTCATTCCAGCGCCCCTCCCTCCCGAACCGCCCATTAAAATGGACGCAGAGCTCCATCGCTTGCTCTCCAATGCCGATCGCGCTTTGGGAAGACTGGACGGTGCTACCTCTATTTTGCCCAACCCTGACCTATTCGTAGCGATGTACGTCCGTCAGGAAGCCGTTCTTAGTTCTCAAATTGAAGGGACGCAAAGCACCCTAGAGGACGTACTTCAATATGAAATTGATGTCAAAGGTCAAGAACGCTTTAAAGATGTGCAGGAGGTTGTTAACTACGTTAACGCTATGAACTACGGTTTAAAGCGGCTTCAAGAATTTCCACTTTGTCTGCGCTTGCTGCGAGAAATTCATGCAGAATTACTCAAAGATGTGCGAGGAAGCGATCGCACACCAGGAGAATTTCGGAAAAGTCAAAATTGGATTGGCCCTCAAGGTTGTAACCTCGGTACTGCGGCCTATGTACCTCCAACAGTTGCAGAAATGCACCAATCTCTCGATAACCTAGAGAGATTTTTGCACGATAACAATTCTTTACCTGTACTGATTCATTGCGGATTAGCTCACGCTCAATTTGAAACAATACATCCATTTTTAGATGGAAACGGACGGATTGGACGATTGCTAATTACTTTTTTGCTTTGTCAGCAAGGAATCCTGCAAAAGCCTTTACTATACCTCAGTCATTATCTAAAATTTCACCGAATAGAATATTACGATCGCCTGATGGCAATTCGCACTCATGGTGATTGGGAAGGATGGTTAAAGTTTTTTCTTCAAGGTATTTTTGAAGTCAGCCAGTCAGCCACAGCCACAGCCCGTTCTATTCTGGAAATGCGCGAAAAACACCGCGAAATTATCGGTCAGCAAATTTCCAGTAGCAGTTATGGGTTGCGCTTGCTAGATTTACTTTTCCACCAGCCAATTGTGAATATTCGTTTGGTACAAAATGAACTGCAATGTACTTACGCAACTGCTAGTAAAATAGTCGATAAATTTGTAGAAGTTGCTTTGCTTCAAGAAGTTACAGGTTGGCAACGCAACAGACTTTATCGTTACGAACCCTATCTCGATCTTTTTGAAAGCAGCTACACATTAATCAATCCAGAAAAATCTGATTCTATACCCTCAACTCAAAGTTAATATTTTTTGAATACAGCAAATCTTATGTCATCAAAAACGACCATCGATCAACTCATTATCAATTCTCCCTACGAAGAACCGAAACAATATTGGCACTACGATCGCACTTCTCGCCTATTTAGCCTTGCAGAAGGAAGAAGACCCGCAGGCTATATCATTGCTTCGGAAAGCTCCAAAACCTTCGACGATCCAGGCAAATTTGTCGAAATTCCTCTAGTTAACCAAATCCGTCCCCGCGTCAAAGCTTGGTGCAATAAGGGACACCCCGGCGTTACAGGCGTTACCAAGCGTCTGCTAGAACACTGGCACAACTCCGAAGAACGGGACTTTCCCTTCTTTTTCTGTCAGTTAGAAGCCATAGAAACCCTAATCTGGCTAACTGAATCCCCCCCGTCTGAAAAAGTTGGCATCGACATTCCTTCCGATGGGGGAAACTTCAAACGCCTCTGTTCCAAAATGGCAACAGGTTCCGGCAAAACAATCGTCATGGCGATGTTAATTGCATGGCAAATTCTCAATAAAGTTACCTATCCCCAAGACTCCCGCTTTTCCAAAGCTATTTTTGTCATAGCCCCCGGACTTACAGTTAAGAATCGTCTGCAAGTTCTGCTTCCCTCTGCTGAAAATAGCTACTACGAAATTTTCAATATTGTTCCTCTGGGCTTATTCGATCAACTTCGTCAAGGCAAAGTTTTAATCCGTAACTGGCACGCCCTTAACTGGGAAACAGAGGAACAAATTAAAAAGAAAAAAGGAGTTGATAAACGTGGTGCAAAAAGTAATGAAGCCTACGCAAGAGAGGTTTTAGGTGAACTTGCCAACTCCAGCAACATTGTTGTCATCAACGACGAAGCACACCACGCATGGCGCATTCCTGCTGAATCCAAAGTTAAAGGTGTCAGCAAAGAAGACTTAGATGAGGCAACTAAGTGGGTTGGTGGGTGCGATCGCATCCACCAAGCTAGAAAAATCCTCACCTGCTTTGACTTCTCCGCCACACCCTTCGCCCCGTCTGGTAAAAAGAGTTCGGAAGAAGCTCTCTTTGGCTGGATTGTCAGTGATTTTGGCTTAAATGATGCGATCGAATCTGGCTTAGTCAAGACTCCCCGCGTTGTGATTCGCGACGATGCAAGACTCAACGTGCAAGATTTCAAATCCCGCCTTTACCATCTTTATCGAGATCCAGAAGTTTACGATGATGTAAATCGTAAAGCCAAGCCCAATGAATCGCTTCCTGATTTGCTCAACAACGGCTACCTCTTACTCGGAAAAGATTGGCTGGAAACTGCGAAAGCATGGAAAGAATCTGGGCATAAAGTTCCACCAGCAATGATTTCGATCGCCAACCGTACCGAAACTGCTGCGCGAATCAAATATGCCTTTGACCATAACAAAATTCAGGTCGAAGAACTCTGCATTCCAGAATACACATTACACATAGATTCTAACGTTCTGAAAATGGCAGAATCCCAAGAGGAAAGCACTGAGATACAAGACACAAATTCAGAGACTGCCGAAGATGATAACTCTGATGATGAGCCTATTCGCAAACTTTCTAAGAAAGAACAGGCAGAACTTTTACGGCAAATGGTGGATACGGTTGGTCAAGTTGGGAAGCCTGGGGAACAGATTCAAAATGTCATCTCAGTTGGGATGCTGTCTGAAGGCTGGGACGCTAAAACTGTAACGCATATTATGGGGATTCGCGCATTCACCAGCCAACTTCTCTGCGAACAAGTCGTAGGTAGAGGTTTACGGAGAACTACTTACGACATCAACCCAGAAACAAACCTACTTGAAGCCGAATATGTTAATATTTTTGGTGTTCCTTTTACCTTTCTTCCCCACGAATCCGATGAAGGAACTCCGCCTCCACCCCCTACTCCTAAAACTGAAATTAAACCAGATCCTGAAAAGCAGCAGTTTGAAATAAGTTTTCCCAATATCGTTCGCATTGATTACATTTATAAACCCGAACTCAAACTCGATTTGAGTCAGGTTAAGCCTTTGAAGTTAAATGCCTCTGACAATATTACCCTAGCAGACCTCGCTCCCAGTGTCGATGGCAAACCCGATGTCACGAAAATAAAGGCGATCGATCTAGAAGATTTAGGTCGAAAACAGCGGATGCAAAAAATCACTTTTGAGGTTGCTAGAGATATTTTCGATCAGATGAAACCCGGCTGGAAAGGTAATCGAGAATACTTACTGGCAAAACTGATTCAATTAGTCGAACAATTCATCCACTCAGATTTTATCCAAATTACTCCGCCATTGTTCAATCGAGACGAAATCCGACGACGTATCCTGATCACTCTTAATCTGAGAAAAGTCGTTGAACACATCTGGAACGCTATTTATTTAGAAAATACAGAAAGAATTGAACCAGTTTTCGATCCAGTTCATCCAATCCGATCTACAGGTGATATGCGTTCCTGGTACACAGGTAAACCTTGTGATTACACTCGTAAATCTCACATCAACTGCTGCGTCTTTGACAGTACATGGGAAGCCAGCGAAGCCTACGAACTCGATCGAGAAAGAAACGATCATATTGTAGATGCTTGGGTGAAAAACGATCGCCTGGGATTTGAGATTCTCTATATTTTTGGCGGAGTTGTTCGGAAATATCGCCCCGACTTTATAGTTCGTCTGAAAAATGGCAATTTTTTGATTCTAGAAACTAAAGGGCAACAAACTCGTCAAGATGAGGCTAAATGGGTATTTCTCGATCAGTGGATTAAAGCTGTTAACCAGCATGGTGGTTTTGGTTATTGGCAGTATGATGTATCCACAAATCCGGCTGATGTTCGATTAATCTTGGAAAAAGCGGCATTTCAGTTGAGATAAAGTTACTATAATATATCATCCGGGGATGAGTAGACCCGACACCTACCCACAAATAATGCAACCCATCCAAATTACCACATTCCAAGCTCTGTGGCGCAGCTTGGGCATGATAATCAAAGCCGCACCAATTGAACTCCGCAATTTAATAATACTCAACATTATCAGCGGTGCTGCCCCATCGGTCGTGCTTTTTTTAGATAAATTAATCATTGATGAAGTATCTCGGTTGCTGTCGCAAACCCAAACAGCACAGCCCCTTGCTTTGATGCTTTCCCGACCAATATTGCTGTGGAGTATTGGCGGAGTCTTAAGTCTTAGGTTAGTCGGCGATGCCCTAGACACAATGAGTTCTTTTGCAGCGACATCTTTGCGCGATCGCGTTCAAGGCTTTGTCGAAGGAAAAGTCCTCGAAAAAGTCGCCAATTTCGACGATATTGCCCTGTTTGAAAACCCGGAACTATTAAATATAGTAGAACTCGCAAAAACCGGAGTATTCAAAATACAGCAACTAGCATTTACCATCAGCATGACCATCACGGGAATTTTTATATTTATTCCATCGATAGGCCTTGCTGCTGCAATAGCTTGGTGGGTGCCAGTGGTGATGTTGATTTCATCCTGTCCCTCAATTTACATCCAAAGAAAATATAGCAAAATCATCTGGAGAGTTCAAAGAAAGCAAGCTAAAATCAGCCGCGAGATGAACTTGTCCGCTAGAGTCCTGACGGGCGAAGAATATGCTAAAGAATTGCGTTTGTTTGGCTTGCAGGAACTTTGGCTCAAACGCTGGCAGGAGCAGTTTTTGCAATTTTTTAGCGAGATGCAGCAAATCCGAAAAAAAGGAGCAATTGTTTTACTTTTGTGGTCAGTGTTTAGTAGAATCGGAGTAGCTTTGCCCTTTGTTTATGTGGTAATGGGAGCTTTGGGAGGGCGCTATACTTTGGGAGATTTGGCGCTGTATTCGGGTTTGATTGTTCAGGTGGAGCAAAGTTTGCAGTTACTTATAGGCAATTATGCTAATTTGTACGATATTTCCCTCGGTGTTACTCCGATTTTTCAACTTTTGGAACTCAAACCAGAATTGCAGTCTCCGCTTGGAGATGTAGCATCTCGCCTGCCTAGTTTACCAGAAGACGGGCTAGATGCCTGCCCCACAAAAGATAAAATTGGCATCGAGATTAAGCATTTATCTTTCTGTTATCCCGGTAGCAATAAAAGCACGATCGCAAATATCGACTTAACCATTAATCCGGGTGAAATGCTAGTGCTTGTTGGTGAAAATGGCGCGGGTAAAACCACCCTTGGCAAACTGCTCGGCAGACTGTACGATCCGACAAGCGGTACGATCGACTGGAACGGCAAAGATTTGCGATCGTACTCTCTAGCATACGTGCGATCGCGCATCGCCGTCGTCATGCAAGATTACGCCCGTTTCCCCTCCACAGTTCGCGAAAACGTCGGTTTCGGCGACTTGCTTTCACTCTCAGATGACACCGCAATTAATGAAGCTATTTCCGAAGCAGGAATTAGCGCCAAAGTAAATAGTCTTTCCGCAGGTTTAGAGACTCCGTTGGGGAAACAATTAGAAGACGGCATAGACTTATCGGGGGGACAGTGGCAAAGAATTGCGATCGCCCGCGCCTTAATGCGGCTTTCTACAGCCGAAGTGCTCATTTTTGACGAACCAACCGCCGCCCTCGACCCCAAGACAGAACACGAAATTTACAGCATCTTCCGCCAAATAGCCGCCGGGAAAACAACCATAGTCATCAGTCACAGATTGGGATTAGCAAAAATTGCCGATCGCATCGCCGTCATGGAAAACGGTAAAATAGCAGAAATAGGAACTCACGACGAATTGATAGCATCAAACGGAATTTACTGCTCAATGTTCACCCGTCAAGCTAGCAGCTATATTTAGAATTAAACAAACAGTCCGCCAGGGGTTTTAACCCCTGTCTCATAGCAAAAGTCGGTTGAAACCGACTGAGGAGATATTGCAATGCTTGTTCAAAAATGTGTCTTTCAGTCCTCTTTGAGAGGACTTTTGCTATGAGACGGGGGTTTTCAACCCCCGGCGGACTTGTGGGTTAGCGTGGGGAATTAAGCGCGGGTGATTGCGATCAATTATCGCGGATTTGCGCTCTAATTTCTCTCGTTAGGTGGCGATAAACCGAGTTTCTGCGACAAGTTTCAGTTGAGTACGAGAAATATCGGAAGAAACCCGGTTCCTGGGATTAGCTGCGTGGCGAGAAACCGGGTTTCTGCGACAATTTTCCGCCTCGCACGAGAAATATCGAAAGAAACCCGGTTTCTGAGCGTGCGATCTTTTTGAGAAAATTGTCAGAAAGTGCGAGTTATAATAAAACCAAGCTAGTTGGCGATAATATCAACGATGGAAACTATAACTCTCAACCTACCTGCATCCGTCGCTTTAACCGACGAACAATTTTATCAATTGTCCATCGCTAATGAAGAGTGGCGATTAGAACAAACCCCCGAAGGAGAACTAATTATTATGCCTCCAACAGGCGGCGAAAGCGGCATCAGAAATTCGGATCTCAACCTGGGACTCGGTTTGTGGAATCGTCAGACTCGATTGGGAAAAGTCTTTGACTCTTCCACTATCTTTCAATTACCCAACGGTGCGAAGCGTTCCCCTGATGCTGCTTGGGTACTCCTAGAACGTTGGGAAGCATTATCCGCAGAAGATAAGCGCAAATTTCCTCCCCTGTGCCCGGACTTTGTAATAGAATTGCGTTCGCAAAGTGATTCCCTAGAAACATTGCGGGCTAAAATGCGGTATTATCGAACTAACGGCTGTCGCTTAGGTTGGCTAATTGACCCCCAAACGCCTTTAGTAGAAATCTATCGCTTGTCTGAAGATGTAGCAGAAGTGATTAATTTCTCTTTTGACCAACCGCCTACACTTTCGGGTGAAGATGTACTTCCCGGATTTCTTCTAGATATTACACCTATTCTCAATCCTTGAATCTAGATCGAGAACTGTCGCCCAAGTTGCGAGAAACCGGGTTTCTGCGACAATTTTTGGTTGAGTACGAGAGATGTAGGAAGAAACCCGGTTTCTGGGATTAACTGCGTGGCGAGAAACCGGGTTTCTGCGACAATTTTTGGTTGAGTACGAGAGATATAGGAAGAAACCCGGTTTTTGGGATTAACTGCGTGGCGAGAAACCGGGTTTCTGCGACAATTTTTGGTTGAGTACGAGAGATATAGGAAGAAACCCGGTTTCTGAGATTCTTGTGCCTCCAAAAAGTCGATCGCAAATTATCTCCCCGTCAACGTATCCGCATAAGGATCGGGCAAAGCTTGCTGCACCTCCAAAAGCGGCAAAGGATCTCCAGTCAACGGTTGGCTAATCAAATTTTTTTTTACCCCATCCCCCTTGCGATCGCGCTCTTGCAAATGCGATAATTCCTCTTGATAAACCGCAAGAATTCGCGCCAAACTCGCCGCCAAATCATCCCAATTCTCATCTCCTCCCAACTTCTCAGAAATTCCCTCAAATAACTCTCCCGCTTGCCTTTTTTGAACATAAGCTTTCAAAAGCTTTCCCGACTTTTGCAAAACGGCCTGATAAATATCCCCATCAGACCACCACAGCCCCTGTTGACTCAGCAGCCAAGTCAAAATATACTCGCGAGCGTGTTGCTCCTTCACCCAGGCCGCGAGATACTGCAAATCTTCCATAGTTACAACAGTCTCCTCAATTTTCCTCAAAATGTCCGCTTGTTTGTATCTACCGTTACCGCGATCGACATAATACCTGCCTTATCATCACCTGTCGGCGTCATTAATATCCCTTAAATCTTAAAAAAACCCTACTGATTTACCAAACAGCAATTCTGAGAATATAAAAATAAACCTAAACCTCCTAGGTCTATTGTCCAATACTTTTAGTCCACCGGAAAGCGGTACACCCCGCCTCGCTTTCCTCTCTCGCAAACCTATCATCAAGCGGGAACAACCAGCGGGTTATTAGCATGACAAAGCAAAATTTTGGTTTAATCGGTCTAGCAGTGATGGGCGAAAACCTAGCGCTCAACGTCGAAAGCAGAGGCTTCTCCGTGGCTGTATACAACCGCACCGCAGCCAAAACCGACGACTTCATGGCCAAGCGCGCCCCCGGCAAGAACATTGTAGCCGCCAAGACTCTGACAGAATTCGTCGATATCCTAGAAACCCCGCGCAGAATCTTAGTCATGGTGCAAGCTGGGAAACCCGTAGATGCAGTCATCGACCAGCTCAAACCCATGCTGTCACCGGGCGACATGATTATTGACGGCGGCAACTCGCTCTACGACGACACCGAACGCCGCACCAAAGATTTAGAATCGATCGGACTGGGATTTGTCGGCATGGGAATCAGCGGCGGCGAAGAAGGCGCGCTGAATGGTGCTAGTTTGATGCCCGGTGGCACCCGCACTGCTTACGGCCTACTAGAGCCAATTCTCACCAAAATTGCCGCTCAAGTAGATGACGGCCCCTGCGTCACATTCATCGGCCCTGGTGGCGCTGGCCACTACGTGAAGATGGTTCACAACGGCATTGAGTACGGTGATATGCAGCTCATTGCTGAAGCCTACGATTTGCTCAAAAACGTTGGTGGATTGAACGGCCAGCAGTTGCAGGAAGTTTTTGCCGAATGGAATACCACAGACGAGCTCAACTCGTTTTTGATTGAAATTACGGCTAATATTTTCAAGTACATTGACCCGGAAACTAAGCAACCCTTAGTTGAGGTAATTATGGACGCAGCCGGTCAGAAAGGTACGGGCCGCTGGACTGTAATGAGTGCTTTGGAATTGGGCGTGAGCATTCCCACAATTATCGCTGCTGTGAATGCCAGAATCATGTCTTCTTACAAAGACGAGCGCATCAAAGCTTCCCAAGAACTAACCGGGCCTAGCGGCAAGTACGAAGGCGATACTAAAGAGTTTGTGAATAAAGTCCGGGATGCGCTTTACTGCTCGAAGATTTGCTCCTACGCTCAAGGCATGGCGCTGTTGAGCGCGGCATCGAAGTCCTACAATTACGACTTGAGTTTGAGCGAAATTTCCCGAATTTGGAAGGGTGGCTGTATCATTCGGGCTGGCTTTTTGGACAAGATTAAAACAGCTTTCAAGGACGATCCTACGTTGCCGAATTTGCTGTTAGCGCCGGAGTTCAAACAGAGCATTCTCGATCGCCAATCGGCTTGGCGAGACGTGTTAGCTACTGCTTGCCAACTGGGGATTGCAGTGCCAGCATTTAGCGCCTCGCTGGACTATTTTGATAGCTACCGACGCGAAAGATTGCCACAAAACCTCACGCAAGCTCAGCGTGATTATTTTGGGGCTCACACCTACGAACGCACCGACAAACCGCGCGGTGAATTCTTCCACTCTGAGTGGACGCAGACTGCTAAAGAGTCGCTGCAAACCGGTACTACGGACTAATTAATTTTTGTAGGGTGCGTTTCGGCGCACCTTACTAATTTCGGATTTTGAACCGCTTCATCCGTGGGCTCGCCTCTCAAATCTAGAATCTAAAATCTAAAATTCATTGACGTTTGTTTTTGAGATAGGTTTTAATATATTCGTCGTTAAAGAGCGATCGGGCGATCGTCAGTGCTTCTTGTCTTTCTGCGTCTGTCATGTAATCATCGCCTTTTATACCTGATGGCGGGTGTCGAGGATCGCCGCCTGCATCGAGGAATCGCTGACGTGCGATCGCCATTAATTCTCCCAATCTGCGGTCTTGTTCTCTTCTAATATCATGCGGTTTCGTCATAGTCTTCCAGCTCGTCTATACGAATAATCTCGCCACTTTGTAGTATAGCAGCCCTTGGTAAAACTCGACTAGGGGTTTCGATGTACCAAAAGCCCTTTTCTTCATCATATATTCTCCAGATGAGCAAGTCGAGAGTTTCCAGGGCATTGATAATTAAGTATTGAACTCCTGATGATGGCATAGGTTGATGTGTAGTTGAGCCTGTACTGAGCAAATCTGGTACAATTATAACTACTCCTTTAAAATAAATGTAATTTTATGAAACCTTTTATAGTGAGAGCAGCAGCCGTTTTCAGTGATATTGCAGCATTGGTATTTGATAAATTAACAGAAGAAGATCAAAGAAAACGTTTATTAGATAGTGGTATTCTGGAAGTGGATGAAATGACTGGTAAAGAGTTTGAAATATTTCTCAATATCCATTTTAGGAACTTGGGTTATAGTGTTACTTTAACTCAAGATAGTCAAGATTATGGGGCTGATTTAATTTTATACAAAAATGGCTCAAAAACCGTGGTTCAAGCCAAAAGAAGCAAAAATCCAGTTGGGATTAAAGCAGTTCAAGAAGTAGCAGGAGCCGTCAGACATTACAAAGGAAATAAAGGTAGAGTAATCACTAACAACAGATTTACAGAAAACGCTTGCAAACTTGCTCAATCTAACGATGTAGAGTTATGGGATCGAAAAAAACTAATTGAGTTTATACTCACAGCTAAGAATTATCAATAAATCATGTTACAAATTTCTAATACTGTGTTCATTCCTGATGGCGAAATCGAGATTAGTGCGATTCGCTCTCAAGGCGCGGGGGGGCAAAATGTCAATAAGGTGGCGAGTGCGATTCACTTGCGCTTTGATATCCCAGCTTCCTCATTGCCCGATCGCTACAAGGAGCGTTTGTTGCAAATCAACGACCAGCGCATCACCTCCGAAGGTGTGATTGTCATCAAAGCTCAGGAACACCGCAGCCAGGAACAAAACCGGGAAGAGGCTTTGAGACGGCTGCAAGAACTGATTAAAAGTGCGATCGTCATACCGAAAAGGCGCAAACCCAGCAAAGCGACTCGTAGTTCCCAGCGCAAGCGTCTCGACAGCAAAACCAAGCGAGGGCAGATTAAAGCTTTGAGAGGGAAAATTACGGATTGATTGATATAGCAATCCTTGCAGGAGTCGTAAATTTTTGACCCCACCCCAACCCTCCCCTTATCAAGGGGAGGGAGTAAGAAATTCACAAATGATTTAGGATGGCTATAATATCAATTCCTATTAAAATTAGGATATAATTGTAGGTGATGATTGTTAGTTTTAGGAAACAACAATGACAACTACTGCACCTAACGAGCCGACGCTAGCCGATGTTATTGAAAAGCTAGACAAGCTATCGGCAGAAGTTGAGAAATTATCAACTGATGTTGAGAAAACTAATGACAAAACCGACAGATTCAATGACAAATTCGATAACTACCAGAAAGCTACCCAATGGGTTGTGCAACTTGCTTTCACTTTGATTGCAAGCGCCACTATCACGGTGATTATCACTTCTGTTCTCCGTAAGTAATACCAAATCCTACTTTAATATCCTCTTTATAACTTGCTTGTTAGATGCCCGACTTCTTGAAGAAGTCGGGCATCTAATCTGCTTTTTTAGGTTGGTCTAATTAGAACCAAGCAACAAATGTTGTCAGTCGGGATTTGGTGGGCCTAAGTCGTTAGGTAAATCGTTAAGCGTTTTTCCCAAAGCTTTGCAAAGAGCTTTCATTTGAGCAATGGTCAGTTCGGGTTCGTCTAGTCCTCGTTCCCATTTGCTAATGGCTTGCTGAGTTAAGGTTTTTGTGCGAGTCTTGTCGGGAATTTGTTTTGCTAACGCGGATTGTGATAAACCAACAGCCTCCCGCAAGATTTGCAGTGCTGGTATATCTTTCGACTCTTGAGTTTGTTTCTTTCGGGGCATATCATAGAAAATTCACAACCAAAGTTGTTGACAAATCGCTAAAATACAACTAAGGTTGTTTAAGATAGAGACAACAGAAAGGCGGCTCCTTTAGCCGGACGGTGGAAACGCTTTGGTTTAGCGAGCTGCCTTATTTGTAGTTTCTACCCATTATGCCTGCATACCCTTAGTATTTTCCGGGCTTGGGTGCATGACTCAAGCCCCTTTCCCTAGACATGGACAAACCCCTGCGGGTTAGTTATCGTTCGGTGAGGACTCACGACTTGGTAAGTCATCGGGAATTTTGGTTACGTCTAATCCTAAAACCTCAAACATAGTTTTTAGAGAAACCTGGTACAGGTTAGCCATAGCAAGTATGTTTTCAGCATTAGGTAGGGCCTTGCCTAATTCCCAGTCAGCTTGTCTTCGCTCGGAAATTCCGATTTTTTCTTTGACTTGAGGGCGTGTTAGTCCAGCTTGTTCTCTGAGTAGTCTCAATGGAGACTTCTCCTTTTCTTGTAAATCTTCTTCTATCATGGGACGAAATATTCATGAAGTTTACGTCTTAACAAAGGCTTGAATAAGACGTAAACTTCATGTTAGTAGGCAAAACAAAGGCCGCTCAACGAGCCTCCAAGGTCAAAATGCAGGTGTCAACTACCCAGCATCAAGCGGAGTACCGCCGGAGATGTGGGCTTGTATCTGAGCTCCACCGCAATTCCGAGAATCTTTGCAGAATCTCAGCTTTAGTTTCACGGCCCGACACATTAGGGGATGCTGACAAGCTCCCCGTACTCGTCCAGTCCTGCCGGACAAGCAACGTTCTCATGGCAATATTTCGCGCACCCACCAAATCAGCATGAAGCTCGTGTCCGCAACATTCACAGCGAAACAATAGCCCTTTTTTTGGTCTATTGCCTGCTGATGTGTGTCCGCACTTTGGACAGCTTTGCGAAGTATAATGAGCTGGGACTTTAGTAGCTAAAGAGCCGTTCAAATTAGCTTTGTAGTCAATATAGCCGTGCAATTCGGCAAACGACCATTTAACTTTATTTCGATTAGCTCTTCGCTGTTTCTTGCTAGCCTTTTTACCAGACTTGGACTTAATTCTCTCCCGAACTCCGGTTAGGTTTTCCAGTCCAATCAAAGTATTAGGTTTTGCAATATCCTTGCTAATTTGGTGGTTCACGTCAGCGATAAACCGTCTTTCTCTTCCCGACAAAGCAATTAGTCTGCGCTTTGCCGAACGAGTGTCTTTACGCTGAAGAGTTTGTCTAGCTTTATGATAGCGGTTGGCTTTATGTCTAGCGTCGGAACCTGAGTAGAAATTCGACTTGTTTTGTAAGTCTGTTTCTACGGCTAAGTAGCGCATCCCCACGTCAACGCCAGAAACTCTAGTTATTTTCAGTGGGTCGAGTTCAGGGGTTTCTACCTCAATACTTACCATCAAATAGTAAACCTTAGAGGAACGCTGATAGACAATTTTAGCTGCTCCAAACTTGGAACCCTTGGCAATCAAATCCAGATGCTTGTTGTAGCCATCATACGAAACTACTATTCTACCAGCTAGGGTAATAATACTCACCCTCTGCTCGGATTTGAACGAGTAGTCGCGCTGATAATTCAAGGTACAGGTTCGAGAAATATACTTAGGGGGCTGGTCTAGTCCTTTGTACCTTTTCTTGGTGTATCCTTTGGCAATAGCATCGTTAGATTGTTTTACCTTAGTCCAGAGTGTTTTGTAGGTTGCCGACACTTGTCTGGGTACATTGCAAGCCATCTGAGCGCCCAGCCCAAATCGAACACGCAATTCGTTGTAAACAGCCTTTTGCAACTTAGCGCCATTGCTGGTTTTGTTCGCATCAAAAGCAACTCGCGAAGTATGATTCAAGGCATCGCGATAAGCCAAGGTAGTCTGAGACACCAAACCTTTGTGCTCGGCATTCAGGTTGAGTTTTAGCTTGGCGGTGATTATTTGAGGCATTACTTTCACGAAGTCTGAGAAAATTCTATCTCGTGAACATGGAAAAAGCAAGTGGTGTAGCAAAAATTATTTGTTCGCTCATCGACCGCCCCGAACTTTCCGACACATAAAGTCATCGGTTTGGTTCGGGACGGCTCTCCTGGCTCACGCAAATTCCTCCCGACGCTCACCTAGGTACAGGTAGAGCGCGGGACTCCTTTTGGTTTAGTTGAAGAACCGCCTTATTTTTCGTGTCTATCAATTATGCCTGCATAGCCAAGCGTATTTTCGGGGGTTGGGCGCATACCTCAAGCCCCTTTTTTCTCAACGCCGAGGAGGTGATGCCATGTAAAAGGTCGATCGACCTCACAGGAGTGCCCAACTCAAAATTGTATCAGCAGTAATAATTTTTTAACTGTTGGTTTAATTTAATTGCTAATTCGGCCCAAAGCTCTCTGGAAGTTCATCGATTTTTTCTATTTTTAGTTCTCGGCAAATAGCTTTCAACTGAAAGAGAGAAAATTTTGGTTCTGTGGCTCCAGATATCCATCTATGATACGTGGCCCGGGGAATCCCGCATCTAAAAGCAAACTCATCTTGTGATAAGTCTGTTTTGTTGATTCTTAGGGCTTCCAATGGTGAATTGCCCTCCTGTCTTCGTTCTTTTCTTGATGACATTGTAACATAAATCTCAAATTGAGATGTCATACTTGACAAATTTAAATCGACATCTCATAATGAGATACAAGTGACAGAACAAAAGCTGGCCGGTCAGGGCGAACAGCCAAAACCTACAGTTTTGAATAACCGCCTTGAGGTGATGCCATGTAAAAGGTCGATCGACCTCACAAGACAGCCCAACTCAAAATTGTATCAAAGATCCAGACCAAAACTTCAACTTTGCGATCGCACAACTTCCGTGCTATCGTGCCCTTTCTCGAACCATTCCAGATCATGTCCACATCAATTGACAACTTCTACCTAGGCGATGTCGCCTCCAACTTTCACTTTGCAGGCCCGCTGCTAGACTTTGAAGAAGAAATCCAGAATCAATCTCCCTTTCACGATTTAGATTACCTCACAGGCGAAATTAAAAGGGGATTCCTAGACTACGTGCGTCAAGGAATCATGCTGGACGCCATCCGAAAGCTGCGATTGTACAAAGACAAATTCAAAACTTTTAAAAGTTACTGCGAACAAGCATTAGGCAGGCAGTATTTTTACTGCACGCAAATTATCAAAGCTGCGAGCATTTGCCTGCGCTTAATTAAAGCCGGATTTGAGATTTTGCCTAGCTGCGTTGCTCAAGTTGTCCCTTTGTTCAAACACGCAATTACCGACCAATACGGCGACTGTCGTTTACAGGAAAAGTGGCAAGAAGTTGTCGATGTCATACCCAAAGAAAGGATTACGGCAGTAACTATTGCTGAAACCGTTGACAACAATCCCAACCTCCGGCTCAAACAAATTCGGATTAAAACCGACACCTACGCCATTTTAACGAAAAAAGCAGCCGCAGCCGGACTGTCAATTTCGGAATTTTTGGCAAGGTTGGTTGGCGAATACAATCCCAGAAATTCAGACCAGCCAGCGGAACATACTCCCGAACAAGAGGAGATTTTAGACCAATTAGACGCGGAGTTTAAGAAGCCGACCACGGAAACGACTTCAACTTCTGCCCCAGGAAAAGTTAAGTCTAAAGGTTTTGGAGTCAAAGTTGAGCCAAAAGGTGGTAAAAGGGAAGTGAAGGCGAAAACTTCGGAAAGGGAAGTTAAGGCGAAAACTTCGGAAGGTGAAGTTAAGTTAAAAAATCGGCAAACTGAAATCAAAGCCGAGAAACAGTCGAATTCATTTAATGAGAAAAATCATGAAGTCATCTGCCCAAAATCCTATCATGCGTCAACTGAAATTAATGGAGGCTCAACTGAACGAAATTCAGTGCCACCTTATTAAAGCCAGTGTGTTGAATTGGTGGCAAATAGTTTTGCCTGACGGTCAGAAAATTGCGATCGAGCACGCGGGCGGCGGACACTGGATTTTTCGGGCTAACGGGCTTGAGAAATTTCATCCAGAAGTGCGGCTAGCGGTGTTAAGGGCGATCGCCGAAGGCTGTCGCCGATAAGTTACGGGTAAGGACACGGCATCACAGCCGTGTCCCGGAAGGGGCTGGTAGGCGATCGATCTGATTTCATATCATTTGGGGATGCAGGGGGGCGATCGACATCAGTTAGGCTTGGTGTCTGAGTCCAAGATTTAGGCGATCGAGTAATGCTTCTAAATTCGTAAGTGTTCGTTGTTTTATCTTTTAACGCTTCGGTAATCGTGTTATTTCTCTATGGTGGCGGGAGTTGTCGCAGCAATCCCTTTTTTTAGCTGGATTGTAGCAAGTCAGGGCTGTCAGTTGCACTGAGTCAGGGGCTGGGTGCGAATGGGCGATCGTAAGTAAGGTAATATAGATTGATGGAGTAGCTACGCCTTGACATGAAACTACCTGACTACACCACTGCTTATAAATACTCGATTAAAAGTAAGGTGGAACTGGAAGCGGAGTTTAATAGCCTCGCAGAAGAATGGCGTACCGAGACAAGGATGCTGTCATTGGTTGCACAGAAGTCAATGCACCCAGCTTACCAGAGAATTATTGGCATGGGACAGCCTGTTGCACCGTTGATTTTGCGCGATCTTGAACAAAAACCCGATCGTTAGTTTTGGGCGTTGAGGGCTATTAGTGGTGAACATCCGGTAAAACCGAACAGCGTGGTTGGATGTCCCAAATGGCTCAAGCGTGGATACAATGGGGGAAAAAAACGGTTATGTAATTATATTTAGACATATGGTTAAAATTATCTGGACTGACTATATGCAATATAGAGCCGAGTTAAGGGGGTTTGACTTAAGTATCTTGGAAAATATTATTAGATTTTCGGGAGAAAGGTATGATGACACAGTAACGGGAACTCAAATTGTTGTGGGTAAACATAATCAGGAATTGGTTATGATACCTTATGAAATAAATGAAGATTCTATTACTCCGATCACTGTGCATACAACTACTCGTCAACAAATAAAGTTTCGTTTAACAAGTGGGAGATTGGTAATTTATGAATAATCCAAAAATGGCGTATTTTGAAAAAGAGGATATTCTTCATTTAACGATTTCTGATGAACGGGAAGTCGGAAGTGTGGAAATCAGCCCTAATATTACGGTAGAACTCAATGAAGCCGGGGAATTAATTGGGATTGAAATTATTAATGCTAGTGCTTTTATTCGAGATTCAATTTTAGAATCTGTGCAAGCTAGATTATTAACATTCAGCGGAAATAAGTAGCCAATTCGTTAATGAGAAGGCTGATATAATTCTAATTATTATGAGTTGTTCAACCAAATTTAGTAAAAAGTAATTTATAGGGACAACTAAAAAATGACTGTAAATGAGCCGACCATAAGATTTAAAATAGTGATACCAGATGAATCTCAATGGACAAATAAACAAAGAGGTACTTTTTGGGAAACTGTGTCAGCAGATTTATTTCGTAAACAACGATGGAAAGTAACTCAAGATATAGAATTTGAAGGAATGCAAACTGATATCTATGTCAAACACTTAGATACTGATGAAATAGGATTAATTGAATGTAAATTTCAGCAAGAGCTTATAGATGCTCCTACTATATTCAAGTTAATGGGTCAAGCTCTTTACAAAAAGGTTGACTTTGCCTACTTACTCTCAAATTCTGATCTTAACAAAAACGCAAAACCGGTTGTTCTTGAATATAAACAGCAACAAAATAAACCATTTAGTTTAGTGAGTTGGAGTTCAAATGAACTTGCTGAAGTATTTATGGGTTTATATAATATTAAACCGCCTGATATGGGTAAAATAAGTGGTCGTTGTGAAACTATTACATTATTAGTAACGCATGAAAAAAATTTCTTTTGGGTCGCAGAAGAAATAGGAAATAGTCATAGTCCAAATTGTGCTATTATTTTCCCAACTCAAAAGAGTAACAGATGTTTGAGTTCAGAAGAATGGAAAGAATATTTTGCTAGTGATAAAGA
The DNA here is from genome assembly GCF_036705675.1 of Microcoleus sp. AT8-A3. Classification (NCBI taxonomy): domain Bacteria; kingdom Bacillati; phylum Cyanobacteriota; class Cyanophyceae; order Oscillatoriales; family Microcoleaceae; genus Microcoleus; species Microcoleus sp. AT8-A3. Next base: position 53,574 of record NZ_JAUBVD010000008.1, read on the forward strand.
GTGGAAAAATCTTGAAGTTACTGTTTTCAATCCAACAGTAATTGAGCCTAAAAATAAATTAATAAACCAGTCGATTTCGGAAAAAAGAGTAACAATATCGAACATTAATCAGGCTGATAGTTTTGATGATTACCATCGTCCATCCCGCCCTGAAGATTTTTTTGGACGTAAGACACATCAACATAAGTTTTGGGAGTTTGTCAAAAAAGTAAGGGATAACAGCACAGACTTAAGAGTTGTTTCTTTTTCGGGAAATACAGGGTTAGGCAAATCATCTTTAGTTCTTAAGTTAGCATCAGAATGCGGTAGTAAATCAGAAAATGAAGATAAGAGAAATGTTTACATATATCATATAGATGTTACGAGCGTCAACCAAACAAATGTAGATTTATTTGTAAGTGCCGCTATTACAAAAGCATTAGAAGGTGCTATTGATAGTAAATTTGTTGAGATTCCTAATTACCTAGTATCTCTAAATCCTGAATCACCTTTTGATAGTGAATCAATTCGATTATTAATAGAAAACCTTGAAAATAGTGGTAAGGTGATTGTAATCTTTTTCGATCAATTTGAAGAAATTTTGACGAGATATGCACTTTCATCTCTTTACGGTTTGTTTAAGGAAGCAGCTTATAAGATTGATTGTTTAAAAAAGAATATAGTTTTAGGCTTTTGCTGGAGAACCGATGTTCATTTACCCCCAGAACATCCAGCATCTTCTACATGGGAAAAGCTACAAGAGCGACTAAAAAATATTAAGTTGGCTGAATTTTCTGAGTCAGAATCATTAGAATTATTAGAGGGATTTCAGGAATATGTAACAACTAAGAAAGATAAAGAATTAGAAATAATTACAAAAGCCACTTCGTTGCGTGACAATCTTTCTAGTCAACCTTGGTTCAATCAACCTTGGTACTTAAAAAGAGAGTGCGGTGAACTTTATAATCAAGATATTGATCAATCTAAACTTGATCCAGACCCGAACAAGGTGATAACCAAGTCTGATATCGAAACAAGCTTTAATAAAGATATTCAGGGAGCTATTATCACTGGAGATGATAAGTGTTTAAAGTATATAGCTAAATTTTCTCCAGTTTCTAAGATGGATGTACGCCGCGAGTTTAATAAAGATGTAATTAGTAGCCTCTTAAAAAGCAAGCTAGTTATTGAAACTGGGGAAAACTATAAAATCTACTGGGATATATTTCGTGAATATTTGTTGGATGGTAAGCTACCTGAAATGATAATAAGCTATAGACCCCGAACGAAAATTTCAACGGCCTGGAAAATCTTTAGACGGCTTAATCAATATCAAACAATATCAGACTTAGTAAGGGTATTAGGCTATAGCGAGGGCGTAGTTGAGAATGCTATTCTGGATTTGCAAAAGTTTTTTGAAGTAAGAAAGGACGAAAGAGGCAAAATAATAGTATTAGAGAAATTTCTAAAGTTACAAGATGAGGAAATAGCTGAAATATTAGCTGAACAAATCCAGAATCATGTCATAATAAAAAAAATTTATGAACAACTGAAACCAGGTGAATGGATATGGCTTGCTCAATTTCAAAAATTGTTGTCTGAGCAATATAATTTGAACTCAACAACGGCATCGGATTATGCCAGTCGAATGTTGTCATGGTTTCATTTTGCTGGTTTGCTGGAGGAAAGAAATAGGCAAATAGTCAGACCAAATAATCCAAAGCAGGGGAAACAAAAAGGGAAACCTGAAAATTGTGAGCCTCCTTATGCTTCACAACCTAAATCCACTGTAGTTGAGGGACAACTCTCCTTGTTGGATACCAGTAGCTATCGCAGTCGCCATGATGATTAGGACAATTTTATTTGTGGGATAACTTACGTGGCGTTGCTGATTTACGGTATGAAAGGCTAAATATGCACATCATAGAAACCAGTATTCACAACGCTTCGGGATTTTCAAGTGATTTTTTTCATACCCTGATTAAGCAACGCCGTTAATTGTCTAGCGAAAGACCAGACTCTCGGTAGGACGGCCAACCTAAAACCCTTGATTTATAAATGATGGAAATTCATGGACACAACTGGACTCGAACCAGTGACCCCTACGATGTCAACGTAGTGCTCTAACCAACTGAGCTATGCGTCCTCACGAATTCCTAATGTAGCAGAACATTCGATCGCCTGTCAAGCATAAATATGAAATTTTTTAAGCAGGCACTCTTGACATCGCCCCTAATGCCCCATCCCCCGCCAAATCTTCACAGTTCGATCGCCCGCACCGCTAGCCAAACTCCCCCCATCAGCACTAAACGCCACCGACAAAACCTCCTCCCCGTGGCCCGTCAGAATTTCCAGCAAACCCCCCGTACCCGCATCCCACAAATAAATCGTCCCATCCCGACTCCCCGTCGCCAAAACCCTACCATCGGGACTCAACGCCACACACAAAACATCCCCAGAATTGTCCCTCATACTCCGCAGCAGCGTCCCTCGCCCCTGTGCATCCACCCGCCACAGCTTCGCCGTACCATCCCGACTCCCCGTCGCCAAAATCGATGATCCTTCTGCATCTCCCCCCCTTACCAAGGGGGGGCTGGGGGGGGTCTGACCGGCAGGGGACACAGAGGAAGTCAATCCTTCTCCTACTCCCCCCCTTACCAAGGGGGGGCTGGGGGGGGTCGCAAAAACGATCGCCCGCACCCAATCCCCGTGCTCTGCTAAAGTACAAATCGATCGACCCTTTTGCCAATCCCACAACTGCACAGTCTTGTCCCGGCTGCCGCTAGCCAAAAACTCCCCGCCAGAACTAAAAGCCACCGCCTCCACCCCGCCAGCGTGACCAGTCAAAGCCGACATCGGCCTTCCCTTATTCAAATTCCACAACTGCACAGTTTTGTCCCGACTGCCGCTAGCCAAAACCTGACCATCCCGACTAAACGCCACAGCAGCAACCCTGTCAGAATGACCAGCCAAAGCGTACCACCACTTACCCTTATTCAAATCCCAAATATGAATCATTTTGTCCCGGCCGCCACTAGCCAAAGTCGCGCCATCAGGACTAAACGCCACACAAGTCACCCAGTCAGAATGACCCGTAAGAGTGTACCACCGCCTACCAGTCTCCAACTTCCACATCTCAATCGTCTTGTCCTCACTGCCGCTAGCTAAAGTCGCGCCATCAGGACTGAAAGCTACCGACGTAACAGCATTAGAATGCCCTACCAGAGTATGAACACACCTCCAAGTAGGCGCGCGTGCGGGCACAACCCGCTGCATCGGCGGCACAGGTAAAATGGTGCCTGCAACCGTTGGCGGCACTGCATTCTGCACCACAGGCGTCCTCTGCGGCACGGAAATTTTAGGCGCTGGTAGGGGCGGTGCCCCCGTGCCCGCCCCCGTGCCCGCCCCCGCCGACTGCTGCGGCTGCAAATCTTTCAATACCTCAGCTACAGATTTGTAGCGCCGACTGAGACTCGATTCGATCATTTTGTCGAGGATGCGACTTAATTTCGGATCAATTGGAACCTTCAAAAAGTCTCGCCAAACCCAAGCATCTTGATTGATATCGAACAAATCAAAAGGAGATATTTGAGTCAGCAAATAAATGCAAGTTACTCCCAAACTATACAAATCACTGGCATAAACCGCTTGACCTCTAATTTGTTCCGGCGCGACGAATTCGGGAGAACCGATGACTGTACCGGTTTCTCTCAAACCCTCCACAAGTTTTGCAGCGCCAAAATCAACTAAAACTAATTCCCCGGTTAATGTTGGGTAAGTATAAATGGTGGGAGTTTGAGAAAGGCGGCGGCGGATAATATTGGGGGGTTTAATATCTCGGTGAATTACACTGCGATCGTGCACGAACTGCAATACTGGCAATAAATCCTTCAGCAGACTAAGAATCTGACTTTCGCTGAAAGGCCCACTCCGCGCCAACTCTTCCTGTAAATTCTGACCTTCTATAAATTCCTGTACCAAATACTGATAGCGTTCCTGCTGAAAGTGCGCCAGCAGTTCGGGAATTTGCGGGTGTTTCCCCAATTCGTCTAGCCGCACCGCTTCTCGGTTGAATAATTCTGCTGCTTTCTCGCTGCTGCTGGTACCTTGGGATAGGGGAAAAAACTGTTTAATTGCACAGCGCGGTTTTGAGGGTTTGTCTTGGTCTATTGCTAAAAAAGTGCGGCCAAAACCGCCGCGCCCAAGGGGTTTGATGGCGCGGTAACGCTCTCTGAGCAACAGTTTGGAGCCGCAATTCAGGCAGAATTGGGTACGATCGGCATTTTGCGGGTTTTGACAGGCGGGGTTTAGGCAATAACTCATAACTAAACCGAGAAGGAATCAGCAGCACATCTCTATGATACTGACGCCCAAGCGCGATCGACTCTCGCGTTACAATTAAAAACCAAAGGACTTGAGTCGTCAGAATTTAAGATGTGGCTTTTACTTTCAGAGCATACTCTTTAAACCTTTCCAAGTCAGCCTGAATTGTCGATTCAACCACGCGGCCCAGAAATAGGTTATCCATCAATTTTCCCAGCCAGCCGGGAATTCCGTAAGCCACTGTCAGCTTGACGATACTGCTGTCTTTGCGATCGTAAAATCTTACGGCACCTCGATTTGGTAAGCCGTCTACCGATTCCCACTGAATTATCTGATTCGGCACTAATTTGAGAATCCGAGAAAGCCAGCTAAATTCTAACCCGCCAGTTGCGAGTTTCCAGCGAGACAACTCTGGATCTTCTTCGAGAACATGAACAGATTCTATCCACTTCATCCAGCGCGGCATTTGCTCTAAATCTGACCAGAGTTGCCACGCTAATTCGATGGGAATTGCCACTTCTACTTGGACACTGTGTTCTAACCAATCAGTCATGGGATTTTAGATTTTAGATTTTAGATTTTAGATTGAAGAATTGTTTCTTTTTTTCTTGTTACCAGGAAGAGCCTGGTAACGCAGATCCAGAGGCTCCGCCTCACTTTTCCTCTCGAATACTGGAGGCAGAGCCTCCCGATCGCCCTTCCCAGGCAGAGCCTGGGAACGAGAGAAAACGATAGAAGACTAAGGACTAATGACTGTAAGCTTCGAGAATTGCCTTAGCGGCTTGATGGCCTGAAAGTGTCGCTCCTTCCATACTATCAATGTAGTCTTGCTGAGTGTAACTTCCTGCTAAAAAGAAATTGGCGATCGGAGTTTTTTGAGCAGGGCGGAAAACATCCATTCCCGGTGCTTCGCGATACAAAGATTGAGCTAGCTTCACTACACTGTACCAAGTCATGTTTAATTCCCGCGCTGACGGGAATAAATCCTGAACTTGCTTAAGTACGTGTTGGGCGATCGCCTCATTGCTTTGTTTAATAAACGGATCTCCCGGAGTCAACACCAACTGCAACAGAGAACCTTGTCCTTCCTTATAATAATCCTTGGGACTTGTCAGCGCCAAATCAGCAAAACAGGAAAAATCTGCATCTGCTGAATATAGCAAATTATCGATGCCGACAGCGTGGCTCAACTGTTTGCGCTTGGCTTCGTCTTCCAATTCCGTTACCCAACCGTCGAACCGCAATTGCACTGTAGCAACTGGCACCGCATCTAATTTATAAATGTTGTCAAATTCTGACCATTTGCGCCAAGCTGGGGGCAATATTTTCTGAATTCCTGGTACGTCTAATGCAAAAAGATAAGCATCAGCGGTAATAGTTTCTTCAGTTTCGCCGCTAGCTACTGCCAAGCCTGTGACGCGGGTTTCTGCACCTTCTTCAAACTGAATTTCTCGGACTCTGCGCCGCGTGTAAATTTTTGCTCCTTTCTTTTCCAAATATTCCACAATTGGCTTGTGCAAATATTCGCTGGGAGAACCGGCCAGCATTCGCATCCTTGATGCTTCTGTTTTGGTAGCAAAGAATTGAAATATTGTCAGCATACACCGAGCAGAAATATTTTCGGTGTCGATAAAACCCAGTGCGTAGGCGATCGGATTCCACATTCTTTTGAGCGAGTTTTGGTTGCCGCCATGACTGCGGAACCAGTCAGCAAAGCTAACTTTATCCAAATCGCGGATGGTTTTCATCGCTCCGTCAAAGTCGATCAAACCTCGGACGATCGGGCTAGTTCCCAGGGCGATCGAATTTTGGATTTTGTCCTGTACCGATAGCTGAGATGTAGTAAAAAATGCCTTCAATCCGTGCAAAGGAGCACCCACCGGAAAGCGAAAATCCAAAGAACCAGTTTCGCCGCCTCGATTGATAAAAGTGTGGACGTGTTCTTTGACGAGCAAGTCGTCAAAAGCTCCCACTTTTTTCATCAGGGCAAATAAGTTATAATAGCAACCGAAGAAGACGTGCAAACCCATTTCAACGTGATTGCCGTCGGGATCTACCCAACTGCCGACTTTGCCGCCAACAAAGGGGCGGGATTCAAAAATTTCTACTTCGTGGCCGGCCTCCACTAAATCGACTGCTGTGGTCATTCCAGCCAGTCCCGCACCTGCGATCGCAACCCGCATTTTACCTATCCTTTACAGTATTTTTACAAATTGTAACAAAATTTAGAATATTAGAAATATTATTAAAGTTCGTAAATGCCGATCGACACTTGTATAGCCCTCTGAATTCTGGCTAGGACATCGGCACTAAGTTGACCGTAAGCGCCTTGTTCCAGATAAGTCTTTTGGACAGTTATAATTTGCTCGCAGACAGCCAGCGAGTCAGATTCTAACCCTCCTTCACCAGGCGGAATCAAAACCCGACTCGGAGTTTCGCCCCCTCTCAAATCGCTAGTAAAAGGGACAATCAGTACAGTACGGCTCAATTCATTCCGGCTATCTATGGAAACGACAGCAACAGGACGCTTTTTGGTATCTCCGATCGTTCGCAAAGCTCTAACAAGATAAACTTCGCCTTGTCGCGGATAAGCTTCTGTCATTGTATCAAAGACCTTCCTCTATTAAAATTTCTTCCATTTGTTCCTGAGCAAATGTTGCCCATTCTTCCTCAAACTCAATATCTTCTTGGCTGCAGTTTTGATAAAACTTCCGCAACTTATCTTCTATTTGCTTAGCGTACCAGAGACGGAGAGCTTGTTCGATCGCCTCCGTCCAATCATCAGTAAGTTGGTCTATTTTCTCCGCGAATTCAGCATCAAGGGCGACTAACACTTCTCGCTTTTGAGTAGAATTTGACATAATCATTTTCCTTTATAATTTAAAAACTAGGGTGCGCTGGGGCGCACCTTACAAATTACTTTTACATATTCTTTCTTCCTTCTTCCTTCTTCCTTCTTCCTGCTTCTTTATTCCTTCAAAACATCGGCATTAACTGAAGTGGCCCAATTCCCAACTCTTTAGCAGACACCCAGCGAACCTCAAGCAAAGCGATCATATCCTTAAACTGAGGCTGACCGCGAGAAGCACCCATCAACCCTTTAGCAATAATCAAACCGCACCAACCGTTGGTTAATTTACAGCGACGGTCCCATTTCTTGCGAGCTTCCTGATGCACCGGATCGTCTTCATTAAACTCCCCAAACAAATACAGCTCCCCATTTTTAGTTTGCAAAATACCCAAGTCGAATTGCTCATCCTGAAAAGGATTTTCGCCCGGATTAAAACCAATCCCCTTCACACCTCCAGCTTCTTTCAAATCCTGAATCATAGTTTTTGCCTTCGGATGAGAAGTTTGGATCATCACCACCGGCAAACCATCTCCGGCGGTATTAATATCAACTTCTGCACCTTGGTGAAACTGGACACTTTGGCGCAGGAAATCTACCGTTTCCCAAGGTACGGCACCGAGACTCAAAAATGAATTTTGCGGTACTAAATCGTCCCGCAGCAGTGGCTTGTCAAATTCATCATCGTCATCATCGTCATCATCGTCATCACCGAGCATCTGTAATAATTCGTCTGACACATCGGGCATCGTGGAAACTTTAACGGATACCTGTTGAATTTCTCCGTCAGGCTGCGGAACAGGGATGCGGTAGCGGCTGCTAAGAGTGGGAAAAGTGTCTGAGCCCAATTTCCGGCGGCCGTTGCGGAAAAAGCGATGAAATGCTTCGAGAGCAACTAACATCGTGAGGGCTTCTTCTTCGTAAAGGATCGATCGCAATCCTTCTAAAGGATGTAGGTTGCCGAAATTTGGTTCAATTTCCGAGGGAGGCAAATCGGCTAAATCAATTTCGTCCTCGTCGTCCTCATCAATATCTGCTGCACTTTCAAAGGTAACAAACAAACAGTCTTGCCCTAAAAAAGCCTGTTCTAAATCTTCAAAAGATTCATCGTTGACGACTCGTTCTCGAAACCGCTTCAAGGATTCTAGAGAACGGTACAGTAAAACTCCGTAATCCATTCTGCCTTGCCCCAATACGGACACGTAGAGGCTGGCGACATCCCACTGATTGATTTCAATAGATATAATTTGGTGTTCCCTCAAAGTCCGCCACGGAGCGTCTTGCCAAATTTGAGCAGCTTTTTCCATTAAAACTTCAGCATACTGAGGTGGCAACTCAGGAGGTCTGTTGATGGCGACCTCTTCCATGCCGCGAAATATTTCGTCAATTAGGGGCAATTCCGGCACGTAGTCAATGGAAATGCCTAAATCTTGAAGTACGCCCCGCAGATAAAATTGAATTTCTCGGTTTTTGACTACTATTTTTTGGGGGCGGACTGCGGGAGCCGGACTTTGGGGATGTTCCATTGCCCGTAGCAGGGCCCGGACGAGCGCCTCTGGGCCGGCATCTGGGCCTACCATGTCCATAGCCCTCACGACTCCTTCGGAGCCATCGACCCAGAGAATGCACTCGCCACCAGCTTCTAGAACGTCATCGTCATCTAGCATCATGTGTGAGTCAGCATTAGATAAGGGTCGGCGATCGCCCTCCCACACGCTGGGAATTTGAGGTAAGTTTTGTAGCCGACGAAGAGTAGTGCGATTCAGCGCTGCCATAGAGTAAGCCCGTTGGGTGAAGCATTGTTGCGGTGCCGGTAGCCGGTCAACCGCTGCTTATCAATCATAAACCCTATAGGGGGAGAGGACATCGAGCTGGGGAACGAGGCCTCACGGGAATTAAAAATTAGAAGCTAAAAATTCGGCCTTCAGCATCTAACCTTATGCCTTCTGGCGAATGCCTGTACAATGGAGGGATAAGATTACACTCTTAGCATTAGACAATCTCAGGAGTTCGGCAAATTATGACTCAAGCCATTTCTGAAAAGCGCGGCATTCAAATGACGGACTCTGCTGTCCGTCAAGTTTTAGCTCTGAGAGAGAAACAAGGTAAAGACCTCTGCTTGCGGGTAGGGGTGCGCCAGGGCGGCTGCTCTGGTATGTCTTACGTCATGGATTTCGCAGATCCGAGCACTGTGAAATCCGACGATGAAGTGTTCGACTACGATGGTTTTCAGGTAGTTTGCGATCGCAAGAGCATTCTTTATCTCTACGGTTTGGTTCTCGACTTCAGCGATGCTATGATCGGGGGCGGTTTTCAGTTTACTAACCCCAACGCAACTCAAACTTGCGGTTGTGGCAGTTCATTTTCTACATAAATTGGAAAATAGGGCATTGGGGATTGGTAATTGCTAATTGCTGAGAATGCCTCGGACTGCCTTGCGGCGTCCGGCACCCAATGCTCTTTCCAATCTAAAATCTCAAATCCCAAATCTAAAATCGAATGACCCCTGAAGAATTGTTTAAAGACGGTTTCGATCGCTACCAAGCTGGCGAAGCCCCGGCTAATCTGATCCCCGTGTTTAAAGAAGTGTGCGAAAAAGCTCCCAAAAATGGCAATGCTTGGGCTAGCCTCGCGTGGCTCTACCTGTTGGAAAATAAACCATCTTCGGCTCAAAAAGCAGCGAAAACAGCCGTTAAATTGAACCCTCATGACCCCCAAGCTCGCATCAACCTAGCAGTAGCGATCCTCGATCTCAAAGAGAAAGGAGTGCGTCCCCACGTAGAAGTGGCTCAGCAACTTCTGATGGCTTCCGAAGAGTTACTCGACGAAGTTAAAAAAAATTTTGAAGAAGGATTAAGTAGAAAACCCGACTGGAAGAGTCTCGCCCGCGTTAAACAGTGGCTTCTGGAGCCGTAACCGCGCAAACAAGTCTATTTGGGGCGGGGATCGACGAAAGTGGCTTTGCGGTTTATTACGACATCGTAATAAATCAATAAATAACTTTATGGAAAACTCAGAAAGTCAGTGCTAGTATTTGAAGACTTAGACGATTGACAAACCCGCTCAGCGGTTTTCAGATTTTACTACGATAATACTAGGAGTTGTAAAAACATGAGCACTGACAGCCACGTTAACATCAAACCCGCAACCCGCAACCACAAAGGTTTCTTTATTCAGCCAGCTTCTTACAAGTTGATGAGCATCGATAAATCCGGTTGGGCCTTGATTTGCATGGACAAAGCAGTTTGTCACTACGTAGACCCGGATGATTTGCAATTGCCCAATAAATCAGGAATGTCTGAAGGTTAATTCTGAAGTTGTGAGAGACTTTAAGATGCTTTATTTGAGTAGCTGCCCTCCATGGAGGGCAGCATCTTTTTTAGTAAGAAAAAAGTCCGGCAACGCGCAGTGAGCTCATGTCAGGTCGCTCAACCATAATATCCGGTCGGGGCGGGTTTATTGGATTTGGGATTTGTGTTGAATATCACGGTGAACCCGCCCCTACAACAATCACGATCGATTCACCGGACATGATATGAATCGGGATTTAAGGGATAGGCTGTTACGAATCTAGATTGTATTTTTGGGCGGGCGGGACGCTAGGGCCCCTACTCCCCACAAGACTTTGATTTTTTTTTGACACACAATTTAAGGCCGCAACAGCTTAGGAATGAGAATTAAATAACTTCCAAAAGTTTGTGGGATGGGCCTGAAAGCCCGTCCTGTTTGGACGGGCTCTTAGGCCCATCCCACAATAACAATTAAAATTGTAAGTTATTTAATTCGCGATCCTTAGAAGGATAGAAGGAAGAATTACCGATTACAAATTACCGATTACAAATTGCCTAATTGTTGTTAGATTTCAAGGCAAAAAGCATCTCCAACTCAGCAGTTGTCGGTTGCGTAGAAGCTGTGGCTACGCTAACTCCTCGGAGAGAATTCAGCAATTCAGCGGCGGGCGGGGAAACTAAATTTGGCTGTACTGCAAGCAAATATTGGTTAGCCCAAGACAGGGTTTTTTCCATATCTATGTAAAAGTAACCTTGGTTGGCTTGCGGTAAAGAAGTGGCGATCGCCTGAAAACTCGGACTGCTGCTTAACGGCTGGGGCGGCGTCGAAGTAATCACATCAACTAAAGGGCCACCGAAAGCTACAAACACAGAATTTTCATTCAGCCAACCGTGCCCGAATAAAGTGCCTTGCTGGGGTATTTTCCATTCCGTAACTTCCTTTCCTTGAACTTGTCTGGGGGCGACACTGACTGTAGGATTGCTTTTGGCGATCGCATCGAGTTTTTTCAGAGTTGCTTCTGCAGCAGGGCGATCGCTGGTTTCAAAAATCATCGCCGCCCCCATGCCCAACTGAGACAAAATCCCTTGATCCGAACCGATCGCCCCGATCGCAAATTCCCCATTCATCCAACCAAAAACCTCTCGATCCGCATCCAAATCCAACCGCTTAAAACTATCCCTCACCTGCTGAACTCCCCTGTCAACTTCCGGGCTATCTTGTGCCTCAGCGGTTGCTTGCGACCAAATTTTATCGATTCCCTGGCCGCCGACTAAAGCAATAGTTTCACCAGGAAATCTGGGTAACAATTTCGATGGGACTTGTGGATTTTGCTCGACGAATTTAGGGTCTAACTGAGCGATAGTTTTTACCCTCAATCCCGCACTGTCCGCCCCAATTCCCGCAACCATTGACTTGACTTGTTTGAACTGCGAAAAAACTGTCCAAGGCAACTGGATATCAGCGGGCAAATTAGCTTTCAATTGCTCAATTGCAGCAGGATAATCAGCAATATAAACAGTTGCGATCGGATTCTTGACACCAGCACTCTCTGCAAAAAACTTAGTTGTGCTCTGCTGCGTAGCGAGGGAGGGTTCTCCTTTAAAAGTATCGATCGCCAATTCCACAGGCTGTCTCAAAGGAGCCATCACTAATTGGTCGTTCAGCAAAGCCACACTGTAGCGCTTGCCAGTTGGCTCTGCAATCTCAAAAATTTTAACTCCTTTATACTCGGTTTCTTGAGTAGTTGCACCGGGCTGAGATTTTAATTTATTCGCAAAATTCCAAGCGCTAATTTTATTTTTGACGCTGACTACTACCAGCAGTTTTGGAGGCTCTGTATTCGTGACAGCATCAGGGGGTAGCAAAGCGACCATCACCCCCCCCAGCCAAGGTTTTAAGTCCCTGTCAAAGTCGATTTGAGTGCCTGCCAAGCTTTGTTCTTGAAAGGTCTTCAAACCCATCCCTACCAACTTTTGAGCCCCAGGCGTGCCAAATCGCTGCAATTGTGACAACGCTTGGGGATTGGGGGAGATAAAGGCGGCCATCATTGCTTCGTCGGGCACAACTTTGGCGCTGTCTTGAGGGTTGGATACTTGTTGGCTCAAACCCTGGAAGTAAAAGTAGACCGCAGCGCTACCTGCTGCGGCGATGGAGGCAGCAATTAGAAGCTTTGATTTTTTTGCAGGCATGGTTTGTGTTCCTCGTGTCCTTTATCAGTTTAATGAAAATACACTTGGCTTGTCGGGAGGGGATCGAGGCTGCTGTTTATTTTTGTATGATTTAACACAAGTTTGGACGATCGTCTAAACTACTAAAAATGTGCATTGCGGGTAAAAGATGAAAGTAGCGATCGCGGGAGCAACAGGATTTGTAGGTAGCCGGCTGGTGGAGAAGCTGCAAGCTGCGGGACATCAAGTGGTGGTTTTGAGCAGGGATGGGGCGAAGGCTAGCCGAGTTTTTCCGGCTTCAGCTTATCCGAATTTGGAAGTTGTCGCCTACACTCCTGCGGAGTCTGGTGATTGGCAAAAGTCGATCGCGGGCTGCGACGCTGTTGTCAATTTAGCTGGGGTTCCGATTGCGGAGGAAAGGTGGACGGAGGCGCGCCAGCAAGCAATTCTGGACAGTCGCAAACTGACTACGGCAAAATTGGTCGAGGCGATCGTCAATGCTAATCCTAGACCATCTGTGTTTGTTAGCGCATCGGCGATCGGCTATTACGGAACCAGCGAAACCGCTGAGTTTGACGAAACTAGCCCTGCGGGAAACGATTTTTTAGCAGCAGTTTGCAAAGACTGGGAAGCAGCCGCCCAACCTGCAAAAAATGCGGGAACGCGGTTAGCAATTTTGCGGCTGGGGATAGTTTTGGGAATGGGAGGCGCATTGGCAAAAATGCTGCCACCTTTTAAACTATTTGCAGGCGGGCCGCTGGGCACTGGGAAACAGTGGTTTTCTTGGGTGCATCGCGAGGATGTGGTTGATTTAATTTTGTACGCTTTGCAAAATTCGCAAGTTGAAGGCGTTTTGAATGCAACAGCACCGAATCCGGTGCGGATGAATGAATTGTGCCAAACTTTAGGGGAAGTTTTAAAGCGGCCTTCTTGGTTGCCGGTGCCAGGTTTTGCTTTAGAAATGCTTTTGGGAGACGGGGCAAAACTTGTTTTGGAAGGGCAGAAAGTGTTGCCGAAACAAACTTTAGCTAGTGGTTTTCAATATCAATATCCGACGCTTAAATTAGCACTCGAAGAAATTTTATCGGGAAGCTAGAAATCGAATCCTCGTTGTTCAAGAAACCGGGTTTCTGCGATAATTCTGGCATCTTCACGCCCGATTTGGTGAAGAAACCCGGTTTCTGAGGCCCTGCCAACCATCCAAGAAACCGGGTTTCTGCGATACTTTTGGCATCCTACCGAA
>NZ_JAUBVD010000008.1:67525-126552 GCF_036705675.1 Microcoleus sp. AT8-A3
GATTTGGGTAAGAAACCCGGTTTCTGACTCCCCGACGCGCGCCCCTCAGCCTCAGCCAAGAAACCGGGTTTCTGCGACAATTTTGGCATCCTACCGAAGATTTGGGTAAGAAACCCGGTTTCTGACTCCCCGACGCGCGCCCCTCAGCCTCAGCCAAGAAACCGGGTTTCTGCGATACTTTTGGCATCCTCACGCCCGATTTGGGTAAGAAACCCGGTTTCTGAACCCCACGCGCGCGCCCCTCAGCCTCAGCCAAGAAACCGGGTTTCTGCGATAATTTTGGCATCCTCACGCCCGATTTGGGTAAGAAACCCGGTTTCTGAACCCTCCCCTTCCGCTAGCCACTCACCTATCCTCTGATATGCCACGTCGCCAAATTATCTTCCAAGCGGGTAATTACTACCATGTTTATAACCGAGGTAATAACCGTCAGCTTATCTTTTTTGAGCGAGAAAACTATATTTATTTTTTACGTCAATTAAGAAACCATCTGATTATTCATGGTGTCGATATTATTGCTTATTGTTTGATGCCGAACCACTATCATTTATTAGTTTACCTGCAAACGGATGATTTTTCCAAGCTGATGCAGTCATTTACTCTGTCTTATGCTAAGGCTCTCAATAAACGCTATCAAAGGGTGGGTTCACTATTTCAGGGACGGTTTCAGGCGATTCATGTGGATGGAGAAGACTATTTATTACACTTAACTCGATATATTTACTTAAACCCAGTCTGTGCTAATATAGTTGAAAAAGCAGAGGATTGGGAGTTTTCCAGCTATCAGGAATATATTGATTTGCGTTAGGGAAGTTTACCTAAAATAGATGGAGTGCGATCGCAATTTTTTTCAGCCGATGCTTATCGTGACTTAACATTTGAAGAATTGAAGGCTTTAAGAAACCGGGTTTCTGGGATAATTTTGACATCCTCACGCCCGATTTGGGTAAGAAACCCGGTTTCTGAATCCCCACGCGTGTTCCCAGAAACTCCAAGAAACCGGGTTTCTGGGATAATTTTGGCATCCTACCCAAGATTTGGGTTTCAAACCCGGTTTCTCAACCCCCCACGCGATCGCGCCTAACCCTGAGCCAAGAAACCGGGTTTCTGTGATAATTTAGGCATCCTACCCAAGATTTGGGTTTCAAACCCGGTTTCTGAGCCCCACGCGCGACTATATCTAGTTGTTATAATAAATAAACCTGAGCATTTTTTCTTCTAATAGAATAGCTTGTATTAATTGCCAGATGAAGATTAAGCGCGATCCCCCCCCGGAGAGTGACAGAAGAGGGATATAGGGTTTAATCTTCAATATTGCGATCGCAATATAAACGCATTCTTAATATTCTGTTTATTCCTTGCTATTGAAACTGTTTCAGAGTAATCTAGTAACCATAAGTCAGTTATAATATTTTCATAAGTTGGATTCACGAAAAATTTCTGCAAGTTTAACTCACATCTCTTGCGCTCAAATCATATGGACACATCTGAAAAGTTTTGTTTTTGTACTCTAGCTGTAGGTGATAGGTATCGTGCTCATGTAAAGATGCTAGCTCAAGATATCCAGACCCATATGCCTTCCACAACTTTATGTATCCTAAGCGATCAACCAGAGCAGTTTAAAAATTTCCCTCATGTTCTGGTGTTCAAGCACCACCTCCAGAGTGTGAAAGGGTATCATGACAAACGTTTCGTTCTTGAAAAAGCTCTCTCACTATTTGAGAGTTGTATGTTTTTAGACTCTGATGTTAGATTGCTAGGCCCTCTAGTAGAAGAAATGAATTGGTCTCCTGGAATTACAGCAAGAGCAGGTACTGATTTGGTCAAACACATACAAAACATTAAAAATCCGAAAGAAATTGAAGTTATAAAAGCAGCAGGGCAAAAACTAAATATCGATCTTCAACAAGTGAAGTGGCTTCACGAGTTTATGTTTGTCATGAAGAGACAGAATGGATTAGAAGGGGAATTTTTTGAACTTTGGCAGACAATTTCTTACTTTTTTGAAATGCAAGAAATCTATCATGGTGAGGGTTATGCTATGGGGCTAGCTGCGGCTCGAATTGGGATGACATTTGATTTTTTCCGCGAAGACAAATTTCCATTCTTTAAGGATAATATTGAACGAGTAAGAATCCAAAATGGACAAGCAATTATTCAGGAGAAACAAATTTACTTCGACATCCATAAACAGATTGAATATCCCAAACGTTCTCTTTGGAAGAAAATCAACAACAAACTAAGTAAACAGGTTGTGTTTTATTATCGATTATTTAGACTGAGAGTTTTTATTAAAAAAGATCCTAATTATTATAAAATCTTTGGATGAGTATACAAAAAATAATGGCTCTTCATTACTTGGTATGCCAAATTGTATAGAAATGTAGTCAAAACCTTTGCGGAGCAAAGGTTTTGACTATTTATTTAGATGAATTGGGCTAGAATGAGCGATATTTCGTTTAATCCTTATTTAATATTGTTTCCGGTTGCATCGGAATGATTTAACCACAGAGAACGCAGAGAACACAGAGGGAGATAAGAGAGATGAATAATTCCGATGCTACCGGATTTGATATAACAAGGTTTACAGCTTGATTTTGGGTTGTTTAGCATACTACGTACTGAAGAACCAAATATTTCAACCTGAAAGCAGATGATGCAGTAATTTGCAGTATAGAAAATGGAAAAATAGTCATAGAGCCTGTAAATCAGAAAGTTTCCAAATATACCCTAGATGAATTATTAGCAGGCGAAATAGAACCGGGCGAAGAAATCTCTTGGGGAAAACCAGAAGGAGAAGAATTTTGCTAAAATATATCCCCGAACGAGGTCATTTTATTCGCTTCAATTTCGATAATCACAGAGATTTATGGAGAAACCCGGTTTCTGAACCCTGCCCGATCGTGAGCTTTGAGCAAACTCGCCGGATCGGGCCCAGCCGGGATAATGCAGCCGGGATTCAGCGGGAACAAATTGCCGTAATAATCGCGCTTGACAGCCTCCAAATCGCAAGTGCCGGCAACTCCCGGTAACTGGTACAAATCGCGCAGATAAGCTCCCAAATGCTCGTAATCTTGAATGCGGCGCAGATTGCATTTGAATAAGCTGTAGTAAACGGCATCAAAACGGAATAGAGTAGTAAAAAGCCGCACGTCTGCTAAAGTCACCCGATCGCCACACAAGTAACGACTCCTCAAGAGCGAGCGATCGATCTCGTCTAAAACAGCAAACAATTCACTGCAAGCCGAGTCATAAGCAGCTTGAGATTGCGCGAAACCGCAGCGATAAACGCCGTTATTCACCGATTGGTAAATCTTCTCATTCCACTCGTCAATTTGTTCTCGCAAATCCAGAGGATAAAGATCCATTTGAGGATTGCTAGCAAACTCGTTAAACTCCGAGTTTAGCATCACAATAATTTCCGAACTCTCATTATTGACGATCGCCTTTTTCGAGTCATCCCACAGCACCGGCACCGTACACCGCCCCTGATAGCCCGGTAAAGCCAACTGGTAAAGTTCCGGCATCGTGTTGCAGCCAAAAGTCTCCGACTCCATCACCCACATTCCCCCTTCCGAGGGATAGACAATAGATACGGATATCGCATCTTCAAGCCCTTTGAGCGCCCTCGTCACCAGAGTGCGGTGCGCCCAAGGGCACCCTTTACCCACGAAGAGGCGATACCGTCCCGTGGCGGGCCCGTGAGGGTTGTCTGGTGCAGTGCTGACAAAGTTCCGGAAACTGCTGCTGGGGCGAATGTATGCTCCCGTGCGATCGGGCGGCGCTAGTTTTGACATCATTAATTGCCACATTGATGTCCAGACAAATTTACCTAGCTTGACTGTTACGGATGAAGGAAGCGATTTGTTTTTCACGGCGGCGATTAAAAGAGGTTTGCTAAACATAATCTGCTTATTTTAACTCACAGCCGAAGGAAGAAGGAAGAAGGAAGAAGGAAGAAGGCAAACTAAGCAATGGTTTCAGCAATTAATAATGCACTCCCGCCTTCCGGGCGGGCTAGGAGCAACGGCCCACAATAAATTTAATTTTTGTAGAACAGGCTTTTCGGCCTGTTCTTTAAAATGATGAGCGACGAGGTTTGTTCCCTTTATATCTTGGATCATTTGCAATAATGCCCTTCAGGGCGGGCTAGAAGCCCAACCCCTACTCCCCACAATAAAATTTAATTTTTGTGGAACAGGCCGGAAAGCCTGTTAAGCGAGAATGATGAGCGACGAGTTTTATACTATCTATCCGAGGCTATTTCGCCATAAGCTCGATCGATCAATCGGCGAGCAACCGTCTGAATTCCGGTATGTTCGTAATAATTGGTACTCATGTCTAAAAACGCCGCCACATAATCCAATTTGTCATCGGTAACATCAATGTATTGCTTGAGATGGCCTAAAACTATGGCGGGAGTTAAGCCGCGAGACTGTACTAAATTGTTCATCCAACCTTGCGCTGAGGCGAAAGTTGTTGTCACGAATCCAAATTTTGCTGCATTATTAGCGCCGGGAATTAGGTTGCTGATATTTTGGAATGTTGAGTTTTGCTGCAAGGTTGAAGGATTCAATCCGCCTAGGGTATTTTGTGCTACTCTAAGGAAGTCCGGGCCAAGGGGAATTAAACCGTCAGCACAAACTAAAGCAGCCATCCGCATCAGAGATTCGTCTTTGTAATGGGATAAATAATTACCAAAGCTTCCCACATTGTTAAGGGAAATATTGTTAAGTTTGCAGTAGGCAATTAGCTCGATCGCCACTTTGACGCACAAGTCGATCGTTTGAGTTGTGTCAGCTTTGGGAGTGAGGCGGTTGAGAAAGGAAAGAAAGCCGATGTTTTCGCCGATTTTATTCGCCATAGCCGTTGCACCTAACGCACTGTCGGCGCTGTCTGCTAACTGGTAAAGCCTGACTACGCCTTGATATGGCTCGTTGGGGTTAGCGTAAAGCTCGATCGCGCGATCGCGAATTTTCTCAACTAATTTGCGCTTTGTTTCCCCTGTCAGCGCTTGAATAGTATTATCAAAACCCGTGAGATTGTTCCACTCCCCCGGAACCACAAAATCGAGAGATTTTAACATCATCACAGTGACGCCACCCGACGGCAAATTGTCAACCAATTCAACAATAGACTTGCTCATCAAAAACTCCTGAATAGCCCGATTTAAAGTGTTCTTCCAAATACTCCAACTTCAGCAAATCCGATTCCCGATTCCCGGTAAATTCCCCAGCACTAACTAGGCAAGCACAAATAAATATTATACCACCCGATCCACTTTTGCCCTACTCCGATCTTTTCTCTCTTCTCGCTCCTCTGCGTTCTCTGCGCCCTCTGCGGTTCATTAAAAAAAGTCTTTATATTGACCAACTCAAAATCGCCCAAACGTGTTAAAATAGAGGGCGCAAAATAGAAAAACCTAAAAAATGACTGTTGCAGTTAACAAAACTCCCGGATTAGCCTCGCGTTTAGTAAATGGCGTACTCTCCATCAAGCCTTTAGCTAATCTAGCCAAGCACCAAGCGCGGGAAATGATGATAACAAGAGCCGAAAAAATTGGAGTGCATTGGCGACAAGAAGCCCAAGCACTTTTAGCTCGAAATTGGGATGCAGAATTGCTCAGCGTTCAAAATCCCGATCTGGTTTACCCGAAATATTATCTAACTTCATTCCACGCTTACGAACAAGGTAATATGAGTTGGGAAGCTGCTACAGAAGTAGAAGTTGCCGCCCGTACAGTTCACGCCACAATTTGGCCGGAAGCGGGTGCAGAAGGCGATGCAAAACTCCGCGCCAGCTATCACGAAGTCATCAAATCTCAAATTGCTTCTTCGCCGCGAGATATTGTTGATTTGGGATGCAGTGTGGGAATGAGTACCTTTGCTCTTGGGGAGGTTTACCCGGAAGCGAAGATGACTGGAGTAGAGTTATCGCCTTATTTCTTAGCAGTGGCTAAATACCGTTCCCAACAGCGAGAATCCCAATCTTTCAATCAAAAATCTCCGACTTGGGTTCATGCTGCTGCTGAATCTACAGGTTTGCCTGCGGCAGCTTTTGATTTAGTTTCTATTTGTTTAGTTTGTCACGAATTGCCGCAGAAAGCTACTAGAGAAATATTCCGGGAAGCGAGGCGTTTGCTGCGTGTTGGCGGACATTTGACAATTATGGATATGAATCCTCAGTCGGAAGTTTATGCCAAAATGCCTCCTTATATTTTAACTTTGCTCAAAAGTACGGAGCCTTATTTGGATCAGTATTTTGGGTTGGATATTGAGCAAGCTTTGGTTGATTCTGGTTTTGCTGCGCCGACGATTACTTGTAATACAGTCCGACACCGAACTATTGTTGCTGAGGCAAGATAGCGGTTTTCAGTAGAGTGAAGTACAGATATAGCAATCCTTGCAGGAGTCGTAAATTTTTGACCCCACCCCAACCCTCCCCTTATCAAGGGGAGGGAGTAAGAAATTCACAAATGATTGAGGATGGCTAGATCGGGTAGGACACGGCACTGCCGTGTCTAAAGTTGTATTTATTTAATTCGATTGAAAACTGCTATAAATGGTAAAGTTGCAGAGATATTATTCGATCCTTGGGGCGGTGCGTGAGTGTAAATAGTCTAATCTGTGGATTTAAAAATTTCTGCGATCGCGCCCCCTACTGATAAATAATTCCGATGCTACCGGATTTGATATTAGACAGCCGTAGAAGCTATTCACAGCGCCATTTGTTAGACATTTTGATAGCACCCTAAAAGAAGGACATCTTCATGAACCCGACAGCCCCCTCTCAAAACGTCATCGATTGTTTGCAGGTTATCTTGGATGCCACTGCATCGAAAAATTACGAGCTTTTTACCACAGTGGGGGATGCAGGCTACAAAGCGAGCATTACACAAAAAATGTTTGACGATGTTAGCGAGCAGCTCGCTTCACGTATGAAAAAGGGATACTCATTTAATTATTTTGGTGAGATCAAACAAGGTAATTGTCCGATTTATTTGTGGAAGCTGAGTTTTGAAGATGGTGGAGATGAATTTGTGGCACACATGACTATGAATGGAGACAAAGTTGCGGGGATTTTCATCGAATGACATACAGCATATTCCATGTATATGTAGTACACACAATCTTGAGATCGCCCGTGTAAGGTGCGTCGCCATCAACAATCTGCAAGTTTTATCCAATATCTCGCAGCGACGCACCCTACAGATTAACACTACAGCCGATCGCCCACAACCGTTAATCGAAACCGATCGGGCGGCACAAAGGTGATTCCCCGGCGCGCCGGACGAATTGGCCGATCGAGATTCGATACAAACTCACGGGAAGACAGCACCGTGGCTAAAACCAGCTTCATTTCAAACATCGATAACGCCATCCCGATGCAGCTTCGACTCCCGCCTCCAAACGGTAAAAATTCAGAGGCGGAAAACTTGCGATCTAAAAAGCGATCAGGGTTGAACCGGGCGGGATTTTCGTAGGTTTCAGGGCGACGGTGGGCCAAATAGACACAGGGGATTAAAATCGTTCCCGGTTGATATGTATAGCCTTCGAGTTCGATCGTCCGTTTCACCTTGCGCGGCTGCGAAATTAAGGCAATTGGATAAACCCGCAGCGCTTCCTTGCAGACTGCTGTTAAGTAGGGCGACTGCGAAAGCGCAATCGGATCGGGATTCTCGCCTAATTCATCCAATTCCTGCCGCAACCTAGCAAGGCATTCGGGAAACTGATGCAGCCAGTAAAACGCCCAAGTCAAGGCCGATCCAGTCGTTTCATGTCCCAATAACAACAGCGTCATCAACTGATCGCGCAATTCTCGATCGCCGAGGGATTCGCCGGTGTCGTCGCGGGCCATCATCAACACCGACAGAATATCCGTGCGAGACGAATCGAGAGATTGCGATCGCCTCTCGGCAATTTCCGCATAAATCAGCGAGTCAATCTGGGCCATCTGCTGCAAAAACTGCCCCCACGGGCTCCAAGATCCCAAATTTTGCTGCAAGGGTTCAAAGAAAAATTGTAGGGAGTACAGCTCAGAGGTAATCGCCTCTAAAAGCCTGCTGAGCAAGTGTTTCAGGCGTTCGTAGCGCTCTCCCGGCACTAATCCAAACACGACTTGCAAGATTACTTGCAGGGAAATTTCTGACATTTCTTCGCGGACTGCGATCGCATCTGGGGCTTTCCAGTCGATCGTCTGCTTTTTCGTCAAATCAACAATCAAATGCCCTTGACTCTGCAACTGTTCCCGATGCAGCGCGGGCATTAATAGCTGTCGCTGTCGCAGATGTCGCGGCCCTTCATTCATAATTAGGGATTCATTTCCCACCAGGGGGCGAAATACGTTGGTCACTTTGCCAAACTCAAAGGCATCGGCTAAGGTCGTAAACACCGCCTGAATCGCTTCTGGAGAGCCCAGAAACACTACGGGGGGCGAAGCGGGCCCCAACACGCGGGCGGTAAATGTATCGCCGTATTTGGCCGAGTTGCGATCGAAAAATGCGATCGGGTCAGCTACCAGCGAAAGCGTTTGGAACAAAGCAGGAGAACGAGATCCGGTAGGCAGCGTCATTCGATTTTAGATTTTAGATTTTAGATTTTGGATTGACTTGCGCGAGATAAATTCGGGGGCGTGAGGATTTTAGATTTTAGATTTTGGATTGATTTGCGCGAGATAAATCACGTGGCGGGTAGCACATGAAGAAATTCGCTTGTCATTGCAAAACTGGCGATACACAATCTTTCTAGTGTATATCGATCGACCTTGCACCCTGAAATTTATCTGCGAGCGATCGACGGTAGGCTAGAAACCGGGTTTCTGAGCGTAAGTCCTGATTAACTTACCAAAAGGCGATCGAGTCAAAGCTCGATCGAGCGCCCATACCGGATGCCAGCACAAAAACCAACTCCCGCCCTCACCCTCCGCGCAACTGCGTCACCAAGTGAACTAATTCCGGTAAAATTAGCTTTTCGACAGCTAGTTTCACGCCATTGCTAGAGCCAGGAAGAGAAAAGACTAACTTGCCTTGATACACGCCTGCAACTGCGCGAGAGGCGATCGCCCTCGAACCAATTTCTTGATAGCTCAAAAACCGAAATATCTCCCCAAATCCTGGTAAAATCCTGTCTAGCAAACTTTCCATCACATCATAGGTCGTATCTCGGGGAGCGATGCCCGTGCCACCGTTAAAAATGATTGCATCCACATCTTCACGTTGGGAAAAAGCCTGCATTTGCAATACAATTTTGGCCGCATCATCTTTAACAACAGTGTAAGCTACCACAGAGTGACCCGAATCTTTTAGCAGCTTCTTGGTTAACAAGCCACTCTTGTCTGTTTCTGCCGATCGCGTGTCGCTAACAGTAATGATAGCACAATTTACGGTTATTTTAGATAAGTCGGGGTGAGGAATTTGCGTCATATAACAGATATTTAAGGAAAAAGAAAGCAGCAAGAACGAAGAGGAAATCAGGAAAAGGGAAGAGGGAAGAAGTCATCAGTTAGTTGTGATTTGTTCGTTGTTAGTTATTCATTATCAAATAACTAATAACCAATAACCCATGCCCCATGCCCCATGCCCCATGCCCCATGCCCTATTCCCCATCAATTATGCCTTGCTAAATCCTAAACCGTTGGCTTCCGAGTAGCGTTCCATGAAACGCATAAATCGATCCCATTCTGCGGAACTTTTCATTAAATAAAGAGCTTCCAAACCCGCAGGCTGACCGTTGATGAACTTAGCCTTAACCTCACGAGTGAGGAGTTCGCCTTCGTCGTCGATCATGTACATTCCAGTAATGTCTTCGGTACTGGTGCTGCTGAGAGCTTTGGGATTTTCAAAGATAAACGTGGCAGTGCCTTGCTCTCCGCTTTTAGAACGGGTTAGGCGCACTTCGGGCACAGCATCTTCGTCTATACCCCGAGAGAATTGAATTTTAGCCATAATCTGACAGTCGAACCTTAAGGATTGCTTAATTTCTTAATGTTTAATCATAAAACGATTCGGGTACTAGCAAATCAAGACTTGGGAGAGGGGAAGCGGGTGAGAGTGGGTGAGAGTGAGGCAATCGGAGACAAGGGGGAGGGGAGATAGGTTGGTTCTTCTGAGATATTGCACCATTCTCCATAATCATTTCAGGGCGGGATCTCCTGCCCAACCCCTACGCCCCACAAGAAAATCTACTCTTTGTGGAACAGGTCGGAAAGCCTGTTGAGCGAGAATGGTGCAAGATTTGAGTTATTTGTACCCCAAGTTATCCTCTCCCTTGTCTCCCAATTCCCTTAGACGATGTAGGGAGAGTTTATAGGATCGGCCCGCTTTGTGGCTACCAGAGTTTGGTAGATGAGGGCGGATATCTCGCCACGGGTGATGTCGTGGGCGGGGGAAAGCTTTTCGCGCGCGGGATAGTTGACCACGATTTTACGCTCTGTGGCGGTTGCTATCTCGTCGGTGGCAAAACTGGGAATCTGAGATCGATCGACATAAACGCTCAAAGAATTGGGGTTGCCGCCGCCCAACTGCAAGCCGTTTACCAAAGATACGATCGCCTGAACTCTAGTCAAATTCTGCTCCGGGCGAAACGTGCTGTCTGGATATCCAGCCAAAAACCCAGCTCGATTAGCTTGGTCGATCGCTCCTTTGGCCCAAAAATCCGCCCCCACATCCTTAAAAACCGTCGCCTCACGGCGCGGCACCAATTCAAACGCCTTCGCCAACATCGCCGCATACTGAGCTCTAGTTACAATCTCGTAAGGTTGAAAAGTGCCGTTGGGAAACCCGCTAACAATATTCATCTTTGCCAAGCGATCGATAAAATCCTTAGCCCAATGCGTGCTGATGTCGCTAAATTTTAGCCCTCCAGGAGTCGGAGTTGGCGTCACATTTCCCAAATCAAATAAACCTTTCACCCGCGAAGAATTGAGCTGATTTCCCACCGCATAAATCTTAACCCCAGTCGCATTTTGCAAGTCGAATTCGCCGTTATTCTGAAAGATATTGCCGCCCAAATCTTTAGCATTCCCCATATCTGGCAGGGACTTTTCCTCCGCAGTCAAACCGTATTCCGTATTTTTTTCAATGCGATTATTGCGTAAAATCGGCTGAGATTCTCCTGCTAAAACTATACCGGAGCGATTTTCCAAAATTTGGTTATCAGCAATCAAAGGAGCCGACTGAGCTTCCAGAGAAATGCCGAAATCCGTCTTTTGAAAAATATTGCGCCGTATTACTCCCTTAGCAGTTCCCGCCATAATCACCCCAGCCGCAGAGTTTGCCATAAATATGTTGTCGAGAATCGCAGGATTAGCGCTACCCGTGGCAAAAACGCCTCCGCGCTTACAAAGTGTGAAAGTGCAGTTAGCCACAGTCGGAGAAGTTGACTCAATCCAGACTCCCGTGCCGCGACTATCGAGATTCGTAACAGTTACTCCCCGCAATTGGGAATTACTTGCTAGCAGTATGGTGATATTTTGGCCCGCAGCGGTGGGACTGACAAATTTGCCGCTGCCTTGAATTAGAATGCCTCTACCTTTGTTAGTTTCATTGCCAATAACTTTTACTCCCGATGGAATTTCCAAGGGGAATTTTTCACCACTAGCAGCGCTGTAAGTTCCCGGTGATAACTGAATCGTAGTTCCCGATGCAGCGCGACTGACGATCGCGCGGGCTATAGTTTTGAATGGAGCCGATTGAGTGCCGGCCGCGGAATCGCTGCCTGTTAGCGGGTTGACGTAAAGTGTTGTCATGTTTTTGTTGAATAGATAATTGGCGATCGAGCTTTTGTGCAATTTTCATTGTCTGTGAACTTGACCCCGAATCTATATTCAGCTTTGATTGCGGGGGTTATTTAATTGCACGATATCTGCAATATTACCAATTAGGAGTTGCAACCACAGAGGGATTCCCCCTACAAAAGACTGTATTTCTCGTTCCCAGCAACAGCAGAACCAGACTTATTTAAGAAGTGCCGGATATAGGGATGCTATTTTTTCCAGATGTTGCCAAAACCACTAAAATTTCGATCGCCTCCACCGGAAAATCGAAGGTTTTGCTGTCATATTATGTCCGGTAGATTCCCTCCGCTTCGCTTCGCCCAAAATCAGGTAGGGGCGGGTAAACCTGCCAATATCTGCCAATAATTGACAATCTCAAAAACCCGCCCCGGCTGGGATATTATGGTCAATCGATCGGACATGATATCATGTACGATCCATCGAGATTCCCTGCCCAAAAACCTTAACCGCTTCAGCCAAATCAGTTTCACCCATTAAAATGCAGCGTCTTAGCAAATCGATATCCAGCGTTTCCAATCCTGACAGTTGACTCTGAATTACTTGCTCGTAGCCATCTTCCCGGAGATGATAAAGCCGCAGCGTGCCATCTTCCCAAAACCAGATTTCAGGCACGCCCAAAGCTCGATATTTTGGCAACTTGCTCAGTCCACCGCTAGTATAAACCACCTCGATCGACAAATCGGGAATCAACTTAGGTTCTCCCAAACAAAACGATTTGTCTGCTTGAGTAGAAGCTTCTGGCGTCTTCTCCTGCGTCATTGAACCAGAAGGGTAAAACTTAATACCTTGTTGCAGCAGAAAAGTAGTCACCAAGTAACCAATGATTTCAGAAAAATTTTCGTGTTGGAATCCCGGCATTAGAATCTCGATCGCCCCTGCAAAAAAAGACAACTTTATGCCAGGGGAATCTTCCGAAACCTTCTGGATTAACTTGAATTGCTCCCAAGTGCCGTTGAGCACCACTCGCCCATCAAGAATTTCGCGATCGAGAACTTGTGTCATTGACTCGCACCATTATCTCTTATCGGCATTATAACTGAGATGTTGGCACCATTCTCAATTATTTGTTTAGGAACAGGCCGGAAAGCCTGTTCCTAAAATTCACTCTTTGTGGAACAGGCCGGAAAGCCTGTTCTTGAGAATGGTGCAATATGTGAGTTATAACGCATTGGGCGATCGCTCCTACAGAATATCCATGCAGCAATTGTAGCTTCAAAATCCGAACAGTTATCTCTAGTTCCCAGGCTCTTCCTAAGAACACATATCCCAAGGCTCTGCCTCGCCTTAACTCCCAGCCTATTTCACAATACAAGACGCATCCAAAACCACTAGAATTTCATTCTGAAAAACCGCACAACTTGTCATTGCTGAAGCTAAGGCGGGAATTTTCCCTTGTTCGAGAGAAAGGCTCGCCTCCGGTATAGAATCAAATTGATTTAGCCAGCCATCATCCTTTATATACTGAAGACTCAAAGCATTGCGATCTATCATCCAAAAATCAACTCCATATTGATTGATAAAATTTTGCAATACAGCTCGATCGGGAGTGTATTGAGCGCGAATTAAATCGTTAAGTCGCTGCAGATATCTGCTGTAGTAGCCTTTCTGATACGGCACTGCATATTCTTTTGCCACCAGAACCGAACGCTGACTAAAGGTTGGCAAATGATCCGTATCGGTGGCGATCGAAGCAATCAATATATCTTTAGGTTGTTGCTCAAAAAATTTGTACAAAGCTGGCATTTTACCTTCTACATACCCGACAGTTGGGAATTTTTTGACCAAGGCGGGATAAAGGACAACGGCGATAGCGATTGTCGCTGTCGTAATTAGTGCCACGATATTTTTTAAATGAAATATTGTTGCTGTTTTTGATGCCCAATGACCGACTCCATCGATAATTAAAGTGAGGGCGATCGCAGTTATTAAAACAACAATAAATCGCAAGCTGTAAGCTGTATATCTACCTGGTTGATATAGCTTAAAAATGGTAGCGTGAGCCGCAAAAAACATCGCAGATGATGCTAGAAATAGCTGAAGCAAAAGCCAGATTTTGCTTTGAATCTGATTTGCTAAGGGAAAAACCGATCGCAAAAATAGCAGCAGCGGAAATAACAGCGCGACACAGTGAGTTACAGGCGTAAACAGCGACTTGGGAAACATCCCGCTACCCCGCCCTGTCAGCCAATAATCTACCGGATTTGGACGAAAAAAAGCATTTCTGCCACCTGGTGCAAATTCGGCCATTTGCTTCGCTTCTGCTGCGGTATAAGTTGGGCCAAATTCAGAGTTATCTAAAGCATAGGGCAGCATTACTAAAAATATTAATCCCAAACCTGTACTGCAAAATAGGTAATTTGTGCGATCGCCCGACAAACGCAAACCGCCGTTTTTCCAGCATAGCAGGCGCAAAACTAAAATTCCGGCAGCAACCAAGGCGTAAGGAGGATAGAATAGTCCGATCAGCGCGATCGCCCCCAAACAAGGCAGCAACGAACTGCGCGACAAATAATATAAAAAAGCAAGAAATATCGGATAGATAAAAGCTCTTGGCGTTGTGGAAGCCAAATCATCGGTCATCCACATATGCTGATTTAGCAGCAAAGATGCAATAAATCCAGTCATCGGCACTGGCAACATTTCTAGGCAAAGACCAAAACAGTAATAGGTGGAGATTAAGCCGAGAAATAGTGGCAATATTTTGTGAAATAATAGCGGGTGAATGCCAACTGTTGCTGCTAATTTGTAGAGCGTGCTGTATCCTGCGGGGGCGACAGATTGAAAATAATTAGCAATGAAATCGTTGGGGAATAATTCAGGATCGACAAACCGCATCATCCAGAAAACGTGCTGCCTCGCATCGTCTTGCACCATATACTCGGCGCTAAAGACTTGCTTGAGTCCTAAAACAGCATAAACTGTGGCAAATGTCAAGCTCAGAGTCAACCAAAATATTGTGTGCGATCGGGATGTGCGATCGACTGTAGCAGTCAGAAATTTGTGCAACCGAGCTATTAATACCATTTTAGATTTGAGATTTGAGATTTGAGAATTGGGAATGACTGATTTTGACAAGTAGGATTATATTATGCCAGGTCAATTACCCCTAATAAAAAGTGTTTGCCGTAAGGACTTTAGTCCTCACGACAAACCGCTTTATTTTCAACATCGCCCGATTTTAGATTATTTTCCAGCCCGCACGCCCGCAATTTTAAGGCGAATCCGATAAAGACTTGTACTTCCGGTAATATAAAGCGTTTTGCGATCGCTTTCTCCCCAAGCCAAATTAGTCGCCGTCTCAGGTACAGAAATCTTCCCCAAAAGCTTGCCATCCGGCGAAAAGATCCACACTCCCCCCGGCCCGGTGCTGTAAACATTCCCCTCTACATCAACTTTTAAACCGTCGGGTACTCCCCTTTGACTGGCATCTTTTAACTCCGCAAAAAGCTGCTGGTTAGTAACAGTTCCGTCCGGTTTTACATCGAAAACAGCAATGTATCCCGCTTCCGAATTGTTGACATAAAGTTTTTGCTCGTCTGGTGAAAAGGCGATGCCATTCGGCAGCACCAAATCCTTAACCAGCAGAGTTAATTTTCCGTCGGGTGCCAGTCGGTAAACACCGTAAAAGCCCAATTCTTCCTGCTCTTTACTAACACCGTAGGACGGATCGGTAAAATAAATACTGCCATCGGATTTAACAACTAAATCGTTCGGACTGTTGAGCCGCTTACCCTCGTATCTATCCGCCAAGGTGATAACTTTTCCGTCCTTTTCTGTACGGGAGACGCGGCGATTTTCGTGTTCGCCAGTAAGTAAGCGGTTTTCTTTGTCTAAAGTATTCCCGTTGGCTTTTCCCGAAGGGCGGCGAAATACCTCAACTTGCTGATTTGAGCCAAATTTATAGATAATATTGGCGGGAATATCGCTGAACAGCAAAAAGCCGTCTGGATGCCAAATCGGGCCTTCTATAAATTGGAAATTGCTAGCTAGTTTTTCTAGTTTGGCGCTGTCATCGAGAATACTTTGCATGGTATTTTTTGTGTTCTGGTTTTCCGTTTGAGCGGTCATTTTTGTGAAGTTTCCGCTAACTATTTCGCTAGGACTGCTGACTGCTAAAGTTAATACCATCAACAACAAACTAATTGTAGCAATTTTGATTGTCATGTTTGCTCATAAATAAATTATTTCCTTCCCGCCATAAGATTAACTATCTCCTTCTTTACTTCTTCCTTTCTTCTTTCTTTTCTCCAAGAGCGCTATCGCGCCCCTTCGCTAACAAATCTAAAGCGGTTCGTAAACTCACTCTTTTGTCCAGCAAAAAAGATGATTGAGAGCGGTATTAAATTTAATAGTACCGTATGGAGCAAAAAAAATAAGCTCTAAAATGCGAGCTTAATTATATTTAACTTAAAAGGTTTTACCTGTCAACTGTTAAGCTGGAAATGAAACAAATAGCGCCGCAATACCAAGAACGATCGCACCGATACCCATCACAAAAGACCAGAAGCGGTGATAACTGTTAACCACCGTACCGCTATCGCTTTCAAGCTGAATCAAATCCATCCAAGGTGCAACACCCCGGCGGAACCAACCCAAAGTCCTAACATCCATCCCAATCAAACTTTCAACCCGTTTCATGCCAAACATAAAATTACCAATTGGCCCAAAACGAGAAGCATAGCGCAGATAAATCATTCCCGTTCTATCTTGCAATTTCAGATCGGAACCGAAGGTATAACCCGCATCGCCGCGACCAATTAATTCGCCTTGTAGTTGCGCCGGTTGACCCCGCAAAGGACTTGCGTAAGGGTCAGACATTAAGGTTAAAACATCCAAATGTTCTGCTTGTTGGTAATTCGGGAACATCACCAGAGTTTTGAGCAAAATTCCTGCACCCAAACCGATCAAAGGACAAGCAACCATCATCATCGGGTTTACAGCATACAGGGAAATGCCGATCGCAAAACCCACCGCTAAGCCCAGAGTTTCTGCACTGTACAGCAGCAAATCGAACACAAAATTGCCGTACAATCTCCGCTTGCTCAAATCGTTGCCTTCGCCGACAATTCGCCCCATGTCAAACTCAATATCTAAGCCTAATTGTTCGGCATAAGTGCTCAAAGCGCGAACTCGTTTACCAGTCAGCGGGTGAGTCGAGTTCAACTCCATCCACCAACCCCACGGATTAAACATATCCCACAAAAACACTCGCCCAATCTTTGCTGGTTCCGAAGAAATCCTGTAAGCAGTGCCAGTAGAGGTGGCAGCTTTGGCATCGTAAATGCCTAAAGCGCGAGTTCCTTCTAATAAGCTGCTGGGTTCTGTTGCTCTTTGTCCTTCTTCCAAAATACCGTAAGCAATTTTTACCAAAGCGCGGGACAAAGCATTGGGATTTCCGGTTGTTTCGGCAGCAAAATGGTCGGCAAAATATTCTCGCGTCCGCGACAAATACAGCAATAAATAAGTGCCAGCGATGTAAAACAAATAAGCAACAGCAGCTACCGTACCGGCCGCATCTTTAGCTTTTTCCCCACCACTTCGACCCATCCTTTGAGTTGTAGTGTAAATTAAATAAGTAATCTGCACCAAAGTCGAAGCTAAAGTCATTACTGCAAAGTCCCAGTGGACGATGTGACCGAGTTCGTGGGCGTAAACAGTGGCAATTTCCTCGTCGTCTAAATAGGTAAAAAGACCTTGACTGACGACTAACCGAGCGCTGTTGGGAAATGAACCGTAAGTAAAAGCAGTAGGGTTTTGGTCGTCGATAATTCCTAAACGCGGACAAGAGAGTTTTTTCTGCTTGCAAACCTTCTTAATAACTTTAGCTGTTTCTGGACTTAGGCTTTCAATTTCTGCTAGGGAAACCCAGCGAGTATGGTATAACCAATTTTGGCTTAAGTCCATCAAGTAAGGTGATAGGAAAAAGGCAGCGATGTTAAAAATCAGAGTTATGGGAAGTGCGATCGCCAATCCGGCGACTGGATCGGGACTGCTGAGAATCAAAACTGAGGCTAAGGATAGCGCTAACACCATACCAAACAGCAGGCTGATGGTGACGCCGGAAGCTAAAACGAGATTTCCCCCAGTTTTCTGTATCAGTTTAACGCCGGCTTTGGCTGCTCGCCCTGCCTTGCGTAAAGGGGCATGAGATGACATAATAATCTCCAAAGGTTATTGACAAAAGGAAATGACCGTGGGATTTTATCTATACTTCACTGTTTTAACCTGTTAATGCGGATTACTGTCAGGGGTCTCAACAAAAATATAGAATTTTCTCTAGAATTGTTAAAACTGAAAACCGCCCCGAAATTTATTTGTGCGGATTCAATTCCCAACTCAAAATTCAAAACCCAACACTCAAAACTATTTAAAAGTTACTGCCATGTCTATTATTGAAATTGCCCAAAAAACGCGCGGATCTGCTAGAAAATTGGCAGTTTTGTCCGCTGAGGCCAAAAATCAAGCTATTGAAGCTATTGCGAAAGCTTTAGAAGCTGCTGCGCCGGATATTGTGGCGGCGAATGCTGCTGACTGCAAGGCGGCTGAGGCTGATGGAATTGCGAAACCGCTGTACGATCGCCTCAAGTTGGATGAGAGCAAGTTGAAAAGTGCGATCGCGGGCGTGCGAGACGTTGCGAAACTCCCAGATCCGATCGGTGTCGTGCAAATCCACCGTGAATTGGATACAGGATTAATTCTGAAGCGCATCACCTGTCCTTTGGGCGTTTTAGGCATTATTTTTGAAGCGCGCCCAGAGGCGTTAATTCAGATAGTATCATTGGCAATAAAATCTGGAAATGGCGTCATTCTCAAAGGTGGCAAAGAAGCAGTCCGTTCCTGCGAAATCTTGACAAAAGTGATACATCAAGCCTTAGCAGAAACAGCGGTTAATCCAGAAGTCGTGCAGTTGCTGACGACGCGGGAAGAAACAATCGAACTGCTGAAAATGGATGAATATGTAGATTTGATTATTCCCAGAGGTTCTAATTCCTTCGTGCGGTTCGTGCAGGAAAACACGCGGATTCCCGTGTTAGGACACGCCGACGGAATTTGTCATTTGTACGCAGACAAAGCGGCGGATATTCAGAAAGCAGTAGAGATTTCTGTAGATGCAAAAACCCAGTATCCCGCCGCCTGCAATGCCATTGAAACTTTGTTAGTTCACAGGGCGATCGCCCCCAAATTCCTGCCCGCAGTGGCCGAAGCTTTGCAGCAGAAAAAAGTTGAATTGCGGGGAGACGAAAAAACTCGCGCCCTCCTCGAAAATATTGCCGAAGCAAATGAAGCGGATTGGTCTACAGAATACAGCGATTTGATTTTGTCAATCAAAATAGTAGATTCTGTGGAAGAGGCAATTAATCACATTAATACTTACGGTTCCCGACATACAGATGTCATTGTCACCGAAGACAGCGAAGTCGCCGAAACATTTTTAAATGGAGTCGATGCTGCCGGAGTTTATCACAATTGTTCAACTAGATTTGCCGACGGTTTCCGCTATGGTTTCGGTGCAGAAGTGGGGATTAGTACGCAGCAAATGCCACCTCGCGGGCCTGTTGGTTTAGAGGGGTTAATTACCTATAAGTATCGAGTTGTTGGAAATGGCCATATTGCGGCTAGTTATGTAGGGAAAGATGCTAAGGAATTTACACATCGGGATTTGTAAATCCTCGATAGCCGATCAAACCCGACAATAAAAAAGCCTGTAGGGGCGGGTTTTACCAACAATATTTGATGTTCACGAACAATTTATATAAACCCGCCCCTAGACAGCCGATAATCCAAATTAACCTGATGTTCGATCGCAGGCGAAAAATGTAGATTTAGATTGGTCGTTGGGTGGGGGCGGGTTTATTATATTTTTGGTTGATAACATAGATGGTTGGTAAAACCCGCCCCTACGATATCCTGTAGATACTGAATCTTAACCAAAGTGTCGCTTCTCCTTCATCCATCCCAAAAAAAGCGATCGCCCTTCCTTCCCTCGCATTCAAACAAACTTAGCTACAATAAGCTATACTGTGCTCGGCGACTCCCCACATCGAACAATTTGCCGTGGTTTATGTCTAACTCCTCCCTCCTCACCCCAGGTTCAACTCTAGAAAAACGCTACCGCATCCTCCGCGAATTGGGCCGCGGTGGCTTCGGGCGCACTTATCTCGCCGAAGATATCAACCGCTACAACGAACACTGCGTGCTCAAAGAGTTTTCTCCGGTGGTTCACAGCCCGAAAGCCGCCGAATTGTTCGATCGCGAAGCGAGTATGCTTTACAACCTCCAACACCCGCAAATTCCCCGGTTTCGAGAACTCCTGCGAACCGATTTGGCCGGGAATCCATCTTTATTTTTAGTCCAAGATTATATCAAAGGTCAAACCTACGAAGAAATATTGATATCGCGTCAGCAACAAGGTAAAAATTTTACCGAAGCTGAAGTTACTCAACTGCTATTTCAGCTTTTACCAGTTTTAGAATACATCCACTCGAAAAATTTAATTCACCGCGATATTTCCCCGGATAATATTATTCAGCATCATGCTGACAAATTACCCTTTTTAATTGATTTCGGTTCTGTTAAACAAATCGCAGCCAATGCCGTACTTCAGTTTAACGGACAATCGGATACGGCGATCGGCAAACAGGGTTATTCCCCAGCCGAACAAATGCGACTGGGGAAAGTTTCTGCCGCTAGCGATTTGTATGCTTTAGCCGTCACGGCGTTGGTACTGCTAAGCGGCAAAAAGCCTCAAAAATTGTACGATATCAATCATAAAACTTGGGATTGGCGATCGCACGTCAGTGTCAGCCCTAATTTAGCCACGGTATTGGATCGGATGTTATCAGAACAACCGGGCGATCGCTACCAATCCGCAAAAGCAGTCCGCGAAGCACTCAAAGATCCAAAACTCTCTCAAATTGGCAGTATAATTTCCCAAATGGTGACAATGAACTTTGTCGGCCGCCCTTTCAAAAACGCCACTCAAACTGCTACTAGCAATCATACTCCTGTTCACCAAACTCCTCAAGTTGTTAACCACAACAGCACATTCAAGTTAATTCCTTGGAAAACCCTAGGGAGTTTAAGTGTGATTTTGGTACCGGGAATTTTAGCTTTTAGTGTAGTCAAATCTGGTTTCACATTGCCCAAGTTGCCGGATTTACCTAAATTTTCTTCGCGCCAACCGCCTCCCGATACATCTTTAGAGGAAGCAGAGATAATTCGTCAAGAAAAGATTGGGAAACGACGCAAAAATCTCAACATTGAGCAAGATATATTCTATCAAAAAGTTGATGAATTATATTACAATAAATATCCTGAATTCCAAGGTCGTACCTTGACAGAAAAGCCAGAAGATGCTGAAGTTAGGCGGAAATGGTATGAAGTTGCTGAGGATTTATTGGACAAGTTGGAGAAAGGAGGACGGTTGTGAAATTTAAGATAGAATAAGAGTGATTGAACCGCAGAGGGCGCAGAGGGCGCAGAGGGAAGAGGAAGAGGGCAAAGGGCAAAAAAAGAGAGGGAAGAGAAAGAGAACTTTATCTGGTTTAATACAAATTGGTATAGAACAACGCACTTTTAGTTTATTGCAAAATGGATTCTATTCAACTTACAGGAATTCGCTGTTACGGATATACGGGCTATCTGCCGGAAGAGCAAGTTTTGGGGCAGTGGTTTGAAGTGGATGTTACTCTCTGGCTGGATTTATCGCAAGCTGGAAAAAGTGATGATATTCAACATACTCTTGATTACCGCAGCGCAATTACTCTGATTCAAAAGCTAGTCAAAGAGTCGAAGTTTTTATTAATCGAACGCCTAGCAGATACTATTGTTCAAGCGCTTTTACAACTACCGTTAGTCGAAAAAGTTAAACTACAACTCTCGAAACCTGCTGCCCCCATCCCTGATTTCGGGGGTAGAATTACTCTAGAAATTACTAGAAGTCATTAGTCCTTAGTCCTTAGTCCTTAGTCCTTAGTCCTTAGTCATCAGTCTTTAATCTGCATTAGTTTGTCGCTAATGACTGATGACTGATGACTGATGACTATTGATTAATTACCACTTCAGCAAGTTAAATTCTTCCATGTCTACTGTATTGCGGTTGCGATAAATCGCCAAAACAATGGCCAAACCCACCGCCGCTTCAGCCGCCGCTACCGTAACTACAAACACGGTAAATACTTGGCCCTTAATTTGTACGGGGTCGAGATAATTGGAGAAACCCATCAAATTGAGATTGACAGCATTCAGCATCAACTCGATCGACATCAACACGCGCACTGCATTTCTGCTGGTAATCAAACCGTAAATGCCAATACAGAAAAGTGCGGCGGCTAATAACAGGAAATACTGGAGTTGCAGTTGCATAAATTTTGCGATTTTGTCTCAATCTAAAGTTACTACAAAACTAACACTATGGTGCGCTCAGCGCACCATAATATTACTTAGATTCTGGCGAAGACACATCTCCGGCCGAAACTAATTCGCGAGGTCTTTCCGGCAAACTAAAAGCTGGTGTTTCAGATAGCTTGTTGGACAATTCATCTGGCAAGAAATCGCGGCGCGCCAAGACAATGGCTCCTACCATTGCCATTAACAAAAATACTGATGCTAACTCGAAAGGCAGCAAAAAGTCGGTGAAGAAATGTTTGGCGATTGTGACGATCGAACTTTCGGCCGGTGCTCCTGTCGTCGCGACAATAGTCCAAGGAGTAGACACCACCATCGTACCCAAAAGCGCAAACAAGCCTACGCAAACTACTGCTGTTGCTACTTGACGCACCCAAGCGTTGGGAATTGTGCGGAAATCTTCGCGCTTGTTCACTAACATAATCGCAAACAAAATCAAGACGTTAACAGCGCCCACATAAATCAATACCTGTGCTGCTGCTACAAAGTCGGCATTCAGCAACAGGTACAAGCCGGCAATGCTGGTAAATACGCCGCACAGCAAAAAGGCTGAGTAAACGATATTTGAGAACAGCACTACTCCTAGTGCTCCTGCAATCATCATTACGGACAATATTCCAAATGAAACAATTTGAACCCCTTCAGCTAGATTCACAATTTTTTATCCTCAATTATTAGTGTTCTATTGTTCGTTTTTACTCATTAGTTAGCAGTCATTAATAATTGGTTATTTCACTAATGACTGATGACTGCTGACTAATGACTAATGACTTACTTTTCGATAATTTCCTCTGGACGCAGACCGGCGCGGCGATCGGTGTAGGAAACTTCATGGGGGTCGATCGCACCTTTCGGCAAATAAGCGAATTCCCGCATCGGTGTCACCATCGGGTCATCTGTAACCTTGTAGGGCAAACGTCCCAGGGCCACGTTGTCATAATTCAATTCGTGACGTTCGTAGGCGGCTAACTCATACTCTTCTGTCATGGACAAACAATTAGTCGGACAATATTCTACGCAGTTGCCGCAGAAGATACACACTCCGAAATCGATACTGTAGTGCTTGAGTTGCTTCTTCTTAGTTTCTTTGTTAAATTCCCAATCCACTACAGGTAAGTTGATCGGACACACCCGAACGCAAACTTCGCAGGAGATGCACTTGTCAAATTCAAAGTGAATTCTGCCCCGGAAACGTTCGGAAGGAATTAATTTCTCGTAAGGATACTGCACCGTAATCGGGCGGCGTCTCATGTGGTCAAAAGTAACAGATAGCCCTTGACCGATATACTTAGCAGCTTGAAGAGTCTCTTTGGCGTATTCGCCTACTTGATTGAGGAATTTTAGCATCGTGTTCTCTCTCTGTACTTGAGTTTTTGGTAATTGCTAATTGATAATAGGTCATGAGAGTTAACAGCTACTCTAGGTTAGCTATTATCTGTTCTGTTACCTATTACGAATTAACCGCCAAAAGCAAAGGGAAAGGCAAGCTTCAAAGCTGCGGTCAACAGCAAATTAACTAAAGCAACGGGAAGTAAAAACTTCCATCCCAAATTTAGCAATTGGTCGATCCGAACTCGCGGCAGAGTCCAGCGGAGCAGAACAGCCAGAAACAAGAAAAAGTAGGCTTTCAGCATGGTCATTGTAATGCCCAGCAAGCCGGTAATTACCTGCAACCAAGGAGTCGTTTCGCTCAATCCTAGGGCATTTGTCAGGACTCCGACAGGAATCGGGGACTCCCAGCCGCCGAGGTACAAAACTGCTACTAACAGGCAAGAAAGGACGAGGTTAACGTAGGAAGCGATATAGTACAAAGCAAATTTCATGCCTGTGTACTCAGTCTGATATCCTGCTACCAATTCTTCTTCTGCTTCTGGAAGGTCAAAGGGTAAACGTTCGCATTCTGCTAGTGCTGCGATCCAGAAAATCAGGAAACCTGCTGGTTGCCGCCAGATATTCCAGCCGAGAATGCCGTAGCCGGCTTGCTGGTGTACGATGTCGATCGTACTGAGGCTGTTGGACATCATTACAACTGCCAATACTGCCAAAGCTAGGGGAATTTCGTAGCTGAGGGATTGAGCGGCGGCTCTGAGTCCTCCGAGGAGGGCGTATTTGTTGTTTGAAGCATAGCCGGACATCAGCAAGCCGATCGGCTGAATGCTAGAAAGAGCAATCCACAGAAATATTGCTGTCCCCATATCGGCGATCAGCATATGCTCTCCGAAGGGCACGATTAAGTAAGACAGAAAAACTGGAATCACCACAATTACCGGGC
Source organism: Microcoleus sp. AT8-A3 (assembly GCF_036705675.1). Classification (NCBI taxonomy): domain Bacteria; kingdom Bacillati; phylum Cyanobacteriota; class Cyanophyceae; order Oscillatoriales; family Microcoleaceae; genus Microcoleus; species Microcoleus sp. AT8-A3. Next base: position 91,998 of record NZ_JAUBVD010000008.1, read on the forward strand.
CTAGGGTAAATAGCAGCGCGTCAGCTTTTGCGGGTACGATGTCTTCTTTGAAGACCAACTTCAAACCATCAGCAACGGGTGCTAGCACTCCCAGAGGGCCGATGAATTCCGGGCCTACCCGCTGTTGAGCGGCGGCGGAAATTTTCCGTTCTAGCCAGACGCTAGTCAGTACCCCGAAGACGGCAGCGACAATCATCAGCAACATTGGCAGCGGTAGCCAAAGCACTTGGGCGATGTCCGCCGGTAAGCCCAAATTCATCAGGGCTTCTACAAAACTTCCTTGTAAGTCAATTCCTGGGTTCATTTTTCCAGCTTTTGAGCGCTCAGCATATAATTTTTCACCCGTCCTTTGTAGGAGTAGGCTTAGAAATCGGGGTCTTTGTAAAGATTTTTAATGCTTTACCGCCTAATAGTATATCGCCCGACAGGCTCCAAGAACGCACAGACAGGGTGAAGTTCTAATTATATGAGCCGGCAGCGTAGCTAATGGGTGGGTAACTTATGGTTGATGGTTGACTGTTGACGGTTGACTGTTGACGGTTGCAAGGCGGTGAGAACGCCAATTGAAAAACGACCAGCAAATATTTCAGTCCCCTCGCGGGGAAAAGGTAGAGCACTGCACGGATTTTGACACGGATACACGGATGAGTTGAGCTATCTGAGCCAAACAAAAGGGCCCAGAGTTAACTCTGAGCCCTTTTAATGCTATAAAGTGGCTTTCAAATGGCTTAAACCATTGATTTTACGTCACTTCTTTTATGGAACTGGGCAGAATCGAACTGCCGTCCAAAGCGGGTATTTACCTTCCGATCGTTCACAGGTTTATCCCCTCTAATCCTCGGGGCGGGAACCATCTTTATCCCAAATGGGGGGATTTTCTAGTGATTGCTTTCCTAGCTAGCCGACTAGAAACGTTTAGCTAGGGCATCCGTTGGGGGTTGTTATGCTACCTTTAACGGAGTGAGGTGGCATACACTCTAAACCAAGCTCAAGAAGTTTTTAGGCTACAGCTACGGCTTTGCGAGCGAAAGGAACGATGTTGTTCGCATTTACTATTTTTTTTGAGCCGATATTAACGAGAGTAGACTCCCTCTCGACCTGCATCACGGAGCAGCTTTCGCCACCCTGTCGAAACCATTACAGCCCCTCGTGCGTTCTCTAATTATAGACAATATTTCGTGTTGCGTCAACCGATTTTAGATTTTAGATTTTGGATTTTCGATTGGGGATTAAAGAAACCGGGTTTTTTGCGGTTTTTGTCTGCTTTAACGAAGTCTTGGAGCAAAAACCCGGTTTCTGACCACCCGTGCGTAATTCCTAATTAATGCAAATTTTCGTCCCAGACGCCGATGTAAATCCGATCGCGCTCATTGCGTTCGATTATCCCTTCCAGCGAACCTTTCCTAAACGTAAAGCGATTACTCCGGCGCTGCTGCACGTCGCGGAATCCCTGCAAAATCTCCCGGTTTGCCCCGCCCACCATGCCGTTTAAGGCGGTTCGCACCACCAAATCGTCCACAGACTGAGCAAAAGAACCCTCTGTTTGTACTAGCTGGGCCGAATCGCGATCGTAAATGTAACCCAGAGTAATCCGATTTGGCAATATTTCGTAAAGTGCGGTGCGAGTATTTGGCCAATAGCCCCGCGCTTGAGAGTCAGTGGGTTCTCCCAATTCGGCTAAAATCTGACTTTCCGGCGTACCAACGGCATACCCAGGGATTGTGGGAGTCTTCTGATAACTGGTTCCCGGTTGTTCGCTGGGTGCGGGCGATCGATCGGGCGGCAACTCTTTGTCAACAAGTTTTTCTGTTGGTGTAGGTTCGACAGCTTCGGGAGAAGGCGCTGGTGTTGGTGCTGGGGCGGGTGTTGGAGTTTCAGCAGCAGGCGCTGGAGTTTCAGCAGCAGGCGGCGGAGTTTCAGCAGCAGGTGGCGGACTTTCTCTGCGAGTCGGCGAGAAAGGCGTTGGTGTCGGCGCGGGAATTGGTGCGGGGTTCACGCGCGCGTCTGGATCTGCAGGGGCCGAAGTGCGATCGTCCTGGGCCACCGGTGCGGGTTCCGAAGACGGCCGGTTGAGGAAAACCCTAGCAATACCGACAAAACCTGCCACAATAAGTGCGATCGTCACGAACCCCAAAATCCACCAAACCTTGCGGCTGCCTTGCCCAGAAGACACCACAGCAGGCGCTGTTCTGGAACCCGCCGGCGACTGAGGCCCGTGTCCCGGCATCACCGCCACCGTCGGCCCGGTGCTCGGCGACGCTGCACCATGAGGCTGCCCGTGCAGCAGCGACAGCCACTCATCCACGCTAGCAGGGCGATTTTGAGCTTCTACTGTCATCCCCCGCATCACTGCAGAACTGACAGCCGCACTTAGCTGAGGCCGCAAGTCGCGGGGTGAAGGCATCGGCTGACTGGTACGCAAAATTGCAGCCACCGGCACCTGTGCTGTCAGTAAAGTGTAAAGCGTCGCCGCCATACCGTAAACATCTGTGGCGGGCGTATATTTTCCTTGGGCGAAATACTGTTCTGGGGGCGCGTAGCCGTCGGACACCATATTAGTGTGACTTTGGGTTGCACCGGGAGTAAACTCGCGGGCAATTCCAAAATCTATCAGCACAACTTCTTGGGTGTTTTGGCGCAGCAGAATGTTTTGCGGCTTGACATCTCGGTGCAGCAAACCCTTTTGATGAACAACTTTTAAAGCAGCGCCAATTTGAGTGATGTAGAGAATTGCGAGATTTTCTGGTAGCGGATTATTTGAACCGACTACATCGCCCAAATTCTGACCCGGAACGTAGTCCATCACCATGTAAGGCTGCCCGTCTTCCACAAAGAAATCGCTGACGCGGACAATATTCGGATGAACGCAGGAAGCCAACCGCCTCGCTTCGTCTTGAAACTTGCGATCGAACTCAGCAAAATTAGGTTGCTGCCGCAGAGATTCGTTGAGGGTTTTTATGACTACAGGCTGTCCTAAATAGCGGTGATTTGCCCTGAAAGTTATTCCAAAGCCGCCGCGTCCCAGTTCTTGTTCGAGGGTGTACTTTCCACCCTGTAAAGTTTTGCCGATTAGCGCATCCATATTTCCAGGCGATCGCGTACCAGATAATATGGCTGATTATGGCACGTATGGTCGGCCAAGTTACCAGTCTAAAGGGCGATCGAGAAGTGCGATCGGCGTTGCCATTCCTTCCCGAATTGATTCCCGCATTCCCGGCACTGAGAGAAGATATAGTGTTTCCTCTACAGATGCGGAGTCAGATTCAGATAATAATACTGTATTGCTAGTCTGTCCTGCGATCACAATAGGTTGGTGCGACTGACTCACCGAATCGATCGACTGCTGTAACTGCTGTTGAGCTTCATTGATTGGGATCATAATTTTCCACTTGTCTAAATACACTTTTCTAGATGAAATTGGCTGGTTGTAGACACTCCCTTAATTATGAGCGATCGTTCCCTTTCTGGCTTCTATATCCATTTTATTTTAAGGTTAGGTCAAGACTTTCTATTTGTTTCTGTGTGTCGGGGTGCACCTGAATATTCAATTGCTCAATTTGTTCTCGCAGATAACCCTCAGAAATGATTACATCGTCCCATTCTTGCGAATAGTAAATCAAGCTCTCACCCCAAAAATCCTGAACTATATAATCTAAAACTTCCAAAGCAAATTTTAATGTCTCTGTGGAAGCTTCGCAATCAGGAGCGGCAGAAAAATGGACAATGATGTTTCGCAGATAGCCAAATTTTTGATATCTATCTAATTCCTTGATTCTATAACCAGTTGTCGCCCAAAGAACTTCAGGTAACTCTGAATAAATTAAAGTTCGACCGTACTTAAAGAGTTCCTTGATACTCAATACATCCTTAGTAGTATTTGATTTAGGGTAGGACTTGAAGATTAAAAGCGGATGCTCTTCAGCAATGCGTGCCTTGATAAGTATTTCTGCTCCATGTGCTGCATGAACTACCGACAACATATGAGCAAAAGGCCTCGTGATCTCGCTAAATGTTGCATCATAAATAGCTCTCCCAAGAATATGAAGCCCAAATTCTTTCATGTGCTGTGATACTTGTTTTGTCTCAGGATTCATCTAATCTACTCCGTAACGCTAGTTAACTCACGATCGCTGATTGACATCTTGAGCCGCCATCATTGCATTGATGTGGGTAAAGATACGATCTAATTCCCCAATGGCATCGAGTTCGGCTGCCTCTTCTGCTATTAGTCGATCGTCCTTCTTCTTCTCTAACAAATTTTCCATACGCTGTTGGAGCGATTCACTAAATTTGAACAACTTCCACCGATCGACTTTTTCAATGCAAATCTCATGGATTAATGAGGAGGGTTTGTTGAGAATTGAAACCATTGTAGGCTCCCAGCTTCGGGCTTTAGGTAGTGACTAGATTATAGCTTTTGCAGTCCTGGACGCACCATATCCAAATTCCGGGGCAACCACGGGGGGATTGCCCCTACTTTCACACCATATAGGTCGGCTCACACCGCAGTACAATCCACTATCGAAATGCTGTTCTCGGAACCCTGGCGAGTTGGTAAGCGCCGCGACTTTCCAACAATTGATATTGATTTGGCTGCAATCCTAATTCCACAAATTTCTCTGGATATCCCAGCAACAAAATAGAGGGAGAATTTGGGTTTTTTGATTCCTTAATGTAGTCGATCGCCCTTCTGACAGCTCGGTAGTAAGTCACCGGCTCTTGGGTATAAAAAACCAGACTGGGTTTCCAGAAACCAACCATAATAAACTCTTCCCCCGGCAGTTTTTGTTGAACCGCAACCTGCGCTAACTGTCTCAGAGGTAACTGGCGGTTGATATCGACCAATTTGTAGGCGGGAGTAAGACCAAAGATGATAAATGCTACTAACCCGATGAAGTTAGCAACCAAAATCCAGCGCTGTTGCCGCTGCCAAAGTAAAAGTCCGATCGCCACCGCTGTAATTATCCAAATCGTACCGCCTACAATCAGCAATCCCGACTGCTGAATTGCTTGGGGAAAATTGGGCATAGCCGGGTCGTCTCCGAGCCAGTTGTAGCAGTAGAAAGTTGCTCCGGCTATAATCAGTAAAAATATGACATTGAAAATGTATGTAACTAACAGCCCTCGCGGTAAAGAATTAGGTTTTTTTTCTAACTTTGCCCGCCTATTTTCTGGTTCGTTGCCTGCAATAATATCGCTCCACAGCAGCGTTACCAAAATCGCAGCGGCGGGGATTAAAGGCAATACATAACTGGGCAATTTGGTCACGGCGATCGTGAAAAAGCCAAAGATGCACCCGAACCAAAAGATGGCAAATAAACTCAACTGAGCCGATCGCGGTTGACGACGCCAGTAACTGCGCTGCCAAAAACGGGTACGGGCGATCGCCACCGGCAAATAAATCGACCAAGGTGCAAAACCAACTAGCACTACAAAAAAGTAAAAATACCAAGGCGCGGAGTGCTTGTTGACTACTCCAGTAAAACGCTGGAAATTGTGATAGCCAAAAAAGCTGTCAATATAAGTTTGACCGTTGTCTAAAATAACCAAAATGTACCAAGGCAAGGCGATCGCCAGAATAATCAAGATTCCCGACACCGGACGCATTTCGCGCCAAAGTTGCCAAAAATTTCCCAAATAAAGCCCGAAGCAGCCAACAATCAGCGCTGGCAAGACAATTCCCACAGGCCCCTTAGCCAGAATTGCTAAGGCAATTAGTACGTAAAAAGTCAGATACCACTTATTGGGAAATCGGGAAGCGGAAACAGTGGAAAATTCGGCTTTTTCTCTCTGTTCTTCTAGAGTGTAACCGAGAAAAAATGCGAATAGTGCCGAACACATACAACTAACTAATAGCATATCTGAAACGCCAGTCCGTCCCCAGGCAATAGTTTGGGGATTTAAAGCTATTAGGGCAGCACCAATCCAGGGAGTAGAAAGAAAAATAGGAATACTAGGAGAAGGGGAGAGTGGGGGAGTGGGAGAGTGGGAGAACGAGGGAGAAAAGACAGTTACATTCATCCGTGTATCCGTGTCCGAATCCGTATCGTGCCCTTCTTCCTTATTCCTGACATCCGTTAAATCCGTTACAGAATCCGTTGCCGAACTTCCTCCTTCCTTCGATAAGGTATAGAATCCGAGGCAAGTCAGACCGATCGCACACAAGGCCGAGGGAAGACGCACGGCCCATTCGTTAACACCCAGCGTGCGGTAAGCCACCGCCATCAGCCAGTAAATCAACGGTGGCTTGTCAAACCTCGTTTCGCCGTTGAAATAAGGAGTGATCCAATCCCCTGTCAGCGTCATTTGACGGGCGGCTTCGGCAAACAACGGTTCGGTTTCGTCAACTAAACCGATGTTGCCGAGATTCCACAAGAAACCTACCCAGGCGATCGCGCACAGCCATAAAAGCGACAGCAGCTTTGGTGCGATCCTCTTCGAGGGCTTTCCTTCGGATCGCTTCGCTAACGCTAACGGGCGCTTCCTAAACTCTGACAAATTTTTAATAACTTCCTTCACGCAAACTTCCTGCGATTTTAGATTTTAAATTTTAGCTCGCATAGAGAGTCTACCGAAAGATTCGCATTCTCGAAACTCCCCATTCGATCGAATCTGGTTAAACTCAGATGTTACACCATTCTCAAGAAGGCTTTTATGAACAGGCTTTCCGGCCTGTTCCACAATAAAATTCACTCTTTGTGGAACAGGCCGGAAAGCCTGTTAAGCGAGAATGGTGCAAGATATCAGTTAAACAGAGATGTTGCACCATTCTCAACAAGCCTTTCAGGGGCTGGCTCTCCTGCCCAACCCCTACTCCCCACAAGAAAATTCACTCTTTGTGGAACAGGCCCAAAAGCCTGTTAAGCGAGAATGGTGCAAGATATGTGAGTTTAACCTCCCATAGCCCATTCTCAACAAGACCGGATCGACCGGAATTCTCGACCCAAATTTCCGCACCTGCAGCTAAGCGTTCACGGCTGCAAAATTAATTGCCATTCTCCGGCTGTGCTGTTCCAAGCCGGCGAGGGTGTCTCCCCGGCGACGAAAGGCCCCCAGTAGCGGCGAGAACCATCCTGAGCAAAAACCACTAAAATGTCTCCCCGTTTGACTTGTAACTTTCCCTCCGGCAGCGATAGCATCAGTCCCTTGCCGCCACCTTCCCCCGGCGCAAAATCCCAGTGCGCCGGTTTGCCGTAGGATTCCTTGGCTTGCCGTTTCGACAGCAGGGCCACTCGCACTGGGTGTTCGCTGCGGTTGCTGACGCGCAAACGGCCGGAGGCTTTAGCATCTACAGGGATTGAGGAAAGCACTTCCTCCTCTGGATCTGGGGGGGTTGGTGTTGAGTCGGGTTTGGGCTCGCTAGCGGTGTCTGCTGAATCTGTCGCAACTGGAGAAATGGGGGGTATGGGGGGGAGTGCGGTGGCTTGTGAGGGCCAATCGCTCGACTGATTTGAACCGTTGGAGATAGTGATTTCAAAACGTCCTAGAAACATTCCTGTAATTAGGACGATCGACACTCCAATTACGAGCTGGTAAATTTTAAGATTCATAAATTTTAGGCTTAAAGGATAGACTGCACCCGCAATGAGTCTTAACTATTTTTAATGTAAAACCAGGGGCTGCTGTGACACAAGATACAGTTACACTTAATGACTTAACCGTTCTCTGCTATAATTCGCCAATCGCTTAATACCATCTTAGATGTTAAATTTTATATTTTAGATGGCGACATACTGACCGCGGTAAGAATTTGGATTTAGCCTGGAGGGGCATTTGTTGACTCATCGTTATAGCTTTTAATAGCAGTTGAAAAAAAAAGTGCTACTCTATGCCCGTACTCCAAAACCCAATATTCATCAGTAATTCCGCATCTCAAATCTCCAATCTCGAATCTCCAATGGTATAACTTTTTTTATGCAGAATACCCGAATTAACAGATTGATTGATGTTCTGGGCGAGCGATTCCGAGGCTGGCTGAGCAATCCTTGGCGGCGGATTTCGCTACTGCTAATTAGCCTGCTTTTCGGCACTTTTTTGGGAACTGCTATTTCGACTATCGCCGGACAATCAGCAGATTGGGATATTATCGCGGCCGGGCTGTTGGTGTTGTTGACTGAGTTTGCGAGCTGGCTGGTTTACGGCAGCCCGCGGCCTGTAGCCCGTTCTTTTTGGGTGGATATGCTCTATGCTCTGAAAATTGGCGTGACTTACAATTTATTTGTGGAGGCTTTCAAACTTGGCTCTTAAAAGGAGGGGAAATATTTGTCGGTTGTAGATAGTAATTGGACAAAACCAGCCCCCGCTAGCGAGAGTTTTTAGGATATGGATCGATCGACTGTAACCCCTGTTGAAATTTTACATCGATGGCAAGCCGGCGATCGCCCGATCGCTCCCGACTTCGATCACCTGGCTTTGTGGGAACTTGCGGATGATGTGCGATCCTCTTCGAGGGCTTCGCGAACGCGCGCTTTTGGGATTACTCCTGACAGTGTAGCCGATGTTGTCCGCTGCAAAACCGATTTATTCTTTTCTCTTCTTGACGAACTGCATACTTTCCCCCTAAAGTCAACTGTTTTCCTCGAAACTTTGTGGAATCTGTGGCTGCCGCTGGCAATGCAATTATCGACTGCCAAACAAAGTTTAAACCGTCCTTTAATTCAAGGAATTTTAGGAGGGCAAGGAACGGGAAAAACTACTTTATGCCAAGTTTTGAGGCTGATTCTGGGAAAATTGGGATATTCTACTGTCAGCCTTTCTTTAGACGATCTTTACAAGACTTATGCCGATCGCCAACAACTCCAAAAAGCAGACCCGCGTTTAATTTGGCGCGGCCCCCCCGGCACTCACGATATTGACTTGGGAATCGCAGTTTTAGACAAGTTGCGCGGTTCTCAAACTCATAATTTAGCAGCATTTGACAATCCCAAATCAGATGCCCTCAAACCGGATATAATTAAAAATATAGAAATTCCCAGGTTTGACAAATCAGCCTATGGAGGTGCAGGAGATAGAAGTCAACCCGAAATTATTTCCGGTGCGGATATTGTACTTTTTGAAGGTTGGTTTGTCGGTGTGAATCCGGTGGTTGATGCCAAATTAAACGAGTTTTTGGCGGCTGCACCGTTTCCGATTTCCACAGAAAGCGACTGTCAGTTTGCGCGCGATATGAATGCGAAGCTGCACGACTATCTGCCCCTGTGGAACCGATTAGATCGGTTGATGGTTTTGTATCCCCAAGATTATCGCATTTCTCAAGTGTGGCGCAATCAGGCGGAACGGGAAATGATGGCGACGGGGAAGTCGGGAATGTCAGAAGCGGAAATTAATCGGTTTGTCGAATATTTCTGGAAAGCGCTGCATCCCGAGTTATTTATTAAGTCGATGGTTGAGGAGGGCGATCGCGTGGATTTAGTAATTGAAATTTTGGGCGATCGCACTGTCGGCCAAATCTGTCGGGCGATCGACTTAAAATTAAGCGATTAGGGAGAGTTAAAATTAACGCTTTAAGGACACAAAAATGTTGTGTCCCTACCCTATTGCAGCTTTTAAGGACAAAACCTTGTTCCGTCCCTACTGTATTGCAGCTTATCGTACAGTCACTTGCAGGACTTATATAAAAAGTGGTTTGACGCGCGAATTATAGGGGGAAGGCGCGTCATAAGCACCCTACAATACAGAGGTTGTCCGTCGAGGATGGAGAATTTCTAAATTAACTGCCGGGAGTACCAAGATCGATCGCTTTCTGCATCAAATCGTCGGTAACTTCGCCCGGTGTACCTGCAGGCTTAATTTCCTGAGCCATCGAACGAAAATCAGCGGGATTGCCGCTTGTATCTGCCGGCTTTGCGATATCTTTAGGAGCGGGAATAGGAAATTTAGGTGCAGTTGCAGCGGCGGCAGCTTGAGCGCCGGCACCCGTGCGATCGATGTCACTAACACTAAATTCTTTTGAAGCTTCGTAGTCTGCTGATACATCAACTGTCGGCAACTTTTGTTCTCCAGCTTCCACGCTTTCAGTTATCTGCTGAGCGTCAAAGCTTTCAGTGTTATTTGGTTCTGTATTGATTTGAGACATAGCCGACTCCTTTCTAGTTTTATTTAACAATTTACTGTATTTATTGTGATTCTATTTCGTTAATTTTTCATCTACCCGTAGATATATCGCGCGCTTCTATCTCAAGGCTGATTTATTCTCATGTGGCTGGTCAACATTACACGAGTTTCCTAAACTAATCCAACTATATGCAAGCTTCAAACCCATACCTCATCTGTCATTCTCAATTCTTTCATCTAAAATCTAAAATTTAAAACCTCAAATCGTATTACCTCTTCGGGATGGTGACTGGCACTTACAAATGTTGATATTTATATATTCTGAAAGCATTTTTAAGGAATTTTGTTTATGAACTCACCCGCCGCCACCAATCCTCACTCTCTCTCCAACGACACTCAAAACATCGTTCAGACAATCAACGGGTTGGGTACAGATGAAAAGCTGGCGCTGCTCTACTTTGTTTATGAAAAAATGGGAGATTCAATTACACCAGCCGCTCCCGCCGCCGCCGAACCAGAATTAGCTCCCATGCTGCTGGATGATTTTTACAAGCTTTCGGCCGATCAACAACTGAATATCATGCGAGGTATTGTCAACCGCGACGACACGCCCTATTCTCACGCTTACGGAGCTTTAACTGCTAACAATCAGTTGGTGGTTTGGTATGCTTGGGCGATTGGTATGGGTGAAACAATTGTCGATATCCCCGACGGATATGAGGCAACTGAGGCTGTCAATGGCGTGTTGGGTCAAATTGAAGGTCTTGATTTTGAACAGCAAATTTCGGTGCTGCGCGACGTAGCTAATAATATGGGCTACACCGATGTTAAACCAATTGCTACTCAGGCAGAAGTAGGGAAAACTTCTAGTCTTTAGATAAGAGTCTGCTGTTGCAACCTATCCTACACAAACTCTCCTCCTAGCAGAGAGGGACTCAAGAATAAAGGAATTACCCAAAACCTCTATATGTAGGGTGCGTCTCGGCGCACCCTACCGCTATAATTAGTAGGTAACACCTTTTTTTGCTCTTAGTCCTATTTATTTTTTCGTCTATTAAGCTGTTGTGCATTTAAAGCACTAAGGAATGAGAATTAAATAACTTCCACAAGTTTGTGGGACGGGCGGGACGCCCATCCCACAATAACAATTAAAATTGTAAGTTATTTAATTCGCGATCCTTAGTCAGGAAGTAAGTTTTTTAGGATAAACTTTTCGCGGAAATTCCATCCGAAATATCGAACCTTTTTTTGGTTGACTTTCAGCAGTAATTGTGCCGTCGATCATCTTGACTAAAGAGGCACAAATAGCTAGTCCTAAACCAGTGCCTGGATATTGGCGAGTTGTGGTTTGGTCGCCTTGGTGGAACTTGTCGAAAATGTGGGGAAGAGCCTTTTCACAGATGCCGATTCCTGTATCCCGAACGGTGATAATTAGCCGATCGCGATTTAATTCCCGCACCTCAATATAGATGCTGCCCTCATGTGTGAATTTAACCGCGTTGGAAACGAGATTGACCAAAATTTGCCGCAGGCGCAACTTGTCATTAACTATAAACTGATGCTGCAAGCACACGCTGACGGACAATGCCACATTCTTATCGGTGGCTTGATTTCCGAATTCCAAGGCGACATCCATTACTAAATGCGCTAAATCAAATTTTTCAATTTTTAATTCTGTGCGGCCACTCTCGATTTTGGAGAGGTCGAGGATATCGTTAATCAGCAGTAGCAGGTTTTTGCCGTTATGTAAAATGCGCCCCACCATTTCTGTTTGCTGGGCGGTCAGCATTTGTTTGTGCTGGCGCAGCAGCAATTGGGAAAAGCCGATAATCGAATTCATGGGAGTTCGCAATTCGTGGGACATGATGCCCAAAAATTGCGATTTTAACTTGGCTGCTTCTAGCAGTTCCAATTTTTGCTGTTGAATGCGTCGCCCCTGATTTTCCAGTTCTTCCTGCTGGCGAATTAGCAGCTCGTTTTGCAAGTCTAAAAGCTGTTCCTGCTTTTTTAATTTTTCGATCGCCAGTGCGTTATTAATGGCCATCGCCGCTTGTTTTCCCATCACCGCCAGCAGTTGCTGAGTATGCCCGTCCATCGCCGTGCTGTCTTTCCCGTTGCCGATGGCGAGCACACCCAAACGCCCGCTTTGCCCCGACTCGATCGCGACTGCACAAGCCGCCGCCGGCAGCAAGCCTTTGCGGCACTCCGACCGCCACAGTACAGACTCTCCCGTCGCAAATGCTTTCCACAGCAGCTTGTTTTGCACGTGCGGGGTTTTGCCCCCACCAAAGTTTTCCGTACCCCCGACAGCGCTGAGTTTGAGGCCGCTGCAATCCGACTCCAGGAGAGCAACTAGGCAAAATTCCGCTCCCGCGATCGCCTCTACAGTCGCGTCCGCGATGGCTTGCAACAACTGGCACAAACTGCCCGCGCGCTGGCTCAATATATTTGTAAACTGCTCTATCACCTGTAACTCCCGCCCAGCCTCTATTACCGTCCGGGCTTGGCACAATTTTTCTACTTTGAAATTAGCTTCCGAGCACGCTTGATGCGGCCAAAACTCTGGTTCTGCTTGGGGCTCGGCTTTAGTTTGTTCGATCGGCTCCATATCTGTGTAGGTTCCCACCCACTCCAAAACTTCCTGACTGTCGGGGTTAGCGAGCCTTCCTTTGGCCACGTTCCAGCGGTAAGTGCCCTCTCGCGTCTGCAGGCGAAATAGAATTTCGTAGCTTGGCGGTGGGAACTTAGAACTGTGCGATCTCGCCAATAGACGAGGGCGGTCTTCTGGGTGGACGCGCGCCAGATAGCCGAAACCCAAAGCTGCTGCTGCTGGTACGCCTGTGTACTCCTCCCAGCGCTGACAGAAATAAGTAGCCCAGCCGTCGGCCTTTGTTTTCCAAACTATGTGAGGAATTGCCGACCACAGGCGATCGTCCTGAGTTTCGCGGTCGCCAACTTGCGGTTGGGGGGATGTTATTTCAGATACTTTGTGTAAGATTTCCGAGTCGGAAAACTCCGAGGGAAAAGACTTATTGCCGTGATACTGAGTCATAACAGGTTATATAAATAAGCATTGGACTAGAGCCCTAACATCGGCTAAAGACTCGTGCGGCTAGCTTTATTGATTTTGACCGCCCTGGTGCATCAAAACTTTTTATACTTTAAATTTATCTGGGTAGTGGTATCTTTACCTCTATCAACGGGCGGACAAGGAGATAATTCAGTTAAACTGTTAAAACATTGAGAGCTTACCTGTCCCGATCCGGATAGTGCAGGCATCGTCGCAAAATAACTTAAAAATTAACTTGCATTCTTGGCTGCTGCATGAGTATGCTTAACAATGATGTGCGACCTGTAAAACCCTAAATCAGGACACATTCTCAAATTTACTCAGTTTAGCTGAGTCAGTTGACGATATTTTAAAAGTTTAGCGGACTATTGGAAGAAAGATGAGTAAAATTCGCGTTGCTTTGGTAGAAGACCATGACCTGACAAGAGTCGGCATCCGCACAGCTTTACAACAGCGTGACACGATAGAAGTTGTTGGCGATGCAGCTAACGCTACAGAGGGATTGAAACTGCTTCAGTCTTCAAAACCTGACGTGGCAATTGTAGATATTGGGTTGCCGGATTTTGACGGCATTGAACTGACACAAAAGTTCAAAAAATCCTTAGAGGAGTCCGATCCAGATACAAAAATTTTGATTCTGACTTTTCAGGACAATGAAGAAGAAGTTCTGGCAGCTTTTGCCGCCGGAGCTGACTCTTACTGCATGAAAGATATTAGCTTCGATCAGTTATTAGATGTAGTAAAAGTAACTCACGAAGGTAACTCTTGGATCGATCCGGCGATCGCCCGTATCGTCCTCAAACAAGCTCGCACTCAGGAACCCGCGCCGGAAGAACCGAAGGCTGAGGGCAAAAGAGTCACCATTAAGGCTGCCGAACCAGAGTTTAGTCACATCATTGAGACTTACCCTTTAACCGAGCGGGAATTAGAAGTTTTGGAACTAATCGTACAGGGTTACAGCAATGCTGCAATCGCCGAAAAGCTTTATATTACCGTCGGTACAGTCAAGACTCACGTCCGCAATATTTTGAACAAGTTGTGCGCTGATGACCGCACTCAGGCAGCCGTTCTCGCCCTGCGTTCTGGCTTGGTTGGATGAAGCCCGATCGTCAGGCAAAATCAAGTTAAAAGTAGGGTGCGCTGGGCGCACCTTACGGCCAATCGATTTGAGATTTTAGATTTTAGATTAAAGAATTGAAGCATTGACTTGCGCGAGATAAATTCGGGGGTTCCTTTATCGGATACACGTTTTTTATTTCTGGGTCCTGAGTCTGCTTTTGGAATGAATCACGGGGCGGGTATCCTGGAGGCTTTCGGTCACTGATTAAGGGTGTGCAGTGCACACCGAATGACTAATTGTTATCAAAAAATTAGGGCAGGCAGTGTGTACCAGCCGAGCAATTGTTTCTTGTTAAAAAAAAGATCGAGTTTAAATCCGCATCTATCCCAGTACAGATATTTTTTTCAAAATTTTAAAAAGTAAATATACCTTAAGATAGATGCTAAAAAACTATGATATTACTAATACTTATTGTTGAGCGATCGCCAGTGAGATAAATTTCGATCGCACTGCCAATACTGCGCGATTTCACTTCATAAAAGGCAGAGACAGAGACTAGATTACGATACTTTTAGGAAGAGTTAAGCCTTAAATAAATTATATCCGTAGAGTGATGCTGAGTTCGCTTAAATTTGTAAAATTAAAAGTATCAACTGCTACTGAAAAATTTTAGAAAGAGGTATTATGGCTGCCCCAATTGAATTCAAGTTATTTGCTCCCTACAACAAAGGAGCTGCCGTGATTGGCTCTTTTTCTAATTGGGAAGATATTCCGATGGAAAAGGACGAAGAAGGTTTTTTTCGCACGCGAGTTGAGTTGGAGGATGGCGTTTATCAATACAAATTCCGCGTTCAGTCGAAAAGCTGGTTTCTGGAACCCGATCAGTGGGTAGATGTGGTCGATCCCTACGCGACTGATATCGACGATCCTACTCAAAACGGCATTGTTCGGATCAAAGATGGCTCGCGCATTGTCGATACCTACGTCTGGAAACACGATGACAAACCGCTACCAGCCGATCGGGAATTAGTGATTTACGAAATGCACGTTGCCGACTTTTCCGGTGGCGAAGACGATCCCCTAGCCCGCGGCAAGTACAAGCACGTCGTCGAAAAACTCGATTACCTAGTCGAACTCGGCGTCAACGCGATCGAACTCATGCCCCTCAAAGAATACCCAGGCGACTACAGTTGGGGCTACAACCCTCGCTACTTCTTCGCTACCGAGTCCAGCTACGGAACCACAGAAGAACTCAAAAACCTGATAGACGAGTGTCACGGGCGGGGGATTCGCGTCATCATCGACGGTATTTACAACCACTCGGAATCATCGAGCCCCCTCACTCAAATCGATCACGATTATTGGTATCACCACGAACCCCGCGATCCAGATAACAATTGGGGCCCGGAATTTAACTACGAATTTTACGACGAAAATTTAGGAACTTTCCCGGCGCGCAGATTTGCTGGCGATACAGTCCGCTATTGGGTTCAAGAATATCATCTCGACGGCATTCGTTTCGACGCGGCGCGACAAATAGCTAACTACGATTTCATGCACTGGGTAGTTCAAGAAGCCAAAAATGTCGCCGGCCCCAAACCGTTTTATACCGTTGCCGAATACATTCCCGACGATCCCAGCATCACTAATCTAGAGGGGCCGATGGACGGCTGCTGGCACGACAGTTTCTATCACTCGATAATTCCACAACTGTGCGGGGACAATTTTGATTTAGAACGGCTCAAAGAGGTAATCGACTGCAAGCGGCAAGGTTACTTGGGTGCTACGAATGTAGTCAATTATTTGAGTAATCACGATCACGATCGCATTTTTGCCGAATTTGGCGATCGGGGAATTTTGGATGAAGCCGCCTTCAAGCGGGCAAAGTTGGGAACCGTGCTGTTAATGACAGCAGTTGGCGTGCCGCTGATTTGGATGGGCGAAGAATTTGGCGAATACAAAGGCAAAACAATTGAGCAATCTAAAATTGACTGGACGCTGCTAGGAAATGACCTGAATAAAGGTTTGTGGGAATACTACAAAGGCTTGATTCACCTGCGTAAAAATAACCAAGCACTCTACACAGAAAACATCGAGTTTTTCCACGAAGACCCCGACTCGAAAGTTTTTGCTTACACTCGCTGGAACGATGAAGGTTCCAGAGTTGTAGTAGTCGCGAATATGTCGGAAAATTATCTGGCAGGTTACAGCGTTCCCCACTTTCCGGCAAACGGAACTTGGCACGAATGGACGGGGAATTATGATGTTGAATCTGGCGATGACAATATTATGATTGACTTGCCGGAATACGAAGCAAAAGTGTTTGTTTGGCAGTAAGGCAACGGAGGACAAAGGCTTTCGCCGTTTCCCTAGCCCAAAATAATCATTATGTAGGAAAGGGCACTGCCTTTCGTCGTGTCAACTTAATCTATCAGTCCGCCAGTCCTCCCACCCGGCAGTCCGCCAGGGACTGAAGTCCCTGTCTAATAGCTGAAGTCCTCGCTATGAGGACTAATGAGTTTTTCAGTCCTCTTCAGAGGACTTCGGCTTTGAGGCAGGGGTTTCAACCCCTGCCGGACTGCCGGAGTGCGGGTTTAACGCTAAGTTGACACCTATGGGCATGGCGCCGTGTCCTACTCCCCGCGCCGGAAACGGCGAAAGCGTTTGTCCCTATCAGATATCGCTCAAAAGAGAAGCTTTTGTTTGTTCCCCGATTGATTTTCTAAGCACAATTGGGTGATGGCCGCCGCCGGTATTGGTTTGCTAAAGAAGTAACCCTGACCGATATCGCACTGATGCGATCGCAAAAACGCCAACTGTTCTGCTGTTTCCACACCCTCAGCAATCACCTGTAAATTCAGGCCCTGTCCCAAGGCGATCGCCAGTTTCACAATAGTAGCACCGCTGCTGCCAGTCACCAAATCGGCCACGAAAGATTTGTCTATTTTTAAATTATTGAGGGGAAAGTTTTTCAGAGACCACAGCGAAGAATAACCGGTGCCAAAATCGTCCAGAGAAATGTTAATTCCCATGTCCTGCAACTGCTGCAATACCGACACCGTAAAGCTCACATCTGTCATGGCAATGCTCTCGGTAATTTCTATTTCTAAATATTCGGGATTTAACTTGGTTTCTGATAAAATTTCAGCGATGGTTTGTACCGTGTGAGGTTGCAGAAACTGGCGGGCTGATAAATTCACTGCTATCCGCATCGGCGGCAATCCCAGTAACTGCCACGCTCGATTTTGCAAGCAAGCAGTCCGCATCACCCATTCGTCAATTTGGCAGATTAATCCTGTTTCCTCAGCTAAGGGAATAAATCGATCGGGAGGAATCAAACCGCGTTCGGGATGCTGCCAGCGAATCAGAGCTTCCATGCCCACTATTTTGCCAGTATTTAAGTTTATTTGCGGTTGATAGTGCAGGACAAATTCTGAATTTTTTAGAGCTTTGTAAAGATGATTTTCTAAGTTAAGATCCTCGGAGACTTTACTGCCGATCGCCTGCGTGTAAAACTGATAATTATTGCGACCTTTCTGTTTAGCTTTGTACATCGCAGCATCAGCATTTTTCAGCAAAGTTTCTGCATCTTCTCCGTCGTAAGGAGCCAAAGCAATTCCCAAGCTAGCCTTAATATAAAGTTCCAAACCCTCAAAATCAAAAGGAGTGCTTAAACTCTGGATAATTAGCTGGCAAATCTTAGTTGCTTCCTCTGGGGTGTTGATATTGTACAGCAGCACAGTAAATTCATCTCCGCCCCAACGAGCCATCGAATCCCCCACGCGCAAACAGTTAGTCAAACGCCGAGATACACTTTGCAGCAACAAATCGCCCACTGGATGACCGAGAGTATCGTTAACATTTTTAAATCTATCTAAATCTAGAAAGATTACCGCCAGCATTTCTCCATTTTGGTGAGCGCTAGCTAAAGCCAAAGACAGCCTTTCATTAAACAGTAATCTATTAGGTAAACCCGTTAATGGGTCGTGAGAAGCTTGATGTCGGATCATCGCCTCGACGCGCCTCTGCATTACAGCCATGTACAGGTGAGTTCCTAAAGATTGTGCTAGCTTCTGTTCTTCGCTAGTCCACTTTTGAGCTTCGCCTGTTTTGATTTCTTTCCAAGCTGCAAAGGATTGTCGGGGACGATCGTTCCGGGCGTCCGAACTGCAACGGCCCGCCCACAAAATTTCGGTTTGTATAGGGCTGCGAAAAACGGTGAGACAGCCGATGCACTGTTGGCGATATTGCAGCGGTACTGCCAAAAATGATCGAATGGAAGCTGCGACTAAATTGGCAGATACAGATTTGAGTTGAGGTTCTTTAGAAATATCGGAAATCGCGTACAAGTGCGGTACGAGCAAACTGGAAATATTGGTGTCAATTGAGCTGTAATGCTGGGAATAGAGATTTTCAAAAATACCTAATTGGCTTGTATGGTTAGCAGTTTGTGATCGATCGTCTTGGTTTGCCCTCCCCATAATCTGCTGCCAAAATGGGCTGAGTTCCAGGTCGATGTCCGCGGGCTGCTGGCCACAGGTATAAAGCAAAGCGGGTCGATCGCCAAACTCGGCTGCAATGTAGAGTCGCCCTCCTGAACCACGCAAATGCTTGACAGTTTGTTCGAGAACTGCTTTCCGAATTTCGTTGAGTTCCAGAGGAGAATGCAGCAAACTGGTAATTTGGTTGATAACGGCTTCGTCACGCGCTTGCTGTCTAGCTTGACTCAGCAGAAAAGATTGGGCGATCGCAATTGAAAGTTGATCCACAAGCAACTGCACCATTTTCAATTCTCGATCGCTAAACCGTTTCGGTTGGCTATGGTGAGACACCAACAGCCCCCAAAGGTGATTTTGATGCAAAATCGGCACTGTCAGAGAAGAACGTGCCCCCATAGCCTTCAGATATTCAGCGTGACAGGGGTCTACAGGACGATAGCTAATATCTTCAACTGCTAAAGTTTGGCCGGTGTCGGGACAATCTAACCTATTAATTGTTTGATGCTTCAATTCCACATCTACAATCACTCGCTGCCGCGCTTTGAGAAACATTTCCCGAGCACTATGGGGAATGTCGCCTGGTGGAAAGCGCAAACCCAGCATCGATGGCAACTTGTCGCCGTTGATCGACTCAGCAATTACCTCACCGCTACCGTCGGCCTCAAAGCGATAAACTTTTACTCGATCGCTCTCTAAAAAGCTGCGGATTTCTCGCGCAGTTGTCGTCAAAATCTCTTGCAGTTCTAAAGAGTTGCGGATGCGATTGGTAATTCGATTGAGTAAAATCTCTTGTTCTAAAGTCGATCGTGACATTTGTGTAACTTTGGTGCGAGTCATGCCTTTTGATCTCCCGGGCTGTTGACAGCATTTTTGCGAGCCACAGTCTTAACTTGCCCTGTATTATACAATACAATACTTTCGCGCCGTCTAGGGGCTTGACCCTACCCCAGAGCGCGAAACTCGGTTTCTGGGGATATTTCTGGTTTTTAGACAAATTCGGGTGATAAACCGGGTTTTTCACAGCACTTACAAGGCAAGGCAAGAGCGATCGGACAATTAGTGAGGACGAAAGTTCGATCGAGTTGAATCAGGACTCAAGTCCTCACTACAAAGCAATTGCAGAGCTACAACACAAAAAGTATAGAGAAACCGATTTGAGCAACCAGTATTCTGCCCTCTGGAGGGAGAATACTGATTGCTCAAACCGGCTAGTAAGTATTTATACTTTAAAAGGCCTCATTAAGCCGCGTCCCAAATTTCCCGAATTCTGTCCGGCAAAAAGCCAGCTATTTCCTGAATTCGCTCCTGGGACAGCTCATCCTTTGTTGCCGAAAATACAGCCGCGATCGCAGTTTCCGGTTTTACTCCCGAAGGAAGGGCGCCTTCTAGTTCCACCCTCCGTGCAAACAAATTGCCATCGATCCCCGCAGGTGCAGGCGGGCCGGTCAAAGGCTGACGTATCCGGCTGAGCAATCCCACCAGCGGATTGGTATCTTTCCAGAGGTCTGCTATTTCTTGTTGCAGGGTTTTGTCATCCGTAGGCAAAACTTCTTTGTGCAATTCAGATTCCACGTGCTCGATGGCGTCTTTTGTCATCACATCGCGCATGACCCGGTACACTACTTCGGTAATGTCGCGGGCATCAAAAATATCCTCCATGTTACCGTTTACCATCACTTTTTCCAAAAACGGCATATCCTTTGAAGCGATAGGAACTGCCGATCCTTCGTGGTGGAGCGAGGTCGGAGGATTAGTCTCCATTTTGTGTAACAGTTTGCGACCTTTGTCTGTTAAGTCAGCTTCTTGAAATGCCACTAAAGGCGGCACTAACTCAGCTCCTCCATAAGGCTCGCCACTAAACTGAGCTTTGATAAATTCCCTTTGGTTGAGGTAGTCCAAATGACCGAGCAATTCCGCTTCCGCCACCGGGTGACCGACATATTCTTCCGCTGCGTTCCTAATTTCTGACTCTCCCCTGCCGTTGCCGCTGTCAATCTTTTTGAGCAAAATGTAAGTCAGGTCGTCTCTGATTGGAATTGTCATTAAAACCTCCTAGGTTAATATCCGGTAAAGCTCAGGTAAAAAATGATTTTTTTTACTGGCTTAAATTGTGATTATTACTACTTAAAAACATTGAAGTCTAAAGTAGAGTAATCAAGTATCTCTCAGCAGGTGTAAGTTATTCAAATAAAGTAACGGTTAGAATATTCCTTTAGGTAGATCCAGGTAGGGAAACCCATGTTTAATGTGGTTAATATCCGAAGAAGCTGTCGCCACTCTTCAATGCTATTAAGCGAGAATGCTTTATTGGTAAGAGTTTTCGTATTTATTGCGTATTTTTACCATGGCTGACGCACCAAGAGGGCCTCAGTTGGTAATTGGCGCTGGGAGAGGTAGAATTAAGCAGATGCTATGGAATCAATCAACTGCGGTCGTTTTGCCCGCAGCTTGTAGCGATATTGTATCGGGTTAGACCAAAAACTGGTCATGGGAGAGCTAAAAATACGAGCCAATCTGTGTCAAGTGCCGCAGCGCCACTTGAAGAATGCCTCGGTAACAAATTTTTTGATCGTTGCGATCGGCATTTATGAACTACCCTAATTGGAACAATAAATTGGAATCCTCGTCTCTCATTAGCGGTCAACCCCCGGTTGAAAAGCGTCCTTTAGTGTTGGCGGTAGACGACAATCCTGACAACTTAGAGCTGCTGACACAAATACTCGATTTATTCGGCTGCGAGTGCGTGGGAGCAGTTGACGGGTACGCAGCTCTTTCCGCAGCAGTCGATCGACAGCCCGACCTAATCGTACTCGACATTTGCCTGCCGGATATAGACGGTATGGAAGTAGTAAAGCGCGCCCAACAAAACCCCGAGATCAGACATATTCCGATTGTTGCTGTCACAGCACTAGCAAAACCAGAAGACCGTGCTCGAATTCTTCAAGCAGGCTGCGTGGAATACCTTTCCAAACCTTTTAACATCAAAGATTTAGAAACAGTTATCCGCCAGCACCTCAACTCTCCAATGCTTTTGGTTGAGTTTTAGATTTATAGTTAGAATCACGAACTTGAGGTGCAGAGTCCAAAATTGCGATCGTTCCAGTGCGGCCTGTCTCCAAGGTCGCATCGCGGAGCAAATCAGTGACTCCCACGCCCAAAACCTTTTGGATTAATTCTTTCAGTGGCAATTCCAGAAGTGATTCTAATTCTGTCCGTACCTGCAAGGCCAAATCTTGCTGACCGTTCTGAGCCAGCAGTTTTTCGGGTTGAGTAAGCCCATTTTCGACAACAATTATCAATTTGTTATCCAAAAGATTGCACAGCGCCTGACTCGTTGGGTGTCCGAGTTGAGAGCGGTACAAAGCTTGAATTCCCTGCGAAAGAGTCCGTTCTAATTTACCACGAGTAGGTTCTAAGGTTTCCCCTGTCATATTTTTTATTGACACCATGATAGATAAAAAATACTGTTAGCAGCAGTTAACAGTTACAGTAAACTTAACTACTGCTAACAGTCAACTGCTAACTGTTAGAAATAAAGTCGCTTTAGCCGACAGTAACTTGATTAGTTTCCACCCCAGTTGCACCCTTAACGCCTTTAGCAATTGTCACCAATTTGTTGACAATTTCCTGACTGGGAACTGTACCTTTGAGAACCACAGTAGAGCCAAGTTGAGCCACATAAACAGTCTCAATATCCGCAACATCGGGATTTGCATCGAAAGCCTGAGCTACCCGTTTAGCTAAACCGCTTTGATCGTATTCTCCGTTCAAGCCCATGCGTTCCGGCGGGATTGTCTGAGCGCTCGCAGCAGGTTGAGCTTGAGCTTGAGCTTGAGCTACAGGTGCTTGGTAAGCAGGAGCGTCAACAGTTTCTTGATTTTCTTTTTTTTCTAAACCAAACAATCTTTTTAACCAGCCCATAGAGTTTTTCCTCCGACAAAGTTTGTGTTTATTGACCTGTTAATTCGCGATTGGCACGTCACCCTGTAATTGTTATTCTCAATACCAGGAATTACGATCGCACTCTTGGATGCAGAAACCGAGTTTTTTTACAAAAAAGTATCGTTACAGCCATCCACCTAGGTAGAAAAACCCGGTTTGTTGAGCTTGGTGCGCCCGTCCTAAATACAATTTACTGTTGTACAACTGCGCCGATCATCTGCCTGGAGACATAATTCTCCGGCTCTCAAACAAATACTTGCGCTGACCATTCCGACAAATCAAACTTAAACCCTTCTTCCCCAACTTCTACTATTTTGTTAGACATCCACTCGTGCCAACTTCCTGCCGCCGGAAAGTTAGGAATGCTGTTACCAGATAGATAAGTATCCGAAAAATTAGCCACAACTACTGCCCGCGTTCCCTCATCGCTCCAGCGGTAATAAACCAGCACTTTGGCTTCTGGATTTTCGTGGATGAATTCAATATTTTCGGTATAAAGTGCAGGCAAATCTTGCCGCAGCCGAATCACGTGTTTGTAGTATTGCAACAACTCATGATTGGGCGGATTTTTCAACAAATACCATTGCAGTTTATGCGGCTGGTTGGGAGTTTGCCGAAGCGATGAGTTCGGGAATTTCGGGAATGTGTTCTGCTATGTTCTAGAATGGCTTGTCGCCGGCGGTTTTTTTCGCTTCATGAGTTATCCAGTGTAAGAAATTTCGATATGATATTCTTGCACTCCAGAAATTAACAACATCGCCGATGAATTTCCAAGCGAGACGAATGCCGAGTTTTGGGTCGAAATTTTCGTAGTTAAACTCCGGGATCCAGTAGTTAGCCGGATATTCGGGATAGTGTTTGTCGCGGTAGTACCAATAATTGCGATCGACTAGCAATAAGGGACAATCTTCATCGCAGTGGTTGTAAATCCCGTCCAGAATCACCCGAATGCCCCGTCCGTGGCACTCGTCAATCAATTGCTTCAAATCTGCGGTTTCACCGTAGCTGGACTCTACAGCAAAGAAATCGCGGACTTTGTAGCCCCAGCTATAATCGCCCGGATATTCATTAACTGGCATTAGTTCGATCGCATTTATAAGTGTGATTAGTATTGATTTTTACAATTTTGCAAATCTGTCGCCATCGTTCTTAAGAGTTAAACCTGTAAGTCTTATGTTGTAAGGTGCTTGGGGGCGCACCCGGAGGATTTAGTAGTGCGAACCCTAGCGAGTAAGGTGCGCCCCTAGACACCCGGAAACCTGATTTTAATCAAAAATGTAGTTAAAGTAACTAAACATTATTAAGTGCTATTTATGAAAAATAGTCCGGACTGCTTTGAGTTGGTAGTCTGAAACCCTAGATTTTCCGTTGGTAGCGAACGTGCCTTGGAGCCTTGAAACCCTTATTCTACGGTTGTCTATCAAAAACTGTCCGAAGTATTGTATGAAAAGTAATTTAACTTTTGATAACTAGATAAATCGTGGTGAATATTTAAAATTTGTAACTAAAGAAACATTTTTTAGCGGACAGGAATAATACCGTAGAAAGATGTCATTTTATGCGGAAACAGGGAGGATGAGCTTGTAATTATAGGGCAAGGGAAACCAGAACCATGAATCTTTTATTCAACTCGGTTTTCCCGCGACGTTAAGTCAAGTTTGAGCAGAGAATAGCAATAATTATTTTTGCTTATGTCTTGGCATCACTTGTTTTATAGTTTTTGACTTGCAAACTTTGTAGAACCTTTCATCAGCTTTAACGACTGCTGCTACCTCAGTAATTGGTAATTGGTGAAAATCTCATTCGTCCCTATTACCCGTTAGATATTCCGAGCAGTGGCTCTAAGGCTCTAAAAGTTTAATGTGGGATGTTGGCGAATTACCGTTACTGTAAAACTCTGGAGTGTTAAAAATGCTAAAACAAATGTGTTGGTTGCCCAGATTGGGACGCAATGGAGAAAAGATATTGCACTTACGCACCGATGCCCGTCAAGGGTGGCGGCCTTATACAGCTTTTCCGCAGTTCGCTGTATCCGACTACCGGGAACCGGGCGGTTCTAAGGGATGGGCAACATATCAGAAGCTGAGAACTCAAGGGTGGAATTTAATATCGACCGCAGAAGGGCAGCAGTCGATTTTTGGCGAACAGAAAAGTGCTTAAAAAACCCGAAACCGCAGCAATAAAAGAAGAGGTAAAATCCTCTTCTTTTTATTATTTTTGGGGTGCTGCTGAATTCAAGTATGATTTTGCCTGATGAAGTAATTCTAAGTCAGCGGTGGGGCAACCACGGGGGGATTGCCCCTACAAATTTCATACCCCAATTAAGCAACGCCATTTTTGGATACAGAAACTGGGTTTTTAACCATCCTACTTGGTAGAAGGGGTAAGGTGTGCAGTGCTCACCTTACATAATTTTGAGATGTTTGCCAGTTGCAAGTAAATTAGGCGATCGCCCTTTCTCTCTCTCCTGTAATTGCTACGTTATGGAGCACCGGCTGGTGAGTTTTCAAGTTAAACCGGTATCCGTGGGGGAGGATGTGCAACTTGGCCCCGCAAATCGCCAAAGCCTCATCCTTCAACAGTCCCTCCAGATTGTCGTGGAGTTGTTCAGACGAGTCGATGACAGTTACAGAGTTTTCGCCAATGACTTCCAACTCGTCACCGTGGACTAAAATAGCTGTATTTTCGTCAATACCAAATCCCAACACGGCAGGTTGCAGCAAGAGTGCGGAAACTAAGCGTCCCAGACGACCTCGCTGGGCGAAATGTTGGTCGATGACAACTCCTGGAAGGAAACCCATTCCCGGCCCCATTGCTACCACATCAACGCGGGGATTTGTCTCCGAGTCTCCTTCAATAATCATCACGTCTGGCATCATCGCCGCGCCGGCACTGGTGCCACCAATGATAATACCTTCAGAGAAGCGTTTGTGCATAGCTGCGTCGAGTATGGTGTCTTTCAAGCAGCTAATAATCCGCGCTTGCTCTCCGCCGGTAAAGAATATGCCGGTGGCTTGTTCGATCGCTTCTAAATAATCTGGATTGTTGGCATCTTCCGGTTTCTGGGTGTCAACAACTCGCACATCTTCAGCGCCAAGTCGCTCAAACACTCGGATGTAATTATCTCCTACTTCTCCCGGCAGGCTAGTGGCAGCAGTCATGATCGCAATGTGGGCTTTAGTGCCTCCGGCGCACCGCAAGAATTCCCGCAGAATTTTGCAGTCCCCCTCTTTGTCTTCCGCGCCACCAATAATTAGCAACTTCCCCTGAACTTCGTTGCTCGCCATATTATCTCTACTTTTAATTTATTTAATTTCACTAAAACACAAACTTATTTTTTCCGAAAACTGCCAAAAGGTATATATAGATACAAAAAAAGCTCAGACTTTTACCACTTTAGAACGCACACAGCAAGGGTGATATGGGAGTTTACCGATCTTCGACGATCGACAAAACAAACTTACCCCCCCTAACAGGAGATAGGAGGGGTCAAGAAATGAGCTTAAACTACAGGGCCCACGCGCGCGCGGTGATCGATCCGGTTTCTGATCCGATGCTTCGCTAATCCTCCTCTGATTGCTCGTAGAAATCCGGTTGATGAGCGTAAGTCCTTAATTAGTCCGATCGCTCGTTAGTGGGATCGATCGATCAAATTGCTCAATATGGTACTCGCCCGTTCTAAAGGTAGGTGTCTGGGTTTGCCGTTCCAGACAATCTGATATTCGTTGCTGTTTTGACCATCGCCGTAGCCAGAAATTAGCTTCCGGTGAAATGCTTCCTCAGCTAAGTGGTGAACTTTTTCTCTGAGAGCAGTTTGTGCGATCTTCATAATTTGCTGCCTCTTAAATTTTCTTTCACTGTCATAAACAATTATAAGTACACAGTGTACCTCTCAAAAGTTATAGCTTTTTTTGGGAGGGGGGAAAGAAGTAGTCATTAGTCATAAGTGCTTAGTCATAAGTGCTTAGTTATCAATGCTTAGTTATCAATGCTTAGTCATCTATACTTAGTCAGATGTTAAAGGAAGAAGGAATACTTTCCTACTCTCACCCACTCCCCCTCTCCCCATCCCCCCATCTCTCCCAATCCCCCTATTGGGCAATACTGAAGGCAGAATTGGTCGGAGTATTTGTCTGACTGCTGGAATATCTATGCCCCCAGGTAGTATCCCCTGCACCAACTATAAAGTTACCGTAAAAAATTAGCTCAAAGGAGGTTAGAAAATGCTGCAAGAAAAAAGCACAGAAACAGCGCGCGTCAATGCTCGAAAAACCGATATTTTCGATGTGTTCAACTTCAAACACTATATCGGGCCCAACCCTTATTTAGACACCGCGGCTTTAGTTTTTGATTTAGCGGTGACGGGGGGGAGCGAACCTTTGCCGATCGCACATTACCATACAATTATTAGCGATCGCTACCCGCAACTGCTGCACGAAACTTTCTCGAACCATGCCCAACTGTTCGGTCGTACCGCCTCAGAACTAGCAAAACTCGACATGGGTTTGCACTTCCAACACTGGAACATCAAGCCATTTTCTTACTTTAACAGAATCAGCATAGAAGCACTTCACGCCCGCACCGCCAGAGCCGTAGTTTACGCAGTTTGGGATTGGTTTGAAGCCATTAATCAAAATCAAGACTTTCCCTTAGAAGCACAAATGGGCGCGCTGCAAAATATGTTCCGGCAGTCAGTTTACGGAGGGCCGACAGTTTATTCGTTAATGCGATCGGCATCCCAAAAAGGCATTCCCACATTTTATTTGTGGGATGAAGGACTAATGCAATATGGGTACGGTAAAAAACTGGTTCGTGGCTCTGCAACTACTTTTGATTCTGACAGCCATTTAGACTCAGATTTTACCACGCGCAAAGACGATTGTAAAGCTTTTCTCGCTACATTAGGATTTCCTGTTCCCCAAGGCGATATCGTCTCCACAGAAAACGGAGCTCTGGCAGTTGCTAGAGAAATTGGCTACCCAGTTGCTATCAAACCCGTAGTCGGTCATAAAGGAATTGGCGTCACAGCAGATGTCCGAGATGGTGAGGAATTGCAGGCGGCTTTTAAAAGAGCAGTTAAGGCAATTCCCGAAACAGATCCGGTGCGAGTAATTGTGGAAAACAGCATCAAAGGATCGGATTTTAGGCTGCTGTGCGTTGACGGCAAATTTGTTTCGGCAACTGAACGCCGGCCCGCTTCGGTAACAGGTGATGGCGACTCAAC
Organism: Microcoleus sp. AT8-A3; assembly: GCF_036705675.1. Taxonomy (NCBI): domain Bacteria; kingdom Bacillati; phylum Cyanobacteriota; class Cyanophyceae; order Oscillatoriales; family Microcoleaceae; genus Microcoleus; species Microcoleus sp. AT8-A3. The sequence continues at coordinate 119,846 of NZ_JAUBVD010000008.1, forward strand.
AATTCGCGAATTGATCCGCCGTGAAAACCGCAAACCAGAACGTTTGGATACGCCTACTTCGGCGATGAGCAAAATTCAGTCCGACGAAGCGATGGAAATGTATCTGGAAGAACAAGGGCTGTCATTAGATAGTGTACTAAGTCGCGATCGCACTGTGTCTCTACGCAAAGTCGCTAATCTTTCCGCAGGCGGCGTCAGCATCGATGCTACCCGCAATATTCACCCGGATAACATTGTTTTAGCTCAAGATATCGCCCTACATTTTCGGTTAACTTGTTTGGGAATTGATGTGGTAACAGAAACTCTCGCCAAATCTTGGAAAACCGGGAATTTTGGGATTATCGAGATCAATGCCGCGCCGGGAATTTTTATGCACCTTAACCCTGCTGTCGGCGAAGGAGTTGATGTACCTTCCCATATTATCGAAACTTTCTTTGAATCGGGAAAATTAGCCAGAATTCCGATTATTACTTTCAACAGAATTTCGGTACATGACCTACAAGAAACCATCGACCATGTTCTGTTGCAGCATCCCGATTGGACAATCGGTGCTGTTTGTCGCGGTGGACTTTTTGTTAACCGTTCTGAAAAAGTTTTGAATAAGAATTACCATCTGAACTTGCAAAGTTTGCTGCGGAATCCCAAGCTCGATTTGTTAATTGCTGAATATCCCGAAGATATTTTGGAAGCTGAGGGAATGTTTTATCGGGGCAGCAATATGGTGGTGCTGGACAATCCGGGGGAAACTGAGATGATGTTGGTCAGAGAAAGCACTGATGACGATACTGTTGTGATGAGGGAAGGAAATAGTATTTCTATTCGCCGCCAAGGATTGATCGAACAGTATACTCTGGGGGATGATGAACCGTTTACACGGGTTTATTTGAAGGAAATAGGGACTGTTTTGTAAGCGGTTCCACCTTTAAGTTGGCTTTGTGGGGCGGGTATTGAGTACCCGCCCCACCAGATCGAGGCTTTTTCTTGTTCCCGGGTTCTTCCGGGGCAGGAACTTGGGAGCGCCGAGATGGGAACTGACTTCGTTACACTTAGTTACAATTGGTTTTAATTCCTCAGTAAGCTGTTCTCCATTTAAATTGTGTGTCAAAAATCACTCAAATTATTGTGGGATGGGCACGCGAGCCCGTCCCGAATATGCAATTTAAACGCGCAACAGCTTAGTGGATGGACTATTCGGAAGAAACCGGGTTTCTTCCCAACTTTCTCGTTACACATTAATATTTTCGTAGAAATTGGGTTTCTCAAGGTAAGTTCTATTTCTGCGATCGTAAGTTTTTAGACAATCTTGTTTGTCGGCTGTCGATCGTGCTATCAAGGACTTTTACAAGTCTTTAAAAAATAGCACTTCGGTGGCAGAAGGTGTGGAAATATGAATTTTGCGAGCAATTGGTTTAATTCGCTGACCGAAAGTTTACAGTCGCACCGTCGCTACATTCCAGCAGCGCTGACTCTTTGCACAGGTACGAGTTTGTCCTTGGCAGCCGCAGCCGTTGTGTGGCATTCGGAACACCAACGAATGCAAGCGGAATTTCATCAGCAAGCCGATCGCCTGAATGTGACTTTGCAGCAAAGCATCAACAAAAATTTAGAAGTTCTGTACTCACTGGAAGCATTCTACAGGGCGTCTACTGAAGTTAGCCGACAAGATTTTAAGCAATTCGCTCAACCTGCACTTGCCCGAAATACTGCTATACATTCTGTTAACTGGATTCGGCGCGTGCCTGCTGCCCAAAAAGCAGCTTACGAAAAGACAATTCGAGCCGAAGATTTTCCGGCATTTCAAATTTACGAACGAACTCCTGACAAAAAGCAGGTCAAAGCAAAAGTGCGATCGGAATACTTTCCTATTATTTACAGAGAAGCATTAGAAGAAGATAACAAAGTGATCGGTTTTGATGTTGCCTCCAGCCCCGATCGCAAAACAGCTTTAGAGAAGTCGGCGAATACCGGGAAAATAGCGGCTTCCGCGCGGATTAGATTAGTCAGCAACAATCAACCAGGATTGCAAGTATTTCTACCAGTACCCCGCCCCACAAATTCTCCAGATAATTCGGTCAACGGCCGCCAAAACCTCATGGGAGTGATTGCGGGTCTGTTTCAGATCACGAGTATGGTCGATTCCTCTTTAGAATCGCTGAATTTAGACAAGATTAATTTTTACCTCTATGACAACTCTGCTATAGAGAAAGAACACTTTCTGGTGCGCTACGACTCACAAGCTAAGCAGTTGATAGATAACCCAAAACACGAAAAGCCAGAGTTAGCTAATCTGCGGGGAAAAATCTGTAAAAATCCTAGTGCTTGCACTCGCCTATTTAACGTAGCAGACCGCCAGTGGAGGCTGCTAGTTTTGCCAGGGAAGGGGTACAACAGTCTGAGGACGCATCAGGGTTCGCTGGCCATTGGGGCGATCGGGCTATTGATGACTGGCAGCTTGACGATTTACCTGTTGATGTCTCTAGAACGTACTGCAAAAGTAGAACAGCAAGTGTACGATCGTACAATTCAACTAAAACAGCGCACCGCTGAACTAGAAACAGCACTAAAAAATTTGCAGGAAGCTCAATTTAAACTAATCCAAACTGAAAAAATGTCCAGCCTGGGGCAGTTGGTGGCTGGAGTTGCCCACGAAATTAACAATCCTGTCAACTTCATCTCTGGCAACCTGATCCATACAGGCGCATATACTAGAGACTTGCTGGAACTTGTGGAAATATACCAGCAGCAATATCCCAACCCAACGCCCGAAGTGCAAGCGAAACTAAAAGATATTGATTTGGATTTTATCAGTGAAGACTTGCCTAAAATCCTAAAATCTATGAATATGGGAGCTGAACGGATCAGCCAGATCGTGCTTTCTCTGCGTAATTTTTCGCGCTTGGATGAAGCTGAAAAGAAGTCGGTTAACATTCACCAAGGCATTGACAGCACCTTGATGATTTTGGATAGTCGGCTGAAACCCCAACCTGGTTTTCCGGGCATTAAACTTATCAAAGAATACGGAAAATTGCCATTGGTGGAGTGCTGGGCGGGACAATTGAATCAGGTATTTATGAATATTTTGAGCAATGCTATTGATGTTTTATCTGATGCAGAAAATCAAAAAAAGCTCGAAAACAACGCCTCGAATTCTGCCTTTTTACCTACTATTCGGATTCGCACTGAACTTTTAAGTTCTAATTGTGTATGCGTGCGAATTGCTGACAATGGAACGGGCATGACGGAGAATGTCAAAAAACGTTTGTTTGATCCGTTTTTTACTACCAAGCCTGTAGGCCAAGGTACTGGCTTGGGATTGTCTATCTGCTATCAAATAGTGGACAAACATCAAGGTTCGCTCAGGTGCGTGTCGGCTCCGGGGGAGGGAACTGAATTCTGGATTGAGGTGCCGGTGCGACAACAGTCTAAGCAATCTATTTCTAAGGTTTTACCTGCGGTAGGTGTCAATCGATTTTAGATTTTAGATTTTAGATTTTAGATTGACTTGCGCGAGATAGATTCGGGGGGGCAAGTTTCATCGGATACAGGTTTTTTATTTCTTCATTAATTAATCTGGGGGCTTGTATCCTGGATGCTTTCGGTCAATTGGAATTAGCGGAACAAATCTCGCTTCTAGCGGAGTCTTGCTGGGAGCATCTCAATGAAAGCAGCCCAGCTATAAATTGGAGACAGAAGGCAGGAGGGGGCAGGGGGCAGGGGGCAGAAGGCAGGAGGGGGCAGGGGGCAGAAGGCAGGAGGCAGGAGGAAAGAGGCAGAAGGAAGGAGCCAGAAGGAAGGAGCCAGAAGAAGTGTTTTTACAAATATGAGATGCTCCCTAATTCCTGTTTATAAAACGTAAAATCTCCGCATTTTACTTGGGAAAGTTTCGGATTTAGCACTCTACTTTCAACGGTTAACTGTCAACTGTTAATTGTCAACTGTCAACTGTTATAGTTATTAGCAAACCTGTGGTAAGTTCAGTGGAATATTGCCGAAAAAAATATCTGGGGTTTTACCCGTCGTAACAATTTATAATTGTAGCCAGGCCAGATTACCAATTATTAACTACGATGTCTTTACAATCTATTAGCATACCGCCCACAACGGATCGCAAACCTGTCGCTTTGATGGTCGCTTTACATGGATGGGGTGCTAATGCTCGGGATTTGACTTCCTTAGCACCCTTTTTCAATTTGCCGGATTATCAGTTTGTGTTTCCCTATGCCCCCTTTCCCCATCCCCAGGTAACGAGTGGCAAAGCGTGGTATAACCTTCAAACCAAAGACGCTCAGGGATTGGTAGAAAGCCGGCAATTGCTGAGGGAATTTTTGCTGTCTTTGGAAAGCACCACGGGCGTGCCTTTGTCTCGCACGATTTTAAGTGGCTTTTCTCAAGGCGGAGCGATGACTCTAGATGTGGGATTGACTTTGCCCCTAGCTGGTTTAATTTGTCTGAGCGGTTATTTACACCAGATTTCGCCAGTTGCGGGGAGTGTTTTGCCACCTGTTTTAATCGTACACGGTACTCAAGATACTATTGTGCCTGTTAGTGCTGCTGTGCGATCGCGCGAGAGTTTGACGGCTTGGGGAGCTGCGGTGCAGTATCGAGAATTTAACATGGGACACGAGATTCTGCCGGAAGTTATAGAGGTAATGCGAAGTTTTGTTGTAGAAACTGTGTCGAAATCTGATTAAAGGTTTAGTATATAGTATGGCGGAAGTCTCGGGCAGGGGAAAAAAATGAAAACTTTAACCAAAGCATCGCGCGATATTGCTGTACTTACTTCTCAGGACGTGGCAGAATTGGCTGTCCGTTTGGAAGTTGACGATTATACAGATCCTTTTGAGGGATTGAATGATTGGCATTTGTTGCGATCGCTTGCTTTTCAGCGGCCGGAGCTGGTTGAACCTTATCTCCACCTTCTGGATATGGAAGCCTACGACGAAGCATAGACTGAAAAATCTAGCTCAAAATTTTCGACGGAATTGAGGAAGAAGTTAGCAGCATATTTTGTTGCAGATTAAACAGATGAATTAGAGATTTGAGTCTGTTTTTATCTTAATTTCTTTCTTGATTCTTTTTTATGGAAAAATGACACCAGTTTCAAAAAAGAATGTGAATGTAGGCCAGCTCTCAACCCTGGTATTCATCAGTCATTCCCAAATTAAAATCTAAAATCTAAAATCTAAAATCTAAAATGGTATGACATGAAAGGCAGACGAATTTTAATCGGCGTTAGTGGCGGGATTGCGGCTTACAAAGTTTGCGAAGTAGTTTCAACTTTAGCGAAAGCTGGAGCGGAAGTTAAAGCTATTCTTACTGATGCTGCCGGGGAGTTTGTAACGCCTTTGACTTTTGCTACTCTGTGCCGCCATCCTGCTTTTACTGACAAAGATTTTTGGCAACCAAGTCACGGGCGCCCCCTGCATATTCAACTGGGAGAATGGGCGGAAGTTTTTGTGATTGCTCCCCTGACGGCTAATACTTTGGCTAAGTTGGCGGGGGGTTTTGCTGATAATTTGTTGACTAATACTGTCTTAGCTTCTAATTGCCCAATTTTGCTGGCACCGGCGATGAATACGGATATGTGGGAACAGCCGACGGTGCAGCGGAATTGGCGGGAAGTTTTGAGTTATCGGCGCTATCATGCTGCGAATCCGGGGGCGGGTATGCTGGCGTGCGATCGCGCGGGTGTTGGCCGTATGGCAGAACCTTATGAGATTTTGCCTCATATTGAATCGCTGTTGTATGCCAAGGGCGATCGAGATTTAGCGGGCCTTCGGGTGTTGATCGGTGCGGGAGGAACGCGGGAACACCTCGATCCGGTGCGGTTTATCGGCAATCCTTCCAGTGGCAAAATGGGTATAGCTTTGGCGCAAGCTGCACAGCACCGCGGCGCGACAGTGACGCTGGTACACAGTATAACTGGCGAATTGCCGCTCTCAGGTGTGCGGGCGATCGCAGTTGCGAGTGCAGAAGAAATGCGGCAGGCGATGCTGCAATGCTTTCACGATGCGGATTTGACGGTGATGGCGGCGGCGGTAGCGGATGTGAAGCCGGCTGAGTACAGTAGTGAGAAATTGCCGAAGCGATCGCTCCCGAATTGTTTGCCTTTGGCACCGGTAGCGGATATTGTGGCAGAGTTGGGAAAATTGAAACAGCCGCACCAAAAATTAATCGGGTTTGCAGCACAAACTGGGGATATTGTCAAGCCGGCTTTGGAGAAATTGCGATCAAAGAAACTGGATGTAATTGCCGCCAACCCGATCGATCGAATAGGTGCAGGTTTTGGCAGCAATACCAATCAAGCAATATTAATTAATGCAGCCGGGAAGCAAGTAGAAATAGCACCTTGCAGCAAGCTAGAAATGGCTCACCGATTGTTTGATTTTGTGATGAAAGGGTGAGGGCGATCGAACTGCGATGATATTACCAATTGCGGATTTGTCGCCTTGTGGGGGCGGGTTTTGGAGATGGTAGGTTTCTAACATAAATGGTTGGTAAAACCCGCCCCTACAAATGTCTGTAGGGGCGGGTTCACCAATAATATTTAATACCCGCAAACAATTTATATAAACCCGCCCCCACACAACCGATAATCTAGATTAACCTTTACTGCGATCGAAATGAAATATTTGTCGCCTTGTGGGGGCGGGTTTTGGAGATGGTAGGTTTCTAACATAAATGGTTGGTAAAACCCGCCCCTACAA
>NZ_JAUBVD010000008.1:126652-176590 GCF_036705675.1 Microcoleus sp. AT8-A3
TAATACCCGCAAACAATTTATATAAACCCGCCCCCACACAACCGATAATCTAGATTAACCTTTACTGCGATCGAAATAAGGCTACAATCAGCTAGAAATTAGCTGGTTCGGGGGATAATTCTGATTCCCCAAAATCCGTTGATTTCGAGTCAGCGGGCAACTCAGTATCTGCGACAGTAATTTCTAGTTTAAATCCTAATGCTTCGAGCAATTCTACCAAACAGTAAATTTCCAAACCGCCGCTTTCAGTCAGGATATTATCGAGTTTTTCGTGATGTTCTTTTGCTGAATCAGAAAGAGCATTCATCCTGATTTTAGCCTCAATTACCTTTCTGATGGCATTTCTCAGGAGTGCGGGTTCAGGGTCTTTTTCTTCTAAGATAGCCCCGATAAAACCACCAGCGTGTTCGGCATCTTTGAGAGATTCAATTAGGGACTCGCGGTAGCTATCGCTGGTAGGCATTTTCATTGAATTTCGCTGGTTGTACTTCCATAATTTTATCGCAGTCGATCGGCAATTTCTCTCGTAAGCGCGATCGACAGTCCATTCTACAAGCAAATCATACTTAAGACAGAGGTATTCGATCGACAAAATAGTAAACCTTGTTTGAGGAAACAAACTTTAAATCAAACAGGGCATTGTGAATGAATTTTAAATCGATCGCAAAAACCAATCTACTATTCGGCAGCCTGATAATTAGCCTCGGATTGCAAGCACTTCCAGCAGCAGCGCAATCAGTCACCGACGCGCAAGTTTCCGCCCTCGTAGAAGCGCTGCGACAAGCCGCCCCGCCACAAGCCGCAAATGACGGAATGTACAGTCAGTGGCAAGTTTTACCGAACAATATTTCCCGCTGGGCAAAATTCTGTACCAAACAAGATTTAACACCGCAACAATTTGAGGCTGACGCGACAAAAGCCAAATCAATTGTTACCTGTATCGTGGGCGATTTGCTGCGCGACGAATACAAAGCTAGCAGCAACAATGAAACAGCCGCTGTACGCCGCGCCGCTTGCTGGTGGATGACTGGCGAATCCGCAGCTTGCAAAAGTGGCGCCACTGCTACTTATGCCGATAAAGTTGTCAGCGTTTACCAGCAGCAGCGGGCTAAAAAGTAAAGTTTGTGCTGGCGGAATTTAGATTTTTTTACCGCAGATGGACGCAGATGGTTTTGTGCTGATGGACAGATAAGAGCGATTTGATATCAAATTCAATTATCCTATAAGCGCCAAAGATTCTTGAGAACATTAATCAGCTCTTTCTGCCGTCGAGCGATTACTTCTGGCGTCCATTCCTGTTCCCGCAGCACTTGGGTAGTAAGCACACAGGGTGAAACGCCCGTTTTAGTAGTGAAATACTTCTGCTTTTTCACATCAAAATCATAATTTTTTGCCTGAGTGTTTTTCGCACCAGATAGTAAAACTAAGTTGCCAAGACGATGTACATATTGATCGCGCTCTTCCTGACTAGGAAACCAATTCATCCACTCACTATTAGCCCCTGGATTTTGGGGAAGTACGTGCTCGACAGTAATTTTGGAGAAGTTGTAAGATGCTTCACCTTCTGACAGGGCAGCATCTAAGCGCAGCAAAACATAAAGACGAATTTTTTGGATTAGGTAAAGGTCACTATCGAGGACTCTAAGGATATTGTTTGACTCTTCAGGAGTAAACTGGAGCGGTGAATTGGAATTGAATAAATCTTCCTCTTGTTCAATAGCAGTAAGCAATCTGCTGTAACGTTCAATCCGTTTATTAATATTGGCGCGGACAATCATTAAACCTGCCGCAAGGCGGTCTAAATCTGTAAAAAAACGCACCAAATTATCGGGGTTATTACGGTTACGCGATAGGTAGAAAATGGCAGGCGGTATCCAGTCAACATTCTCAATTTTGTTTAACCATTTAAATAGTTGATTAATTTCCTCGGCACGCCGCTCGCTTTCATAGGTTGAGTTGTGAATTTCCGAAAAAGCCTTAGCATAAGGAGCTAAAATTTCATCAATGAATTGCTGAGACCCTGCCGCAGGATTGATGTTTTCCTGAAACTCTTTAAGGATACTCTTGCTAAGTTTTTTCTTTTCTTTAATCATCCGAATATGAGAAAACAAGTCTTTGAATAACTCGCGTCCCAGCTCCTCCTCGGTATCTTCCCACTTTTTAGTATATTTTTCTTGTTGGCTTTCGGGTATTTTTCCAATAATGTCCGCTTTCAAGATATCAGTTATGGAGAGATCCAATCCCCTGTTGTTCAACACAGAAAATATCCGATAAGCAGAGTCAAAGTCAGGCGTAGAAACCACTACCAAGAAGCACTGGGTAATGATGAACTGGGCAAGACGTATACGGTGGGATTCAGCGATAGTCTGCAAACGTTGCAAGAATAAATGTGCATTTTCTTTAATAAGCTTCTGAGTATCCATCAGCTCAGCATTGTTTAATTTTTGGAGCTTGTTAATACCACCTTCATTTTGAATATATTCCTTGAAAAATTCTGCATCTCGCTCGCGCAAAGTCAGACGGTAACGATTATCTATACCCGCGATTAAGCTGCCTCTTTGGTATAGATAAGTGGTCAAGTCATTGGCGTGTTGTGTTGGCAATGATTCCCTGAGAGCAGCTAGTAGTATGGTGAGAGTTGTTAGACGTTGCTGACCATCTACAATTTCAGCCTCTGGCGGCCCAGATTTGATCAAAACAATGCTGCCTAGAAAGTACGGGTTGAGTTGATCAATCGTGTCGTTACCATCTCCCAATGATGTTAGCAGGTCTTCCAGCAGTTCCCCAGCTTGCTCATTTGTCCAAGCATAGGGACGCTGGTAGAGGGGAATGGTAAACATAAAGTCATCGCTAAAGATTTTCCTAATGGGGTGTTCCTCACCCTTGATGCTGACACGGTTCATGCTTGGTTCCTGTGTTAGGTGTGGTTGGTAATTGCTTCCCGAAAGTCAATTTTCCTTGCTGCTAGAATACCATGCTCAAGCTTGGAAAGGCGAACTCTCAACTTAGCTTGTGCAGGCTGGTTTCATTCGTCCCGCTGTAGGCTTCAATCTGCGGCTGAATTACCCATTTTCCCCCTGACTTCTTATCAACTTTTGCACGCTGGCTAAAGCCCGATTTAATTCATAACTTTTTCTTTCTGAATTCTGCAAAAAAGCCTGCTGTTCTTCTTCAATCATTAACACATCCTGCCGCACCAAACCATCTAATAACTTTTGAGCCGCGCCGAAGCAACTATCTTTGATAAACCTGCGAAACCAAACAGGCAATTTGTGCAGCCGCCAAAACGCATTTAATGAGGTAAAATGAATTAAATAAGCGCGAGTTGCTGTTTCGCTCACCGGACAAACCAAGCAGTAAATCTTAAAGTCGCTTCCCAAAGTTGAAACCCAGTGCGGGTAAACATAACTCACCTCTAGCGGTTCCGGGTGCAGTCGGCGCAAAGACTTAAAAAATAACTGAGAAATTGACCAAATTTTATCTATTTTGTAATAACTTTGTGCCTGATAGCGAGCAGTTACTTGATGCTCGTTTTCTTCTAAAGTATCTAACACTGGATTTGCCCAAGCTTGCCAATCATCGTGCAAGTGCCCGTGGTACATATCCATCAAGTTTTCAATTAAAAATGAATAGTGTGCCTGACAGTCGATGACTGAAACAGTGGCAATATAATTGAGATGTTCCCACTCTGGCAAATCCAGTAAATGAGTTTTTTCTGCTTGGGTTTCGTCGCCGGGAAACAGCCAGATAAAACCGTTTTTTTCCTTGACTAGATAGGAGCGAATTTTGCAGTTAGGTAGCTTTTGATTTTCTGCTAAATAATCGACTTCGGCACATTCTCCCCTTGCATTTAACCGCCATCCGTGGTAAGCGCATTCGATTAAATCGCCTTTAACTTTGCCGTGGCTGAGTTTAACTTGTCGGTGCGGACATCTATCTTCTAAAGCGTTGATTTTGCCTGCACTGTCGCGGAAAAGTACGATCGCCCGATTCCAGATTTTCGCAGCTAGCGGCTGAGTTTGCACCTCGCTGCTGCGGGCGATCGCATACCAGCGATCGAGATTAATGCCCAACTGGCGGATGTGAGTTTTTTCCCCTTTTCCAGCTACCGATTTTATCGCGTTGTTTTGCATTACAAATATTCCCAAATTACGCCCATAAAACAACCCAATTTTACAAAATAACAGCCCGGAAAGCAACGACCGTAAATTTTTCTAAATCTCCGTTCAGACAAATACCTATCGCTAGCTAAATGCTTCAACCACCCTGGCGACAATCTAAATTTTAATAGTCTTAAAGCATTGCGAAATCCGTAGGTGGAACAGTCGGGATTAAAATCTCTCGCTGCACCTAATATGTAGCCTATTGTAGCAGGTGTTTCGACTTCCGAAATATTATCTAAAAAGACGACTTTGCCGTGCGAATTTAACATTTTTTTAATGGCATTGAGGGCGGCGGGAAGGTTGGGCAGGTGGTGAAAAGTAGCAGAACTAACTATTAAATCAAATTGGCGATCGAGCGCTAATTGACTGGCATCCATTTGGATGTACTCGATGTTGGGTGCTGAGCGTTTTTGACGCGCTATATCTAGCATTTTTGCTGACAAATCGACGGCTACAACATTATCGTAATACTGGGCTAATTCAAAAGCAAGAATTCCCGAACCGCAGCCAATATCTAATACTGCACCTTTGCTGACAGATAGGTTGTTAGTAAAGAAATCGTTCTGGTTTTGCAACGAGGTCACGAAATCGTATTCTGTTGCAAAAGCATCAAACGTTACAGATTTATTGCGAACTTTGCAGTTACTATTTAGCATTTATTATTGCTTTATACTCATTCAATAATATTTTAACCGCATATCCACCCCGCTTAACGCAGATATTTTTTTGGTTCGCAAGCTCTGCCTTTTCCCCTCAGCGAAACCACCCCCGCAAACCGTAACTAATCTTAAAAAAAGAATGCAACTGTAGGAAACCTCTAAACCCTTATTGGATCAGTCATTCCCATTTCTTCAAATCTAAAATCTAAAATCTAAAATCTAAAATGGTAGGGCTGGGGGCGGGTTTCACCGAGGATACCAGCCGATGATTGACGATTTATAAAGCCCGCCCCACTGCAAACCTTAGATTTTTAACACGCCTTCGGGATTCACCGTCAAGAGCGCTCGCCTCTGCAAACCCTCCTGATATAAAATAGCATTAGCTGCCAACAAACCGCTGCTAACTGCCCTTTCCATTAAACCGCACGGAAACGGCATTTTTACCCAATCTCCCGCAAACAAAAGATTGGGAACAGCGCAGCAAGTTTCTGGTCTTTCTGCATAACTACCGGGCGGATATCCAGAGAAATTCTTTTGATTTACCAATTCCCGGTGCAGCATATTTGCCTCTTTTAATTCCGGTACAATTTCGTACAATTCTTGCTCAAAAGTCGCCAGCAAAACTTCCTGATTCGGAAATTCTTTCTCCTTGTAACAATAAGCGTGCAGTTCCACAACACTACCGCCAGTTTTCTGATTCCACTCTATGAACTGATCCTGAATTCGGTGGTAAAGCGTAATGCTGTCAGTCAGTTTGTAGCCGGAAAGCGAACTGAAATTGCTGTGTTCCCAGGGAAATTCGCGATCGAACCAAAAACGGCCCACCGCAAACGGATCGGCTATTTTCAAACTCTCGATCCGACTCTGCACCTGCGAATTCACCTCACCGCTAGCCAAACTAAACAAATGCTGCATCCCCGGAACATCGGCCGCCAAAACATAATAATCAGCCTTCAATGTTTCTCCCAAATTTTGCGTCTTGGAAGTGGTCGCGGCGGAGACCAACTGTACCTCATCGGCTTTTTCATCAACTACCTTAAATCGAGGCAAATCCCGCTGAGCAGGTCCGCTGACAACTCGCCCTTCGGCATCAAAAACTGCCCCGTGACAAGGACAGTGAAATTGACCGTCGTTTTGTTTCTGAACTGTGCAGCCTTGGTGAGTGCAGCTCAGAGAAATTGCCTCTTTTCCCGACGGTGCGGCGGCAAATACGCTGTCCCCAGCGCCGAAATATTCGGTAGAGTTGCTATCAGTTAATAGCCTGTTTCGCTTCACCCAAAAAGGTATTTTACTTTGCACGTCTCCTGACTGATAACTCAGAGAATCAATCTTGCCGTTTTCCCAGCGAATTTCACTGACTGCGACATCTGTCAATACTTTGCCGCCTTTGCTTTCAATTGCTCTGGCAATAGGCTGCACCAAACTCGTACCCATATCTTGTCGCGTACCGTTGAATGCTAAACCCTCTGGATTTCCGAAAAAGTAAAAGTGAAAAAATTGCATTAATTCTCCCGCGCTCAATTCGTCTGGAGCGTTGAGGCTGGATTTGGCAAAAGGCAGAAAATACAAGTCATAAAGTCCGCGCGGAAATTCACCTTTTACCCAGTCGGCTACTGATATATTGTCGAGGCGAGCAAAACTTTTTTGAGTTTGAAAACCGCCGATTTCTCGAAATACTTGCCAGTGAGCGGGTTTTGTAAGATTGATTCCCCACTTGAGCCGATTGGGAGAAGATATCCCCAAGTCAACTATATTCCAGGGAAAAGCTGAATGGTTGGGACGGAAAACTTCGGGTTTGTATTTGCCGTCTCTAAACAGAACGGCGTAGGATTCTAAAGATATAAAGTTATCGGTAATTTCTAGTTCTTCAACCACACTTTTGAGGTTGTAGTATTGCGGAAAAAAACCGTGGAAACCGTGTTCCATCATAAAAGTTTCGTTCCCGACTTGTATCGGCCAACTAGCAATTTTACCGCCGAGTTGGGGCGATTTGTCGAGCAATGTTACGGCGAAACCTCGCTGGGATAGCTCGTAAGCACAGGCGAGCCCTGCTAAGCCTGCGCCTACAACTGCAACGGTTTTGCGGTTATTCAGCATTCGCGGCAAGTCAAGAGAATCTTGCACAAAAACGGCGGGCTCTGGCTTGGAAAACCGAGAGTAGCCCAGCAGCCCGCCTGCGGCACCGACTCCGAGGAATTTGAGGGCGGTTCTTCGAGAAACTGGTTGGGATAGCGGTGAATTGGTTGATTGACTCATCAGCGGTACGCGGTAACGGGCTTTAAACACAAATACGCCATAAGGCATATATCATAGACCGAAATCAGGATATGTGAAGAAATACTAAGACACATCCCCCAATCGGATCGCGATCCTCTTCGAGGGCTGCGCTAACGCACTTGATCTGGTTCGATCGCACACAATCTATAACAAAAGCAAGAAGGCTTTACTTATTTAGGAGAAAAGAAGGAAAAAGCGATCGCCCGCCTAGCGTAAAATTCTCTAAATAATTAAGTGTTTTTATTTATGTTGCTCAATTCTTGGCAACCGCCGCCAATGATTCTAAAAAACTAGGAGATTTTCATGCAAAATCTTAGGCAAAAGGCAGTCTCGACGAATTGTACGAAATAACCTGGCAGATATCCGAGACCAAACAATTAACCAGTCGAGCTTTAAGTAAGTTGGGGCGAAAAATATAACTATTTTAAAATAAGTAAATACAGAGAATATATCTACTGAGGTAACTCAATATATCGGCGATCGATGCAGGGTATTCCTCACTTAATACCAAGACAAAACTCGATTCAACCTGAGAAGTGCGGATGTGTCGCAAAAATTCAAAGACGCCCGTATAGCTAATGCCGGTTAAACTCACATCTTGCACCATTCTTAAGAACGGGCTCTTCGGCCCGTTCCACAAAAGATGAATTTTTTGTGGAACAGGCCGGAAAGCCTGTTCATAAAAGGATTATTGAAAATGGTGCAACATCTCAGTTTTTTGCGTAAGTCCTGTTTATGCAAAACCCCTGCATAATTTACAAACTTTTACATAAATGGTCAATTTCTTGGCGTGCGGCCTCTGTTGCTGCTGGTATCCACACCCTACGGTAGATATTTGCGGTTGCTCTTGAATGCTATAATCGTGCGGCGATCGCCAGCACAGTCAATCGATTTTAGATTTTAGATTTTAGATTTTAGATTAAAGAATTGAATGAAGCATTCACCCCACGGATAAATTCGGGGGGGAAGTTTCTCGGATACAGGTTTTTTATTTCTGGACGGATGAATCAGGGGGCTTGTATCCTGGATGCGAGGGGGTCAAAATTCCCACCCACATCCCAACGTCTGCCAACTGCTGCCGCCAACGGCGCTATTAACCGCCCCAAAATCATGCAGTACCAATCCCAGCAGCAACGCCAAAAACACACGACTCAGAAAAAAATTAAAAAAGCTATTTTTTACTGTGTGATAGCAATATTTTTCTGCTGGAGCACCGCGAACCTCGCTACAATTGCCCAAAACACAGACCAGGGCGGGCCGGGCGGGCAAGAAATGAGAAATTTGCTCGATCGGGGAAACCTCACCGAAGCCGTAACCAGAATCGAAGAAAGCTGGGAAGAAGAGTATCAAACATACTTTGAACAAGACTTTGAAACCCGTGCGAAAACGGCCGAAGCAATATCAAAAACTCTCTCCCGTCTAGCAGTTCAAACCAAGAAAAAACCAGCTTTAATTTACGCTATCCCCCGCACCGACCAACTAGAATTAATCTTAATATTGCCCGATCGCCCGCCCATTCTCCGCAGCGTCCCCGAAGCCAAACAAGAGAAACTGCTCTCAGTAGTCCAAGAATTCGGTAGCGAAATCACCAACCCCGTAAAACTAAACACCACCACCTATCTAGAACCAGCCCAACAACTCTACAAATGGATAGTTGCACCCCTAGAAACAGATTTGCAAACAGCAAAAATTGAAACATTGCTGTTCTGCGTCGGCGCAGGTTTGCGAACCGTACCCCTAGCAGCAATGCACGACGGACAGCAATTTCTGATCCAAAAATACAGCCTCGCCCGCATCCCCGCCTTCAAACTCACAGACAGCAATTACACCGACATCAGAAACGTGCAAGTCCTAGCAATGGGAGCATCAGATTTCGCAGAAACGGCGAACAAAGAACCGCTGCCAGCAGTTCCATTAGAACTCGGCGCGATCGCCCGACAGTGGCCCGGTCAATCCTTTCTCAACCAAGACTTCACCCTAGTAAACTTGCAATCCCAGCGACTGCAACAAAAATACGGAATCATCCACCTTGCCACCCACGCAGAATTCCGCCCAGGAACCCCAAATAACTCCTACATTCAATTTTGGGACACCCAACTCGGTCTCGATCAAATGAGAGATTTAAAATGGAACAATCCGCCCCTCGAACTATTAGTATTAAGCGCCTGCAGAACCGCCTTGGGAGACAAAGAAGCAGAACTCGGATTTGCCGGTTTAGCGCTGCAATCGGGAGCAAAATCAGCCCTCGCCAGCCTGTGGTACGTCAGCGATGCGGGGACTCTCGCCCTGATGACAGAGTTTTACCAGCAGTTAAGAATCCGCAGGCCAAACGACCCTCCAATCATTAAAGCTGAAGCAATGCGGCAAGCACAAATCGCTGCGATCGAAGGCAAAGTGACGATCGAAGGCGGTCAACTGCGAAGTGCGCGAGGCGACATTCCATTGCCCCCGTCCATCCCCAAACTCGACAGCAAAGATTTATCCCATCCCTATTATTGGGCAGCATTCAGCATAATCGGCAGTCCTTGGTAAGTGGGCCTCTTGACCGACAGTGGTGATAGGCTATAAAACATAAGTAATTTAATATCTGTAGCTGTCGCTCAACAAACCACCACCAACCTGTGACGAATCAAGCGGGAGCCTTCAAGGGGAAAGAAAGATGAAAAAATTAGAATTTTTGCTACAGAAAGAGGGCGATCGCGCCTGGTTGCCCCTAGAAACCTCCGACGTGGAAATTCTAGAAGGTAAATACCGCGTGGTTGCTCGCATTCAGCACCCCAACACCGACATCGAAATTCGCGTTACCCATACCTCCTTCGACCAAGGGGCGCAGCGGAAAGTCCAAAGCCGATCGGCCCGCACCAACCCCGAAGGATTAGTCGTGATCATTCCCTACACCAGGCTCAAACCCGGACTGTGGGAACTATCCTGCTTGCCAGATCCCAAAGCAACACCACTAAAACCTTGGCAGTACGGCGTTCAGTTAGAAGTATTGCCCGCAGAATCGGAAACCTCCGAACCGCTACCGCCGATCGACCTCGAACCCCCAGCTTCCGCCGCAGACTCAGAAAACGTAGTACCGATCGATCGCGCAGCCCCACAAATCGCTTCCCCGGTCGATCGCCCCGCACCAACCCAAATCCCAGCAGCCGATTCAGCACCGCAGCAGACCAAAATCTACCAATTTCCTATTCCCCAAACCCCCGAACCAAAACCGGGCGTCCAACTCGAACTCCTCCTCGATCGAGAAACCTTCGTCACCCAACTCGGTCGCCCCTTAATCATTTCCGGCAAAATCGACATTCCCCAAAACCCGCAACACCCCCAACAAAGCAGAAAAACAGCAACTCTCATCCCCGACTCCGAAGCGCTAGAACTCAAACAACTCATCGGTTCAGCACAACTGCAAATTTACCTGCGCGACCCCCAAACCTCAAAAATTCTCGCAGAAATCCAGCAGCCAATGCCAGAACAAGTTCCCCCCTGCATCTTTGCCTGCGTCACCTACATCCCAACCGAGTGTAAAAGCCGCCTCATTTTAGGAGAAGCAATTCTCAGCAGCGGCGGCGTCACCCTAGCCACCAAACTATTCACAATTACAGCCCGTTTAGAGCACCTTCTAGAGGAAATTAAAGACAATTTCCTCGAAGAAAAGCATCAAGCCGAACCCTCCCCAACAGCCTCAAAACCGTCTGGAAGCGCCAAAAATATATCCTTCCTCAAGCTAGTAGAAAAATCCTTAGACCCTCCCTCCCCTGCTGAAGTCCCAACCACTGAAGCCCTACCCCCTCTACTGGCTTCGCGTCACACCCCAAGTGCAGGCGGTCTAGAATTGCCCGCATTCGGTAACAAACTCCCCGACAGCAGCCGATCGCAATTGCTGTCGGAAATCTCCGATTCGCCTCAAACTGCCCCAGAGTCGATCGACCCACAAACCAAACCCTCAGACATCTCAAATCCCACTCAAACAGCCGAAATCGGAGCGATCGACCAAAAACCCGAAAACAGCCCAGAATTAGAAACAACCGCCCCAGAAACCGCGCCAGCACCCACAAAACAGGCATTTCAAACCTTAAACGTCGAAAGTCGATTTTGGTCGCGACTGAGTTCCCTAGCCAGCAACGGTGAATCCCCCGACTGGCTGAAAGCAACCACCCTGTCACCAAATCCAACAGCCGCCACCAATAGCAGCGACGAAATTGCCGTTGTGGAAGAAAGCAGCCCAACCCAGCAGCAACCCGAAACCAGCGAAACAATTTCCGATCCCAAATCTACTAGCCCAGAAGCCAGAGAATTTGTCGTTTTTGACGAACCCCCGCAGCCGAAACAAGTTGCTCAAAAAACCAGAATAGTCGCCACAGAAGACACTCCTCCAACTCCCTACGTTTTGCCAGAAGACGAGTTAGTACCGATGCCGATTTTGGAATTGCCGCGGGCCGAAATCATCGCGGGCCAGGCTGTAAAAGTGCAAGTGCAACTCCCGGAATTAATGCCCCGGATTTATGTGAAAGTTTGGGTGTACGATCGCCAAACCTACCTGATTCTCGACGGGCCTCGCTGGATTACCGAATTTAAAGCTAACGGGTTGGGAAATGTGCGAGCAAGTGTCGAGTTAGAGATTCCCTACGGCTGCATGGAAGTCGAATTTGAGGCGATCGCCGTCGAAATGCAAACTCAGCGGGAAAGCCACAAAGTAAGCGTTCACCGCCAAGTTTTACCCCCAGCCGGGCCAACTTTACCCCTCGAAGGGTAAGCCCAAATCCGCGTGCATCCCCGTTCATCCGCTGACATCTGCGGTTAAAAAATCCTACTTACTTGCCCGCCAACTGCCGAAACTTCTTCTTAAACTTATTCTTATACACGTAGATCGATCGCTGTAAATCCTCAACTTGCAGCGACATCTCGGCAGCCAAACCCGTGCGGTTCCAAACATCCTCCTCACACTTGCGGCGGCAAAAATTCATCGGTTCCGAGTAAACTTTCCCAGTAGATAAAGTCGGCTTCGGCCCGCACCAGTGAATCACCGTCGCCTGAGTGCGATCGCCCCCAGGCCCGCTTGACTCAACCGGAAACTGCTTCCTCAGCAAATCTTGGTCAAAATCCGGCACCAACAACTGCATATCCACATTCTGCACCCGCAGTCGATTTTCCCCGGCCGCCCGGAAAATCATAAAGTTCAAAAACCCCATTTCTCCGTACTTAAATATCCCCGGATTTGCCGCCGTAAAATCTAAAATTTCTACGTATTCTTCCAAGCTAAAAACGCCGCGCTTAGCAAAGAAAGTACCCGTGCAGAAATAGTTCGATCGCGATTCCGACCAACGAAAATTCGGGAAATGCTTCTCAACGCCCGGAATGTCAAAGAAAAATTCCGAAATCTCCGCATCCGGGTAATCGTAACAAGGCTTGTCTACAATAAAATCAAACTCTTGAAAGTTAGCCAATTTGAGAACATCGCCCCAGACGATCGTATCGGCATCCAAAACCATAAAATTTGACCAAGGACTTTCCCAGAAAGCAATCATTTTAGTTTTGCCCCAACCAAAACTTCTTTTCCTGAGAACTTCTTCAGAAACAGTTGTGCGATCGATAACCCGCACCCCATAGGCTTTTTCCAAAGCACTCACAGAAAACGTACCGTCAATCAACAGACAAATCGGCACATCTCCCAGGAAATAGCGGATGCTAGCACAGCAACCCTTAGCAAACAGATAATCTTGGTCGCAGCAGGCAATAATAATACCAAAATCTTCCATAAAACCTCACTTTTTTACTAATACCAGTTACCCAAAATAATGCAAGTGTATGCCGATGTTTCCAACTTGTATGTCATCAGTTATTTCCAATTCTTTAATCGAAAATCGAAAATCGAAAATGGTATAACTTGCCCACCCACAGCGTTTCGGTTTTTTGTTCTGACAGCAGCTCTATTTTTGAGTTTGGCATTTTAGCCAGCTTAGCACTAAACTCCTGCGATCGTCCCTAGGCAAAAACATCGTTCAAACCGCTAGGAATATCGGGCATAGTCGATCGGTCAAGCAAGTGAGCTTTCCCTGCGCCAACAGCGGGTCAATCGATTTTAGATTTTAGATTTTAGATTGACTTGCGCGAGATAAATTCGGGGGTTCCTTTATCGGATACAGGTTTTTTATTTCTGGATCCTGAGTCTGCTTTCGGAATGAATCACGTGGCGGGTATCCTGGATGCGGGAATTGTCAAGCACCACCAGTTGCAGTCGCACTTAAATAACAAAAAAGTTGTGTTAAAGTAGCGGGAAATTAAATCCGCCGACGAGCCGTCTCAAAAATGGCGATCGTCCTGGCAAGTCCCGACGGCAGCGGGCCTCAAAAAACCAAAATTGGTCAAGCCTGAACTTTGGTTTGGATCGGGTCAATCTACCAGCCTTTAAGTCTCAGTTCCCCACTCATGGCGGGAAAATAGCCCCTGCCGGGTTGCGAGGTTTAAACTTAGGTTAAAAACCTTGACATTATAGGAGATAAAGCTGTATAAGGGATGCGACAAGCAGCCACAATCCTACCTATAACTGTCTGTTAAGTCGGGCGTAACCGAGGACTCTGGGCAGTTGTCAGTTACAGGCAGATTGTGGTTGAACCCGTCGAACCAGTTATCGATCGCCCGCAGAGCAATTCAAGCAAGTCGGGCGATCGAGAGATGAAATTAGCACGTGATGGTATAATCTACTGTAATGTAATGTGGGCTTGACCTGAATTGATGCCTGGGGGTACAAGGGCCCAGCCCCTACGTTCAAGCAGAAGTAGACACGCCTACTGTGAATCAACAGTTATGGATAGGTTCTATTTTGGCAGTTATTGTCAACAGGCAAGCAACCACAAAAATTAGCAGTTGGGAATTGCTGCTCGTCGAGTTGAATAGAGTGTGAAGGTGTGAGGAAAATGAACAGAACTTTTTGGAATTTACTGCTAGTATCCCCGGCAATTCTGGGGCTATCATCAGTCATGAGTGCCACTGCGATCGCCGCAGAAGCGACCGCAACCCCTGAAGCCAACCAACTAGCTAAAGCTCAGTCATCTGAGTCAAAAATTGCAGAAATAGTTGGAGAAATAGTTGCAGAACCAGTTGCAGCAGCCCCTGCTGCCCCAGAAAACCTGGCTTTAAACAGCAGCCTCGAAGCGGCCCCAACCCCGGTCGTTAAGGAAGCAGACGCTGAAAAAATCGCCTCAATCGAACCAGAAACCAGCGCCGCAGCACTGCAAACAGCACTGCAAACAACAGGGAGCGACATCGAGTTAGCAGCCCCAATCGCTCCGGCCAGCGCAGCAGCGACTGAACCCCTAGCAGCAGCAGGCACTGCCGAACCCTCGCCCCAAGCATCAGACTTGGCAGAGCAAATCAGCCAGACAGAAGTTGCTGGGAAAATTGAAGTGCCAGCAGTCGCCAGCACCCCAGCTACTACCCCAGCTACTAAGGTAGAAATTGCTCAGACAGTACCCGGAGGAATGGGCGGCCCCATCGTCCCTGTTGCTCCCCAAGCACTGCCGGCCCAACCGTCGGGAACCATGTCCCAGGTGACATCAGTCACTCAGCTCTCCGACGTGCGCCCGACAGATTGGGCATTCCAAGCCCTGCAATCCCTAGTCGAACGCTACAGTTGTATCGTAGGTTATCCCGACGGCACCTTCCGCGGCAACCGCGCCCTGACTCGCTACGAATTTGCAGCCGGCGTCAACGCTTGCTTAGACCAGATAACCCAACTAATTGGGTCAACAGGTAACTTAGTTACCCGAGACGACTTAGCCATCCTGCAACGCCTGCAAGAAGAATTTGCAGCCGAACTCGCTACCCTGCGCGGACGAGTAGACGGCCTAGAAGCTCGCACCGCAGAACTCGAAGCCAATCAATTCTCCACTACCACCAAACTGCTCGGAGAAGCCGTTTTTGCCGTCACCGACACCTTTGTCGGAGAGGGTATCCGCCTTGACGACGACGACGACAAAACAGTCACCGACTTCAGCTACCGGGTGCGCTTGAACTTATTGACCAGCTTCACCGGTCGAGACTTGCTCAGAACCCGCTTGCAAGCGGGTAACGTCCCTAACTACTCAGCAATTACGGGTACTAACATGACTCGCGTAGCCCAGGATGGGGCTGAGAACAACAATTTCACACTAGATGAAGTGTGGTATCGGTTCCCGCTAGGTAACGCTACATTCTTTGTCGGTCCTAGAGGACTTGACCTAAATGAAATTGGAGACGCGCCTGCTACTAGTACCTTTGGTGACGCTACGGGTAATGGCACTCTATCCAGATTTGGAGTTCGCAACCCGGCCGTACACCGCGGACCGCAGGGAGCTGGCGCAAGTATGAGTTACAACTTGGGCAACTTCCGAGCTACTGCGGGCTATCTGGCCTCCGAGGGCGATGCTCCCAACCCCGCAAATGGCAGGGGCGTTTTCGACGGTTCTTTCAGCGCTTTGGGTCAGATCGGCTTTTTTAGCAACCCGTTTAATTTGAGCCTGACTTACACCCACAAATACAATCGCGCAGGCGATGTTGGCCTCATGGGTGGCACCGGCAGTTCTTTGGCTAACCGGCCCTTCGGTCAAGCACCCACTCAAGCAGATAACTATGGCGTGCAAGTTAACTTCAAACCCAGCAGTCGCTTTCACATTGGCGGTTGGTACGGTTATACGAAGGCTGAGCAACTGCGGGGGGGCGGCAATGACGCGACGATCCAGAATGGTGCTATCACTTTGGCCCTGCGAGATTTTGGCCGGCAAGGCAACCTCCTCGGTTTTGTCTTCGGTGTACCGCCAAAAGTTACTGAAAGTGATGTCGCCAGAAACCGTAACACCTCTTATCACTTAGAGGGTTTCTATCGCTTCCAAGTCAATGACTTTGTATCAGTGACACCGGGCGTTTACGTGATTTTGAACCCCGAACACAACAACAGAAACGACGATATCTGGGTCGGACTCCTGCGTACAACCTTTAGTTTCTAAGGCTTCTAGACATCTAGTTACAGCTAAAAGCGGCAGGCGACTGCCGCTTTTATTTATTGGTCATCAGGCGATTTTAGATTTTAGATTTTAGATTTTAGATTGTTAACAGTCATCAGTCATCAGTCATCACTCATCAGTCATCAGTCAACAGTCATCACTCATCAGTCAACAGTTGACAAATTATGAATTTTGGCGGCAAATCCCGAATACGGAGGTGTAGCCGTGCAGAAATGTGCTGCCGCCGACGGGGCCGATTTCGCCGTTGCAGAAAAAGCCGCCCAGGGGGATGTTTTTGAGGTATCGGCCAAAAAGTCGGGAGTCAAAGTTCGATTCGCCGTAAAGCCCTTCACCGCGCCCCAGACAAGAGAACATCAAGGCGCCGACGCTGGATGTACCACTGTACTCGGCGGCCCGCTGATAGCGATCGAGCAGCATTTCTAGGTCTTCTGCGGAGGTGCGCGCGTCCCGCAGGTGAAATTGGATGCGCTGTCCGGGACGGACGCGATCGCCGATCGCAATTGCCCCCACTTTCGGATCTACTCCCAACAGATTGCGGATTAAAAAATCTCCCGGCTCTAATTTCAGCTTGAATTCATCGCTGACTAAGCCTACAAATAACGAGTGCTGGGCTAATTCTCGGTCTTCTTCGCTCAAAGTTTGAACTAACTCTCGCAAAGCCTCTAAGGGCGATCGCTCGATGCCCCCGCTGCCGATATCATCGGTTTGTTCTTCGAGTTTCAGCAAAATATTGCGATCTCCTTCCGTCACCCGATAAGGATGCCCGATCGGCCTGCAGCCTTGAGCGACGATCGTTTCCAAAACTATATTGCCGCTCAAAGCTACCCCAACCGTCCCTTCTCGGTGAAGCTGATAGTCGCAAAACAGCGCCGCGCCCCTGCCCGCACCGTCCCCCCCGGCTAGTCCCCCTACCTTCGCCGCGCCCGGATAGGCATAATCTAGCCCTTGGAGCAAATCGTTAATTTTTGCGGAAAAGGGGTCAGCCAAGATGATGAACTGCGGTTCTTCCTGGGCCGGCACGCCCAAGAGATCCACCCAAGTATCCGGGGGACTGTCTAAGTCGGGCAGTTCTTCTGAACCGACATGAAAAGTTCTGACATTCACTCCCGGCAAGCGCGCCAGACTGAGGCTGACTGCGGGAGATCCCTCGACTTCTTCGGTGAGGCCCCCCCGGTTCGTGCCGATGACTCCTCCCCCGCCACATCCCAGGATCGCGGGTACTGGCAGCATTTCTCGGAGTAAAGGCATCAGCCGAGAATACTCGCTGGCAAAGGCAGACGAGATAAATATCAGTGCTAAATCGGCCTGGCCTTCTAGGTCGCGATCGGCTTGTTCTATAACTTCTTTGAGGGCGGATTCCAAAGAGGGACGGGTTGATAAAGCGCTGACCCATTGCATTTGGTTTTGGGTGTACATAAGGCAAACTTCTCTATAAAACTATCTCTATACATTAGGCTAACCGGAACTGGCCGCTGGGGGGACGGTATTCTTGGGCGAGCGATTACCCATCGATTGCCGTTCTTGTGTTAACATAAGTTAACATGAGTACCCCATTAATCTGTTTAGCGTTAAATGCCGTATTCAGCTAAATCTTAAAAGATAAAGCTCAATACAGTTTGACACACCAACCTCGTGTAATGTTTTCATCAAAAGTAAGGTCAGCTTGACCTACATTGATGCCTGTGGACTCTTCCCCCGCCGACGGGGTAGAGTAAAGCAGGAAGTAGAGACGGCTACTGCGATCGCAGTTATGGATGGTTTCTCTCTCGGCTGCTGCAACAGCAGCGCATCTCAAGCTATTATTAGCTGGGGTCGCCAGACCGAAACAGCAAATCCCACCCAAACTAACATCCAAAAAGAAAACCTTTCTTACTTAATAAGGTCAACGATCCAGGTCTAAAGACACGCTCGCTTCGAGCATAAGACTTAAACCACAGTTGACCCGCCGTAGACTTTAGAAGTCTACGTTTTTTGAGTTATGACACCAAGCGGCTGCTTAGCTAGTCCCTTGCTCTGTCGTTAACGGTTAAACATCTTTATTTGGGTTAAGGACGTGCCGTTAGCCGAACAAGCTCACTAAACAAAGGCGCGTGCTAACATTACCTAGAAATAGGTCGGGGACAACCATATTCTCCTACACTTTCCTACCAACAAGTTTTATGACAACAACACCCTCCGTCAACATCCAAGAGAAAATTGAAGAAGAACTAGAAAGCGCTCGTACCGTCTGTGACACCAAGGGCGCAACTTCCGGGGAATGCGCGGCGGCGTGGGACGCAGTTGAAGAACTGCAAGCAGAAGCTTCCCACCAAAAGCAAGTCAAACCTAAGAATTCTTTTGAAAAATTTTGCGACGACAATCCTGACGCTGCTGAGTGCCGCATCTACGAGGAATAAACGAGCCATTTAGCTCTATGCCGAACCTCCCGCGCCGAAATCTAACTTTTGGCGCGGGAGAATTTTATTTTAGGGGTTGAGCCTTGAAATAATGGTGAGATTTGCCCTCTATCCCAATACGGTTCAAATCCGCCAGCTTCCCCCTCGCCCCCCAAGGGGGACAAGAATTTGCTCTTGCGTCCCCCAAAAGGGGCGAGGATGGGAAGGAGATATCTCAAGAATAAACAGTTTTAACTCAAGCGTATTGCCGTCTATCGTGTCTCAAGTACCTTTCAAAGCGCGCCAAGTACCTTAGAAAATGTAGCAGTAACTAAAACATTAAGACCGTGTTCTGGTTGCTGATTTTTTAGCATTTTTGTAGTAAAATTTGTGACAAATAAGTGAGTATATTTTCCCAAAGATGTTGAGTCTTTTATTGGCAGCCACCGGGCCTTGGTTTCAACCGCTAGTGTGGATGGATTACCGGTTGTCTGTGTTATTAACAATTTCGATCCCGCTGGTAGTGCTGATTTGGGCTGTTGTGGCAAAAGCTGAGGCGATCGTCCGTTTGTCGATTATTTATTGGCGGGTGGCGAGTTTGCTGGCAATTACACTTTACCTGATGATGGCTGCGCTGCCTGTGAGCTTTGTATCGTCGGTGATTGGGAGGGCATTAATTCCTGCTAGTCTGTGGTTTTGGGAGGATTTAAACGAAGAAATTGCCGATCGACCGCAGTCGCCCCTGAAACTGGCTTTTACAGCTTGGCGGTGGGCGATTACTGTTTACAGCGGTTTGGGCGCTCTAGCTCAACTTCCCTTCTTAAGCTGTGCTTTTAAATCGCAAATTGAGGTAATTGACGAACCTTTTTGCCGCATTTGGTTAGACCCACCTTGGCTCTACAAACAAATGTTTCACCCTAATACAACCCCTCAATTTTTGGGATTGTTGGGGATGATTGGTTTAGCTATCTATGTAATTTACTTGTCATACTTTGTGCTGATTAGACTAGGAAAACAGGGGAGGTCAGCTACCGGAAATTAAGTTGAGTTTTAGTTAGTATTTCCTTCCTAAATTGCAGCTAAATTATTCCACCAAAATCTCATAAATCCCAAATAAAAACAGCCGGGGCGCATCTAGGATAAAATCAAACTAACAGCCGGGTGGCTGACGTGACCCGCCCAAAAACGGATACAAGCCGTGGACTCCAGTCGTGGATATCTAACAATTTTAGACTAAGGTTCCAGCTTCCAGATTCATCTGTCGAGAAAATCTAAAATCTAAAATCTAAAATCGACTGACAGTAATGTTATTGGGAAAGACTGTGATGGATAGCAAACAAGCCTACTTACAGTGCTTAGACAGGCTGATTTGGGCGATCGATCGCCTGGAAGCAAAAGTCGAACCAAGTGAACTCGCTCGGATTGCCGAACTGATTGTTCAGCCGATGATGGGGCCATGGCGGTTTTTTCACACTCCCGAACATATTTTTGAGGTGGGGGGAGATGAAGATGCGATCGAGGTTTTGGCAGCTTTATTTCACGATACCGTCTACCTACAAGTCGATCGCAGCATTAACTTTAACGTCAGCTACTACATCACTCCTGTTGCAAAAGAGGTTAACCAACACCTACAAATTCGGGATAAATCTGAACTGCCTGCGGATGCTACCTTCGAGATGGTAATGCTGGTATTCAATTTTGTACCGGGCGAAGTCCTCAATCCTTTGGCTGGACAAAACGAATTTCTCAGCGCTGTCGTAGCAGCAAAAGCTCTAGAACCATTTCTCAAACGCGAGCAATTGCTTCAAATTGCCGGCTGCATTGAAGCAACAATTCCGTTTCGTGCCGCCGATGCGGGAGTAACGGTAAGCCAGCGTCTTTATGAGCGCTTGCAAGCAATAAATAGCCTGTTTAACCTCAGTTTAACGGACGAGGAAATGCGGGAAACGGTCAAAAAAGCTGTGCGAATCTCTAACCGGGATGTGATGAGTTTTGCTCACCATAGTTCAGCCCATTTTTTGGCAAATACCTGGAATTTACTGCCGGAAACCAATCACAATCTCATATGCTGGGGTTTTTACACGGTTCGCGACTACCGAGTTGCTTTGGTGAAGATGGAAGGTTTTCTGAATTATCTCAAGCCAGAAATAATTTTCCGACAGTTTGAGGGATATCCAGACGATCGCACCTATCAGCGCTGGGAAACTACTGCTAAGTACAATCTCGAAATTGCGAAGCTTTATTTGGGGTGCAAACTGGCTGCCCTAGCCCTGCTAGAAGCTCTTTCTTCGGATTTGGGGATTGAGGTTTCTCTGGCGATGATGATGGGAGGAATTCCGGCTCAAGTTCCTAACTGCGTGCGCCTGGAAAGCTTTTTTCCAGAAATAGAGAAACCTTATAAACCTAAAATTAGTTTAGAAGCGGAAGTATTGAATTTATTAGAAAATGGGCGGGCTAAAAGCACTTCTAATACCGATTTGGAGAGTTCGCCCCTGACAACGTTTGTGGTAAAAATTGTTGGCTTTGACGAAATGCGCTATCAGTGCGATCGAGCTAAGGAATTTTTTAGAGAAAATCTCAACGCCGACGAGTTTATTTCCGACTTTAACCCGATAGTTACAGAAATTGTTATTGATTCAATTCTCAAGTTGTTTGACAGCCGGAAGTCTACTATCTACCGATACTACGATATCACTTCTAAGTTAAAGTCGCAACCCCAAACCAATTTTCTCGATCGCCCTTTTCGATCCCATGGTTAACTAGCTTTAAATACAGTATTTTTGCCTCCTCTATAGAAAAGACCATTACTCAGCTTATATAAGAGTAGAGCGATTACACCGTGACAGGATTGATTGCCTCGCTTTCCCTACGTCAATCTGCCTATCCATCCCAACACCAACAGCCCTACAGGTATGGTGTGGGGCTTCCGGCAAAGATGCTAAAAGTTGATAAAAAATGGAAATTCGCTGCTGTTTACCTTTGACAATTATTTTATACAAAACGGATTTGATAGCGGGCTGTCACTCATTTGAGCTACCCCAAATAAGCGTCACTATAAAAAGCGACTGTTAAAGCACTTCCCCCCACAGCTACAACTGGGGAATAGCAAGTTCAAACAACTTGCAAACCACTAATCCCCAATCAAACCATGCAAACCACAAATTCAATTTACGCTCAATTGCCTCTTTGCTCTTCACTGCCCACACTGCAACGAAATAATAGTACCACTGCCAATCAAAACGTGCGCTATCTCCAACAATCCTTAGTTGAAAACGGATATCCCGTCGCAACTGATGGATTCTTCGGCCCAAAAACCGAAGAAGCAGTCATCAGATTTCAAAAGGAAAATCAGATTGCTGTTGATGGCATTGTTGGCCCTCAAACTTGGAGTCTATTAGGCGCTTGTTATACAGGTGAACCCGGATGTTAAATCCAAGTTAACTAATCCTAGGCGCACGGGTAGCAAGAAACTGGGTTGTTTCACTGCAATACTTCTTTTTCGCCCCCAGAAACGCTAAAAAACCTGGTGGTTGAGCGAAGCCGAAACCTCGTTTATGCCCGTTAAAAGTGCATCCAGGACTATTAACTAACATCTTTTCCCCACTTCTCTACTTTTAAACAACTTGCAAACAACCAATGGAGAATCAAACCATGCAAACCACAAACGCAATTCGTACTGAATTACCTTCCTGCCGTTATTTTCCCATACTAAAACGCAACGATGGTGTCACCCAAAATGAGGACGTTCGCTACCTTCAGCGACTCTTGAACACCAAGGGATTTTCTTTAAATACTGATGGAGGATTCGGCCCGAAAACCCAACAAGCCGTTATCAATTTTCAAAACCAACAACAAATCGTTGCTGATGGCATTGTCGGCCCTAAAACTTGGAATAAATTGGGTGTTTGTACAACTATATTTTAAAGTTTGTGCAACCATGTGTTAAACAGAGTAGGGCGTGCAGTGTGCGCCCTATTTTTCTGTCGAAGTTTCCACCCCACACCACCCCTCCGGGGCACCGTACATTCGATACTTGCGAGAGCGTTTGAAATACAGCATTGCTACCCGATCGTCTGGATTGATTTGTAAAATATTCTGAAATACTTTTTGGGCGGCAACAAATTTTTGCTCGTAGTAAAAATTGAGGGCTTCTTGAAAAACCTCCGCCGTTTGCTGCTTGAGTACAATGCTTTCCTCTGTTTCTGTATCGTAAATTTCAAACACCGACACAGCATTTGTCTTTCCTTTCACCGTTACTCGATCGACAAATCTGTACTTATATTTTTCTGGATCGTCTAGGCGATCGATAATTGCACCGCTAACTAGAATGCCCGCGCCGTAAACCTTAGTCAATCCTTCCAAACGAGACGCGAGATTCACCGCATCAGCAATCACCGTACTTTCCATCCGTTCTCGTTCGCCGATGGTACCCAACATCAAATTGCCCGCGTGCAAACCGACGCCGATCGCGATCGGAAACAAGCCATTTTTTTCTCGCTGCTGGTTATAGAGATTTACTTCTTTCTGCATATCAATTGCTGCTCGCACACCATCTTCAGGGGATGTAGGAAACAGTGCCATGACTGCATCCCCAATGTATTTGTCAATAAACCCGTTATTTTTCCTAATTGCAGGGCTAACCCTTCCCAAGTAAGTATTAATAAATGTAAAATTTTCATCCGGTGTCATATTTTCGGAAAGCGCAGTAAACGAGCGAATATCAGCAAACAGCACTGTCATATCTCTTTCCTGATGTTCGCCTAATTTTACTTCAATAATACTCGGCTTTTCCAGCAAGTTTAGAAAATCGTGCGGCACAAACCTGCCGTAGGCTGCATTCAGTTTTGCTAGGCGAATTTGCGTATTAATTCTCGCCAACAATTCCTTTTTTATAAAAGGTTTAGTTACATAATCATTGGCTTCTAAGTTAAAAGCTTCTACCAAGTCAGTAGTTAGATTTTTTGCCGTCAGCATCAGAATCGGCATTTCTAAAGGCGAGTATTTTTTGCGGACTTCTCGACATACTTCATAACCCGTCATCTGCGGCATCATTACATCGAGTAAAATTAAGTCCGGCTTAAATCCTGATTCAATCAGATTTAAAGCTTCTAAGCCGTTGCTCGCTTGAGTAATTTCGTAGTTGGCTAGAGAAAGACTGTTGATGATGACATGAATATTAATCGGCTCATCATCAACTACCAAAATTTTTAATTTTTCACTTTCTAGCGACTCGCTATTGTCTGATACCTGAGAATTTATTATAGAGGATTGGCGGGCTAGTTCAGGAGTGATAAAAATGGGAGAACCCTCGGTTAAACGCGGCTGTATGCTGCTAAATTCCGGTTGACTCTCAGATACGGGCAAAGTAAAGGTGAACTGGGAACCGACGCCTACAGTTGAAGATACCGAAATTTTACCTCCGTGCAATTCCACTAATTGCTTGGCAACAGTTAACCCTAAACCCGTGCCGCCATATTCTCTAGCAGTGGAACCGTCAGCTTGTTCAAAGGATTCAAAAATTCGTTCTAATTTATCTTCGGGGATGCCAATACCGGTGTCAGATACACTAATCGCTAATTGGGAATTAGGCAGTGATTGTGCGTTGCCCGTTACCAATTCTGCTGAAATTTCAACTCGGCCGCTTTCGGTAAATTTAATCGCATTGCCGATTAAGTTGTAAAGTATTTGCTGCAAGCGATTCTCGTCGGCTGCTATTGGCGGCAATTCAGGAGCGACTGAGTTAATCAACTGCAAGTTTTTTTTGCCTACTAATGGCTGAGACAAAGTGAGAATTACAGAGACTATTTCTCGAATACCGACGGACTTAATTTGCAGTTCTATCGTTTTGTGTTTTAGCTGAGAAAAGTCCAGAAGATCGTTAATTAAAGAAGACAATCTTTTGCCCGATGATGAAATTAAAGCTAAGTTAAAATTTGTTGGTTCTGGCAGTTGTCCGGTAGCACCGTCTATTAAAGATTCTGCAATACCAATAATGCCGTTGAGCGGAGTGCGGAGTTCGTGGGAAGTATTGGCTAAAAATTCGTCTTTCAGTTTGTCGAGTCGCTGCAATTCGGTATTTTTAGTTTCTAAGGCAGTAAAAGATGCTTGCAGTTGTTGTGCCATGCTGTTAAAAGCAGCGGCAAGTACGCCCAATTCGTCGGAGCGATCGAGCTTGACAGTTTGGTCAAATTGTCCTTCAGATAAAGCTATTGCTGCATTTTTTAATTTTATAAGAGGTTTGATAATCCAGCGAGAAGTGAGAATTCCTAACACACTTGCCATGCCCAAAGCTGCCAGACATAGCAACACTGTAGTTCGGTTGCCCGCATGAATTTGTTCCATAAAGTCGGCTTCGGGAACGACAACGACAATCAGCAAATCTAAACCCTTGTCGTCTTGAAATGGCAGGACTTTTAAAAATTTCTGCTGGCCGTTGATTTCAACATTTATTTGCTGCGATTTTGTAATTTGGTGCAAGTTTTGAAAGTGACTTTCTAAATATTTAGCTGTAGTTTGCGTTACTGCGTCGCTGCTTTCTGTAACTTTAAACAGTTCTTTTTGACCGTTTTGGGTGCGGAAAGGTTTTTCGGCTGTGGAAGTTGCCAGCAGCGTGCCGTTTCTTTCGATAATAAAAGTTTGACCAGATTTACCTATTTTGAGGCTGTTTAAAAATTGACCGATACTGTCGAGACGCAAAGCAGCAATTAATACTCCTTCTAGCTGTTTCTGGCTGTTGTAAACTGGTTGCAGCGCGCTGAGGAGTAAGGTGGGTTCTAGGAAGGATATATAAACTGAACTCCAAGTTGGTTTGGCTTCTAGAGCCGCATAGGCGTAGGAAGGGTGCTGTCGGATGTCGAATTTTTTAACGGAGGCGGCTACTGTCGTGCGATCGCCCGTATCATTAGTATTGTAAGAATAAAAATTAAAATTTGTAGAAGGCCCCGATGCGTTAATCAATAAAGTGCCATTAGACATCTTTTCGCCAGTGCGATATTCTCCATCTTGATTAGCGATCGACGTAAAATTGATATAAGGATATAATTGCACTTGTCGCCACAGATACTTTTCCCAAGCTGACAAGTCTTTCATGTTTACAAAACCCAGTTTCACCGCATCCAGCTTGCTTTGATTGATTTGGTGCGGAGTTTGCAGATAAGTTCTCAAATTTTGCTCAATGCGATTGCTTACCTCCCCCATCAATTGAGCCGCAAGGTCATTCACTGCTCTTTGAGAGTTCCTAAATGATAAATATCCCACAATACCCACCGCTGCAAATACTTGCAAGACAAAGGGAACTATGAGTACAGTTTGCAGCGTTGCTTTTCTTGAAAGTTTTGCCACTAAGTGCTTGAGAGAAAGAGTGGACATAACATTAGTTTAGGTTGAAAAACCCAGTTAATACTTGGAGCTAGTTCTTACCGCTGGTAAGTATTATAAACCATTTTGTACTTAAACACAACTTACACAAGGAAGACGCGATATCGGTTCTACAATCTTTCATCTTATACCAAATTATTAAAAGTCAAAGCGAACCGTAGAGACACGGCATTTCCGTGTGCTCGTCCCCGCGCCGGACAAGGCATTTCCCTGTCCCTACCGATGTTCACATACAATATATCTGTATCACTACTTTTCATCCAAAGCTTCTATCCCCGACTATCCTTGTGGCACTCCAGACATTCCATTCTTTAGAGAGCGCTGAGAGTAAATTGCTGCTAACTTATCTTGAGGCTTTCTTTCGCAAATCTTATTGAACAATTTTTGCGTCTAAGTAAAATTTTTCTCGAAATAAAGCTCCAGACATTTTTGAAATTCAGCAGCAGTTGCCTGTTTTAGTTGAATGCTTTGTTCTGTTTCTGCATCATACAGAATATTCCAGGTTTATGAATTATACCCCGCTCTCACGGGGTTTATTTACAGTTCTCGCATCTTAACTGATTCTGTCGCTCGAAACCCGGTTTATCCGTACTAAATGTACATAAAATATGCTGTAAAATATTTAACAAGTAGGTTGTGCCGACGGAAAATATTGCAACTTTTTTTTACACAATTTATATTATGTGCGCTTACTTCCGGCTGTTAAAAAAGGTTTAATTAAGAATAAAATATTGGATCGCTGCCCCTGAAATTAGCCACAAAATTAAGCTACAGCGGATTCCAGGTTTATAAAGTACACCCCAGAAACCGGGTTTCTTCTGGATTTCTCGCCAGAAACCGGTTTTATTCAAGAAACCCGGTTTCTCTGTACTTCACTTACCTGGAAAGTGCTGTATATTATAGCAGATTTCAGGAAAGTGATATTTGCTATGGCTGACTCTATTGCTCGTCGCTTGGAACAATACACGGTAAAACGATCGCACGAAGTTTTAATCGTCAAGGCCGAAATAGACGGCGAATTCGATGAAATTGCTATTTTTAAAGGCTTTTCTAGCTCCCTGACGCGATCGACCGCGAGCGATCCAGAGGTTCCTGTTTTGCCGGAGGAAGCAAAAATTGTCAGTATCGATCGCGTGGAGAGCCCCTACAATCCAAATAACCCCCGCTATCTTCAGCAGGGGTTATCTTGGGAAACAATGCAATCTCTATTGTCCGAGGCGGGAGTTTAGCTCTCGCATTAGGGACACAACGCCAGAAAAACAGCAGGGACACAACAATGTTGTGTCCCTACTACAAAAGCACTATGTCCTTACCATTAGAGCTAGAGCGTGCCGCCGGCAGCTTGGAAACGAGCTCTCGCGCGCTTGATTGCTTGCTTGGCTTGAATTTGCTCTTGCAAAGTGCCGGTAGTAGCCTTTTGCAAACGAGCTTCTGCTTCGGTGTAAGCAGTACGAGCAGCTTCTTTATCAATGGTTTCGCCTTTTTCAGCGCCGTTGACAAGAATAGTAACTTTGTTTTCTTGGATTTCTGCAAAGCCACCCATCAGAGCAATAGACACCCATTCCTTGCCGGGACGGACGCGCATCACTCCGGTATCCAAAGCTGTCAACATGGGAGCGTGACCGCTCAAGATACCCAGTTGGCCTGTGGTGCTCGGCAGAATTACTTCTTCAGCATTAGAATCCCAAACAGTTTTGTCTGGGGCCACTACGCGCACAGTTAATGTCATAAATTGTCAGTTGTCGGTTGTCAGTTGTCAGTTGTCAGTTGTCAGTTGTCAGTTGTCAGTTATCAGTTGTCAGTTGTCAGTTGTCAGTTGTCAGTTGTTACCAATAACCAATAACTAATAACAAATAACTAATAACTACTGACTCATGACTCATGACTACTGACTACTGACTCATGACTAAAATTACTTGGCGTCAGCTTTCATTTTTTCAGCTTTGGCGATCGCCTCGTTGATATCGCCCACCAAATAGAAAGCTTGTTCCGGTAATTCGTCAAGTTCGCCAGCCAAAATCATTTGGAAGCCCTTAATGGTGTCTGCCAACTTGACGTACTTGCCGGGGGAACCGGTGAACACTTCTGCTACAAAGAACGGTTGAGACAAGAACCGTTCAATTTTGCGAGCGCGAGAAACCGTCAAGCGGTCATCTTCCGACAGCTCATCCAAGCCCAAAATTGCAATAATGTCTTGCAATTCCTTATAGCGTTGCAGAGTAGACTGCACCTGACGAGCAACACCATAGTGTTCTTCGCCGACAACGCTAACTTGCAACATCGTAGACGTAGAATCCAGCGGGTCAACCGCAGGATAAATCCCCTTCGCAGCCAAACCGCGAGACAACACAGTTGTAGCGTCCAAGTGAGCAAAAGTCGTAGCCGGTGCGGGGTCAGTCAAGTCATCCGCAGGTACGTACACAGCTTGAACCGAAGTAATCGAACCTTCGGTAGTCGAGGTAATCCGTTCTTGCAAGTCGCCCATGTCTGTACCGAGAGTCGGCTGATATCCCACAGCCGAAGGCATCCGACCCAACAGAGCCGATACCTCAGAACCCGCTTGCACGAACCGGAAGATATTGTCAATGAACAGCAGCACGTCTTGCTTGCTGACATCACGGAAGTATTCGGCCATCGCCAGAGCCGACAGGCCCACGCGCATCCGAGCACCAGGCGGCTCGTTCATTTGACCGTAAACCAGAGCAATTTTTGACTTGCTGCGGTCTTCTTCGTCAATAACCCCCGACTCGATCATTTCTTTGTAGAGGTCATTGCCTTCGCGGGTGCGCTCGCCCACACCACCGAACACGGACACGCCGCCGTGAGCCTTGGCGATGTTGTTCACGAGTTCCATCATAATCACGGTTTTGCCGACGCCTGCGCCGCCGAACAAACCGATTTTGCCGCCGCGACGGTAGGGGGCCAGCAGGTCAATCACCTTGATCCCTGTTTCAAACACCGAAGGCTTGGTTTCCAGTTCGGTAAAAGCCGGCGGGTTGCGGTGGATGGGCATACTTTCGGAAGTATTGACCGGGCCTAGGTTGTCTACGGGTTGACCGATGACGTTAAAAATCCGGCCGAGAGTTGGGATGCCGACTGGAACTTGGATTGCTTCCCCGGTATCTACTACTTCCATGCCACGCACCAAGCCGTCGGTGGTACTCATGGAAACTGCACGCACTTGGCTGTCTCCGAGCAGTTGTTGAACTTCGCAGGTAACGGCAACGTCTTGACCTGCTTCGTTTTTGCCGGAAATCGTGAGAGCGTTATAGATTTGGGGCAGTTTGCCGCCTGGGAATTTTACGTCTACAACCGGCCCAATGATTTGGGTGATGTAGCCTACGTTCGTTTTTTCTGCGGTGGATACCATGAATAGTGCCTTTGTTAGGATGCTATTTTTCCCGTTATGGAAAAAGTCTTAACATTTAGAAATGCTATTCCTCAGATTACCACTGAACAGACGCACTATTTAGATTTGTATGGGTCTGGTTAAGAGTCATTTTTATGGTTACTGCCCTCGCTTTTTTTTCCTGCGAGCCGCAGCCAAAGCCCCGATCCCCAGGATAGTCCCGAATACTGTGACTGGTTCGGGGACTGGTTCGGGGGCTGGTTCTGGGACTGGTTGGGGGACTGGTTGGGGGACTGGTTGGGGGGCTAACTCAGCGGACACGGTGAATTCGTTGAAGTCTAGCTTGGTTCCTGGTTCGGCATCGTCGAAGGAGATTTTTGTGCCATTAGCCAGTTCGGCCATTGTGAGGGATGAAAATTGCTCTGGGCCTTTACCGCCGTTGATGTTTGCAAAGGAGCCGCTGGAGTTGGGGTCGAGGCTAAATTTACCAAACACAGCAAGCTGACATCCCGCCACCAGACATTCATCTCTTCGGAACTGGGTGCCAGCGGCCCGCCATTGGGAGCTGTTCATGAAGGTGCTTGACGAGACGTATTGCTCGAAAGGTCTGCCGGTGCCGGTGTCGCTCCACAGCAGCAGGGCATAAATTTGATCCTTCAAAAATCTGAAGTTTTGGGTGATGGAGCCGTTTTCGGAGGTGACTGCGTTCCCGAAGGTTCCTTTCCAGTTGTTGGCAGAGCCGTTATCTGAGGGTTTAGTCTCGTAAAACAGTCTGGCGATGTTTGTGTAGCCATTGTTTTCTGGCTCAGCAGCCAAAGCTGCTACCCACAAGCTGGACTGGTAAGAGTTGTGAGATTCTAGGAATGTGAACTCTACATTGGTATCTCGATCGAACTGGATGCCGTCGGTGCCAAACATGAAAGCTCGGACGGGCAGGCAGATGCTGAGCAACATTGTGGTTGCCAAGCTGGCGACTGTAAAAGATGTTTTTTTGACTAGCGTTAAGGTAGTCATAACCCTGATTCCTCCTGTATTGTTAGGTAGTTAGGCCCAAAATGCCCTAAATGCCATGTTGCCGTGACGCGAATAGACGATCGCGAGCCTGCGATATTTAGGACGATCGTCAAACCTGAAGAAGAGGCTCCACACCAGTGAATATACATACATATCTCACTTAAGGGTGTTTTGCAGTAAATGAGTGCTTCTTCTAAGAGTTTTCACTGACACTAGATTGGCACAGTTTAATCTGTAACAGCAAGATTTTCATCCGGCCTAGACTTCCAAGCTACTACATTTACTTGGTTTCGGTAACTGTCTAAAGTTGAGTGCAAGACTTGCCTATATTGGCTTTCATCAAAAATACATAAAAATTTTAGTCGAGCTTTATGAAGTTTTGGTAAAGTTCATCCCTAAAATATAAAGTTTTTGAGAGAAAGTCGGCTGTTCGGTTAGTTGCTCCTGAAAGCGGGCTGCAAGCTGCTCGCCCGATGCAGAAAGAAGCGGGAGCGCCGGCGAGTAGGGATTTGAGCGAGTTTTTTGCTACTTTAAGCAAGATGTATAACAGGCGAGCGATACTTACGTAGTTTTGACTAAAATCGCGAGTTTTTTAAACCCCTAAACCTCGCGTTATGTGCCATATTTTCCGCCACAGTCCCGAACAAATTAACCCGGTTGTTTAAGGTAATTGTGGTAAGGAAGCAGTGAAAGTCAAAAAAAGAAACCAAGTTTGATTTACCTCGCATGATTCCTAGTAAAAAAAAATATGTAAATCATACTAAGGATCGAGAATTAAATAACTTACAATTTTAATTGTTATGGTGGGATGGGCGTCCCGCCCATTCTTTTTGGACGGGCGGGACGCCCATCCCACTTTCAAGAGTGGAAGTTATTTAATTCTCATTCCTAATTGAAAACATACAGCATATTCCATGTATATGTGGTACACATAATCTGATGGCAAGCATCGGTGCGGATACACCAGTCAATCTGTAAGTTACAGCGGATTCCAGGTTGATAAAGTACACCCCAGAAACCGGGTTTCTTCTGGATTTCTCGCCAGAAACCGGTTTTATTCAAGAAACCAGGTTTCTCTGTACTTCACTTACCTGGAAAGTGCTGTATATCCAAGATATCGTAGCTCCGCACCCGGAGGATTAACAGCACGCAATTAAGGTTTCTACTGTACTTCATAAACGACCGAATAGGCTGTAGATTTCCTTTTTTAGTCCTAATTATTCGATCGCCCAAAATAGGATGCTCCTATTGACATGAGATTTTTTTAGGAGTAAAAATAGGAGAAATAAATACGATCGCACTTTAAGCACCATCTTTAAACACAATGACACCCAACAAACTACATTTCCTCGGATGGTTATTCATTGTTAGCTGGCTGAGTGCTGCGGCGGGTTCGGCCAAGGCGCAACCCATCGCCCCCGCACCAGATGGCACTAACACAGTTGTTACTCCCAACGGCAACCGCTACGACATTTCCGGGGGGTCTTTCAGCGGAGATGGGGCTAATCTTTTTCACAGTTTTACTCAGTTTGGCCTCAGCGAGGCTGAAACGGCTAACTTTTTGACCAATCCCAATATTCAAAATATTTTGGGAAGGATTACTGGGGGTAATCCTTCTTTAATAAATGGCTTAATTCAAGTTACGGGCGGGAATTCCAATTTATTTTTGATGAATCCTGCTGGCATGATTTTCGGGCCGAATGCCATTCTCAACGTGCCTGGATCTTTTAATGCTACTACGGCGACAGGGATTGGTTTTGGGGAAAATCAGTGGTTTAGTGCGATCGGCAATAACAATTGGGCAACATTAATCGGGACACCGAATAGTTTTGCGTTTACAAATTTGCCAGGGGGAAGCATAATTAATGCAGGCAATCTGACGGTGACACCAGGTCAAAGTTTAAGTTTGATCGGCGGTACGGTTGTCAATACTGGTCAGGTAAATGCGCCTAGCGGCAATATTATCATCAGCGCCGTACCGGGTAACAATTTGGTGCGGATTAGTCAAGCTGGAAATTTATTGAGCTTGGATATTCAGCCGACAGCAAATCACACTTCGCTGCCAAACAATTGGACGCAGCCAGTATTATCTTTGCCGGAGTTGCTGACTGGACAAGGTGTGGCACAGGCGACGGGTTTGACGGTAAATCCCAATGGGGAAGTTGTGTTAACGGGGAATGCTGCTGTGCCGGTAACTGCGGGAACTGCGATCGCATCCGGCACTCTCAATGTCTCTGGCAACACTGGCGGTACTGTAAATATTTTAGGCGACAAAGTAGGTGTTATTGCAGGCAATATCGATGCTTCTGGGATTAACGGCGGCGGTAATGTACTGATTGGCGGAGATTATCAGGGTTTGGGGACTGTGCCCAATGCTTCGCGGACTTTTGTTAGCAGCGATTCGACGATTAATGCTGATGCTGTTAGTAATGGGAATGGCGGGCGAGTTATAGTTTGGGCTGATGAAAATACTCGCTTTAATGGCAATATTACGGCCAGAGGTGGCTTGGTTTCTGGGAATGGGGGCTTTGCGGAAGTGTCTGGAAAGCAATGGCTGGATTTTCAAGGATTAGTTGATTTGCGATCGACCTTTGGGATTGCTGGTACCTTATTGTTAGATCCTACTAATATTACTATTGTCGAAGGTCCGAATAATGTTCCTGCGGGGCCAGGATTTGTTGACTCCGGCCCTCCTTCTGTGATTAATAATGGGAGGCTGCAAGCACAGCTAAATTTGGGAAATGTTACTATTTCTACGGCGTCAGGTAATACGGAGCAAGGCAATATTAACGTTGACGCACCGATCGCTTGGACTAATAATAATTCGCTGACTCTGAATGCTAATAATAATATTAATCTTAATAATACCACTATCACCACTCAGGGAGGCACTATTACTCTGAATGCTGATAGTGATAATCTAAACGGTGGTGCTCTCAGTATCGTAGGTTCGACGATCGCTACTAATGGTGGTAATTTCCTGGGTAAGGGTCAGGGGACTCTTGTGTTCGGGCCGGGAATCAATGTCCAGAACAGCAAAATTAATGCCGGAAGTGGAAAAATTGACCTGAATGGTACGGGAAGAAAATCGACAGGGGGAAACAATGTCGGTATTTCTATTTCGGGTGCTACCACATTACAAACTACTGACAGCGGCAATATTACTTTCAACGGTACTGGCGGCAACGGGACAGATGGTAATCAAGGGATATCTATTGACGGCAGTACAGTGCGGGCCGGGGGAAGTGTCAGCCTGACTGGAACAGGTGCGGGGACAGGAATCGAAAATACAGGCGTTAATCTCAACAACGCTACAGTGGAGTCAACGGCGGAGAATGGGACTGTGACTCTGATCGGTGTTGGCGGTAATGGGACTCGTGACAATCGAGGGATATTCGTTGAGAACGCTACAGTGAAAGCGCTTTCTGGAAATGTCAGTCTGACGGGTACAGGTGGTGGGACTGGGTCTTCCAACCACGGTATAGAGATATTAAATGATGCTACAATCCAAACCGCAGGCTTGGGAAAGGTGACGTTGACGGGGACGAGCAGTGCAGGCATCAGCACTACAGTCGCGAGCGGTAATTCCGGGATCAGGCTCTTCGAGGGCACGGTAAAATCGGAGAATGGAGATATTGTTTTAACCGGTACGAGTTTAGGGACTGGATTGAACACCTACGGGATTGATATGCCCCCGATTCTTACTACCATGGCACCGAGCACAATACAAGCTACGGGAACGGGTAATATTAGTCTCACGGGAAAGGCTAACAACTCCGATAATTCCATTAGACTCACCCCAGGTGTGATTGAGGCGACTTTAGGCGGCAATGTCACTTTGACGGGCGATGACATTTCATTGTCATCAATAACTCAAATTAAAGGTACTGGGATTATCCAGTTGCAGCCGCTTACTCCCAGTTTAGATATTACTGTGGGTGGTAATACTGCGGACGATCGTTTGAATCTCAGCAGTGCTGAACTCGCGCCTCCGGTTTTAAATGGGTTTTCCCAAATGATTATCGGGCGCACGGATGGGACGGGGAATATCGCAATTGACCCTGCTGGTGTTACTTTTAATTTCCCCGTCACAATGCAAGCTGGCACAATTGCAGTCGATGGAAACATTACAGGTGTAAACAACGCTTCAATTACTTTTAATGCTCTAACGACTAACTTAAACAAAAATATTCTCACCATTGTCACCAACGAACAGAAGATTGACTTTGGTGGCAAAGTCTCTCTCGCTACGGGTTCTAATGTCACCCTCGATACTGGGTTAAATAATGCCGGTGACATTAATTTTGGGGGAACGGTTGACGGCGATGGCAACCTAGTTTTGACTACGGGAACAGGCGTGATTAATGTCAACGGGCCCATTGGAAATACAGTACCTTTAGGTTCCCTGAAAACAATCAATTCTTTGGATGTTAAGAGTCCGATCGATTTTTCGATTGAAACTACAGGCAATATTACCGTTGGTAGTATGAGAAGTCCCGGAGGGGCGATCGCCCTTACCAGCACTAATGGCAATATTGATACGACAGCAGGGGCAATTGATACCACATCCACTACCGGAAATGGTGGCCCGATCGCACTCAGTGCTAACAATATTACTGCTAGTAATCTTAACTCTAGTTCCACTGCTGGCAATGGCGGCAAAATCACCCTCACAGGCCAAACAGGCGACGTTGTTGCAGTTTCAGGAGTAATTAATTCTAGCTCTACTTCCGGTGCGGCCGGAGATATCGCGATCGCCACTCCCAATCAAGTCGAGATAAATAGCATTGATGCTAATGGATTGCCCGGTACTGGATCATTAGGAAATGTCACCGTCACCAGTGCTGGCACAACTACATTTAATGCTGTCAAAGCTACCAGTTTCACCACCAATGCTGGCGGCACAACTCAAGTCAAGGGAAATGTTACTACAACTGGCGCTCAAACCTATGGAGATGCAGTGACAATTGCCAACAATCCCATTCTCGCAGGCAGCGAAATTACTTTCAATAATACTGTAGACGGCAGCAGTGATTTGACTGTGAAGGCGGTTAGCGGTGATCTTACATTCAATGGTGCGATCGGCGAAACAACTCCTCTCACAAGTTTAACTGCCAACAGCAAGATATCTTTAGGTGGCAATGTCACTACAACTGGCGCTCAAACTTATGGAGATGCAGTTACAATTGCCAATAATCCGATTCTCTCCGGCAGCCAAATTACTTTCAATACAACTGTTGACGGTAGCAGCGATTTAACTGTGAATGGCGGTACTGGTAATGTTACCTTCAATGGTGCAGTTGGTGCTGTAACTCCGATCGGCAATTTAACAGCTAACTCTACAGGCACAACCGCATTTAATCAAACAGTGAATGCCGCGAGTTTGACTGCAGATGCTGGCGGCACAACTCAAGTCAAGGGAAATGTTACTACAACTGGTGCTCAAACTTATGGAGATGCAGTTACAATTGCCAACAATCCGATTATTTCAGGTGACAGCATTACTTTCAATAATACTGTTGATGGTACCAGCAATTTGACTGTGAAGGCGACTAGCGGTAATCTTACCTTCAAAAGTGCGATCGGCGAAACAACTCCTCTCACAAGTTTAACTGCCAACAGCAAGATATCTTTAGGCGGGAATGTCACTACAACCGGCAGTCAAACTTATGCAGATGCTGTGACGGTTGCCAATAATCCGATTCTCGCAGGCAGCGACATTAGTTTCAATAATACAGTTGACGTGGCTGGCAATCTCGGTATTGCTGCGGACAATGTTAATCTTAAAGGAACTGTAACAACCACCAATGACGGCACGCTCACAATTACCAATAAGGTGAATCTCAATATTGAGAAAAACCTGAACTTGGACGGTGAATTTATTCAAAATGGCGGTGGAACAGTTGCGGCTAGCGGAAATATTACAACAACTAATGATAACATTAGTTTTAGCGCTCCGGTGACATTAAACGCTCCTGTAACTTTTACACTGGGGGATGCAACTATTGATTTCGGTTCGAGTTTGTCAGCAGGTAGTAACCCGCTGACTTTAAGGGCAGGTGAAATTGATTTTTCGGGGAATGTTTCGGGTACGGGCGTGCTAACGCTGCAACCAGCAACAGCCGGACAAAATATTGTTGTTGGCGGAACAGATAACAATACTAGCGCTTTAGATTTGACTGCTGCGGAACTTAATTTGATTCAAAATGGATTTAGCTCGATCGCGATCGGGCGATCGGATAGCAGTGCAAATGTTAGTATTTCCTCTAATCTTACATTTTTAGATCCAGTAAATATTCAAACGGGAACGGGTACGATCGCACTTGATGGCACTCTTACCGGCAATGACAACAGCAGCATTGCTCTCAAGGCTGCCACAATTAATTTGAATGATGGCATCAATACCAATAAAAATCCGATCGATCTCAACGGCACTGTCACACTCGGCAACGATATTAATCTCACTACCGGCGGCGGAGATATTAAGATAATTGGTGCGATAGGTGGTAATCATTTGTTGAACTTAGATGCCGCTACAGGCAATGTGTTAGTGCAAGGAAATATCGGAGAAACAACGCCATTATCTGTTTTGAAGGCTACTGCATCAAATGCAGAATTTATTGGAAACGTTAACAGTAATTCTGGTTTTAATATTACGGGATTAAATACTAAATTAGGCGGTAATATTACCACTAATAACGGCAACCTTAATATTAGCAATGCTGTGGTTTTGACAAAGGATGCGGTATTTAGTACGGCAGGGGGAAATATTGCTTTGGGTGCGATCGACAGTGACAGCATTAATGTCCGCAACTTAACTCTAGCCTCCGGTAGCGGCAGCATAACTTTCAACGGTGCGGTGGGTGCCACCAGCAAGTTAGGAAATCTTGCGATCGAAAATGCTGGCAATGTGACAGGAAACTCGACAATTAACGCGCAACAATTGACAGCACTAAACACAGAAAAAGTCAATTTATTG
The DNA here is from genome assembly GCF_036705675.1 of Microcoleus sp. AT8-A3. Lineage (NCBI taxonomy): Bacteria > Bacillati > Cyanobacteriota > Cyanophyceae > Oscillatoriales > Microcoleaceae > Microcoleus > Microcoleus sp. AT8-A3. The sequence continues at coordinate 163,845 of NZ_JAUBVD010000008.1, forward strand.
GGAGATGTCACCGCCGGTAAAGTCGATATTACTGCCAAGGGCGATATAAACGTTAAAAATATTACTGCTAATGGCGGAGAAATTCTATTTACAAGCGGTAACAATTTCACCGCAGGCAATTTGAATACATCGGCAAACAGTGGTGGCAACATAACTGTTAAGGCGATAACTTCAATTACAACCGGACAAATTAACTCTAGCGGTATAGTCGGAAATGCCGGCAATGTGTTCTTAGATCCGATCGGCGATATTCAAGTAGAGTTTATCAATGCCGAAGGCGGTACAGGCGGCACCGGTGGCGATGTCACAGCAATAACAGGCAATTATTTCCGCGCTACGGGTACTTTTTCCACCCCACTGTCGCCGACGGGATTTGCTAGCATTTCTACTGCTGGCGGCACAGGTAGCGGAAATATCGCAATTACACACGCTGGGGGAGATAGAGGGACGCCGATTCAACCGTTTGTGGTAGGGGATGCTGCTAGCAACGGTACGGCGGGTGCAATTACCACGGGACAATCTACCATTACATCGCAGTCGTTTCCGCGTTCTAGTAGTGTTGGTAATATTGTATTTTCCACTGATGACGCGATCGACCCGCCGCCAACACCAACTCCCACTCCGGTAGAAACTCCGACTCCGACTCCGAGTGAAACTCCCACTCCGGTAGTAACTCCAACTCCGACTCCGAGTGAAACTCCCACTCCGGTAGAAACTCCGACTCCGACTCCGAGTGAAACTCCAACTCCGGTAGTAACTCCAACTCCGACTGCAATTGTCACTCCAACTCCGGTAGTAACTCCAACTCCGACTGCAATTGTCACTCCAACTCCGGTAGTAACTCCCACTCCGACTGCAATTGTCACTCCAACTCCGGTAGTAACTCCCACTCCGACTGCAATTGTCACTCCAACTCCGGTAGTAACTCCCACTCCGACTGCAAGTGTGACTCCAACTCCGGTAGTAACTCCCACTCCGACTGCAGTTGTCACTCCCACTCCGACTGCAGTTGTCACTCCCACTCCGCTAGTAACTCCAACTCCGACTGCAGTTGTCACTCCAACTCCGGTAGTAACTCCAACTCCGACTGCAGTTGTCACTCCCACTCCGCTAATAACTCCAACTCCGACTGCAGTTGTCACTCCCACTCCGCTAATAACTCCAACTCCCACTCCGGTAGTAACTTCAACTCCGACTGCAGTTTTCACTCCCACTCCGCTAATAACTCCAACTCCCACTCCAAGTGTCACCCTAACTCCCACTCCAAGTGTCACTCCCGCTTCGATCGATCCTACGGAAATACAAGTGCCCACACCTGTGACAGCGCCAAACTCGCCCACAGCCGCCGATACACCCACACCCGAACCGTCAACCTCCGATGAACAAGACTTTAAACGCCCCGAAAGTCGATCGCTAGACAATCTCGGTGTTGCTGCTGCCGATCGTCGAGTTTTAACCATCGATCGAAGTATCACCAGTCAATTACCCGCTGGCATCGTAGTCTCTTCACTCGCATCCCAACAAGCACCAACAGTTAACCCTACTTCTAATTTAGTTCTGGGATATGTTCCGTCTCCCGATCGACTTTTTGAAGGTAACGACATACAGAAAACAGTCTGGGGAATCGAAGAAATGAGGAATCAAGAATTTGCAGAATACCTGGGGGTAGAAGCCAACCTCCTAGAGGAAAAAACCTTGATTTCGACATCCCAACAAACTTTACAAAATATCGAACAGCAAACTGGCAAGCGGTCTGGTATTATCTACATGGTCTCGCGAGAAGATCGACTGGAAATAATTTTAGTTCCTCCTGCCGGGTGGCCGATTCACTACAGCGTCCCCGAAGCCAACAGAGCATCTCTTTTCCCCACCGTCCAGGAGTTTCGCGCTGAAATTACCAATCCCGCAAAACGCACTACTACCACTTATCTAGCCGCCGCCCAGCAACTATATAAATGGGCGATCGCACCCCTAGAAAAAGACCTACAAAACTTAGGAATTCAAACTTTATTACTGTCAGTCGATCCGGGATTGCGGAGCCTGCCCTTTGCCGCTTTGCACGACGGTAAAGGCTTCTTGATTGAAAAATACAGTTTCAGCCTAATTCCGAGTTTTAGTTCGACTAATACCGATTATAAAGCTGTTAGAGACGCCACAGTGCTAGCAATGGGAAGGTCAGAATTTGTTGACCAACAGCCCTTGCCCAGTGTGCCGATCGAATTGCAGGCGATTTCGGCTCAGTGGCAGGGCCCATCTTTCCTCAATTCTGCTTTCACTTTAGATAATCTCACGTCGGAACACGCCAAGGGAGGATTTCGGATCGTTCATCTAGCAACTCACGCTGAATTCAAACCGGGAAAAGCGAGCAATTCCTACATTCAAATGTGGAATTCCAAATTGCAGCTCGATCGCATAGAGAGTTTGAATTGGCGCAATCCGCAGGTAGACTTGTTAGTATTAAGTGCTTGTAGAACTGCTATGGGCGATCGGGAAGCAGAGTTAGGTTTTGGAGGTTTAGCAGTAAAATCCGGCGCCAAATCTGCTTTAGGGAGTTTGTGGTATGTTGACGATGGAGGCACCTTGGCGCTGATGAGCGAATTTTACCACCAGTTGCGAGGAACCACAACTAAGGCAGAAGCTTTGCAACTGGCTCAACAAGCAATAATGTCCGGTAAAGTGCGGCTGGAAAACGGACAGCTAGTAACAACAGGCGGCCAGTTAAATTTACCTGCTAATTTACAACAACCAAACCAAAATTTTTCTCATCCTTATTATTGGAGTAGTTTCACCATGATCGGAAGCCCTTGGTAAGCTGCCATCTTTATTTTTCAGTCTCCGCTTCTGAAGGACGAAAGTTTCTACTAGGGGCAATGCCCGCTTTGGGTGGTTGGGGCGGTTCGCCCCTGGCTGCCCCAATTTCAAGCGCCGATCCAGGGGGTTTGGAACTCTATTTCTGTTTCATCACCACCAAATTAATATCATCAAAACCTTCTGATCGCCAATATACTGCCACACATCATCTATCACAGATTACCTAATGGCAATAGCAGGTAAGTAGACTTACCTGCTAATTTACAACAAGAAAAACAATAGTTTTCCCCTCTTTATTGCTGGAGTATTTTCACGGTGGGAATTTTTTTATAATTCCCATGTTTTAGTAGCAAATCTGTTCCTTCAACAATCATCTCTAACCCGCAGATGCTCTATCTAGGGTTGGTTTGTCTCGGATTTGGTGCCGCAGTTCCGTAATTGACTCGACAGCCGATATTGAACAGACTCGAACTGCACTCAAGAGGGACAATCTGCTGATCGAGGAGGGCGCTGCAACTGACATACTCGTCATTATTAGTATCTCTTACCATACATTCGATCGGATTAGCACCCGATCGCGCCGACCAACTCTTCATACCTACGACTGCAATCATATGCTGCCAGTAGAAAGCAAATAGCAAAACTCCCAAAAGTACAGCAACGGCTAATCCTGCTTTCAACTTCCAACTATTTAGGACATTTCCCACACTGTTTTTCAAGTTTTCCACCCCAGAAATTGAGCTTTCGGTAGTTGTTTCTGGAGTTGGCAAGTTTGTTTGTGCTTGTTCTGCTGGAATTTCCGACATAATGTATCTCCTATGATTGCTGGGATTTGGCTAAGCTGGCAGTTGCCATCGCTATTGCAAACTTTATCAAATTTTAGCAAAACTCGCCTGTACCGACAACAGATTTGGGCCGCACCGCTGGGGAAGTATGTATATTCACCAAGGGCGATCGGGATTTCTCTGCCTTTTGAGGTATTGCCCAATTCGCGAGGGGCTATTTTGCATCTAGGGCAATAGAATTGTTGGGGATTTTCTTTGAAAACGGCCCAAGTGAATGAGCTTTTTTTACGAACCGCAGAGGGCGCAGAGGGCGCAGAGAAAGAGCAAAGAGAGAGATATATTGACTTTTACCAATCATTTATGGTTTGGATAGCAGTTCTAATAACTCAGATTCCGAAAGTAGTTTGATTCCCAAAGATTGAGCTTTTTCCAACTTAGAACCCGCATCTTCTCCCACAACCACATAATCAGTTTTAGCACTCACAGAACTTGTGACTTTACCTCCTGCTTTTTGAATCAAATCTTTAGCTTCATCTCGTTTCAAAGTGGGCAAAGTTCCGGTCAGCACAAAAGTTTTGCCTGCAAGTTGTAAATTTGTGCTGGCTAAATTGGGATTTTTTACTTCTGACTGCAATTGTAAGCCTGCAGTTTTCAACCGTGCAATTAAACTTTGATTTGCCGGCACTCGAAACCACTGATAAACAGCTTGAGCAATTTCCGGGCCGATGCCGTAAACGCCCTCAATCGAGGCCGCCGATACTCCTGCTAACTCTTCTACATTTGCAAACCTTTCTGTCAGCAATTGAGCATTCACGCTGCCGACGTGGCGGATGCCCAAGCCGTAAAGTACGCGCGAATAAGGTTGATTTTTTGATTGGGCGATCGCACTTACCAACTTTTCTGCTAACTTCTTACCCATGCGTTCCAAACTCATCAATCTTTCCGCAGTCAAATCGTACAAATCCGCCGCAGAATGCACCAGATTGCTATCAACCATCTGCTGCACCAACTTTTCCCCAACACCGTTAATATCCAGAGCATCCCGGCTGCAAAAATGAATCAGCGAACCCCTCAAAATTGCCGGACAAGATGTATTGATGCAGCGAGTAACTGCCTCCCCCTTTTCCCGAACCACAGGCTGTTCGCATTCGGGACAGCAACTAGGCATTTGGAAAAGTTGAGCATTTTGGGGCCGAAGTTCTGGCAAAACTCGCACAACTTCTGGTATAATTTCCCCAGCTTTTCTGACAATCACAGTATCGCCAATATGGAGATTTAGGTCGGAAAGTCGATCGCTATTATGGAGAGAAGCCCGCGAAACCGTCGTCCCCGCCAACTGCACCGGTTTCAGTTCCGCTACAGGAGTCAGAGCCCCGGTTCTCCCTACTTGCACGGTGACAGCTTCTACTATTGTAGGCACTTCTGCCGCGGGATACTTCAGGGCGATCGCCCAACGCGGAAACCTCTGAGTAAAACCCAATTGTTTTTGCAGCAAAACCGAATTAATCTTAACAACAACCCCATCAGTCATGTAAGGCAAATTCCGCCGTTCAGTATCCCAATATTCGTAATACTCCCGAACCTCATCCAAAGAATAGCAAATTTTGCGATTGGGATTCACCTTAAACCCCATTCGTCGCAACAATTCCAACGAATCCCACTGCGTGTTACCCTCGTTATTCTGATCTAAATGCAGAGTATAAGCAAAGAAATCCAACCGTCGCTTATCCACAATTTTAGAATCCAACTGCCGCAGCGTACCCGCCGCAGCATTGCGAGGATTAGCAAACAATTGTTCCCCTGCTTTTTCCCGTTCCCGATTAATTTCCTCAAACACAGCTAAAGACAAAAAAGCTTCTCCCCGCACTTCCACAACAGGCGGCGGATTATCTAAATTGAGCTTTAAAGGAATCGAGCGAATAGTCTTGACATTTTGAGTGATTTCCTCTCCGGCAATGCCGTCTCCCCGCGTTGCACCGCGAACTAAAATTCCATTTTCATAGGTTAACGCTAAAGCAGAACCGTCAATTTTTAATTCGCAAACATAGGAAACCCCCCCCAACCCCCCCTTGCTAAGGGGGGGAGTAATTTCCCTGTTTTCCTGATTGCGAATGGAAGATGCTATTCCCTCTTGTCCCCCCCCTTGATAAGGGGGGGTTAGGGGGGGTACATTTCCCTCTTGTCCCCCCCCTTGATAGGGGGGGGTTAGGGGGGGTGCATTTCCTTCTTGAACGGGGGTTAGGGAAGGTGCTACCCTTTGCCAGCGTTCCTGCCATTTAGCAAATTCCTCAAAATTAAAAGCATTTTCCAAACTGTAGAGAGGAATATTGTGTTTGACGCTAAAAAATTGAGTAGCAGGCTGTTCTCCCACGCGCTGAGTCGGACTTTCCGCAGTAATTAATTCAGGATAATCTGATTCTAATTCTTGCAACTGGCGATAAAGTCGATCGTACACTTCATCTGGCATAATCGGCGCATCGAGAACATAATAAGCATAGCTAGCTTCCTGTAGCTGCTGCCTCAACTGTTGAATTTGCTGCTGAATCTCTGCTGCCATATCGATTTAAGGTTTTAGATTTTAGATGTTAAATTTTTGATTATAACTTTCCATTTTAGCTCAAAAAAAAGGATCGAGCAACCTCTCTGCTGCCAGACAGATTTTAGATTTGAGATGAGCAATGTCAATTTGAGCTAAAAACCAAGATATAGCAACTAGAAAATCAAAACTTATCCTAATTGTCACCCTGTCCAAAAACGGATATACTTTCCGACCAAAGTTGCCAGTCGGCCAAAACTTTCGACTCTTGTTCAACCTTCCAGATTCATCTATGAAGTAAATTTCAAATCCTTCGACTGATTGAACGCCGAACGTTGCGCCAAACCTGTCAGGCCACATTCTCAATTTTAAAATCCACTGATTCGCCTTTATAGCTGCCGAATTATGGGCGTAAATCATTACAAATTTAAGTCGGGAAACTCCGTAAATTTCTTGTTTTCCCCGGACATTGAAGGTTGAAGATTATCACCATCTTTTTCGATGTTCAAGTTGCTATTGGCGCGGTATTTGGTAAATTCTTGAGCGTTTGGCTTTGTGAAAGCGAGCGGTTCAGCGTGTTCTACCTGAAATACATTGGCGTAGAGGTTGGCAATAATTTGTTTTCCTCCCTGCGTCAATTCCAAGTAGTTCAAAGCTGCAGGAATGTAGGGAAAAACTCCATTCCAATAAAACTTGGCGTAATTTTGCCGCAAATCTCCCGGAGACTTGTAGCCCAAGATTTTATTAGTGCCAACTTCCTCAAACTCGTAGAACAGGGCACTTATTTTTCGCAGGTAATTTGGATCGCTCAACTGACCGATCAAATCGGCAGCCCTAGCGAGTCCAGAATAATTATTTCTGTCTTGATGAGTTTCGCTAGCCGGAACTGGGAAGCGCGTCAATTCAATATTGCGCTTGATTTGTTCGGCATCAATTAATGTGTGCCCGCCGAAGCGTTCGTCAATTACGAGTTTGCCTCGATCGACATGATAAGGAGTTAAACTGGCAGAAGTTGCCCCGATCGGCACAGAAACCATGCCCCCGTCAATACCCGTAGCATATAGTCCCACAGCTTCTTGGTCTTGGCGGCAAACACCTTTGACGTAGCCGATATCGTGACACAGCAGCGAGATTAGGTAGTGCAGCCAATCTTCCGGCGACACTCCGCCTTCGCGAATATGCTTGCCCCGGAGAATCTCTTGTCCCACCAAAGCCACGAGCATTGTGTGTTCCACATTGTGGTAGAGAGCATCGCAGTTAGCGATATTTTCCAGAGCCATAGTCCCTGCCCAGGCGATAATTTCAGGGTAGTCAGGCTTGTACTTGCCGTAGGTGCGACGGTAGCCGGCCTGCAACTCTTGCACAAAAGCGTCAATCAGGATAGCAGTTGCATTGAACATCATAAATTCTCTCACTCAGGCTGTAGTTACAAACTCGATCGAAAATATCTTGGCCTTGCTGAAAAAATAATTAATGGGCATTCCAGTAGGTTTGACCCCTCGGCGTTGAATTTTAAATTTCAGCTAGTCTTGTCAGGTCAGAAAATTGCTCTTTTGGCTATGCTTCCCAAGATAACCTAATTTCGGAAGCATCCGAAGCAACAGATCGATTTTTTGGTATTAAATGTTAGTGAAACAATTTACATCGTTTCACTGACTAATTATTAGAAGTCCTAGGTTTGAAACTTATGAACTGTCTGTTTCGGAGTCTCTCCACTGCTGCCCTGGGTACTCGGCGCTCGATCGCCCAAAAATACCTAGGATTGTGTGCATTCACTGCTGTTTGCACCGCCGCACCGGCAATGGGTGCCGAGCGAATTTACGTAACTTACGGGCCACTAGAAGAATCAGTTCCCATTGAATCCCTGGCACTTTTCGCCAAAGAAGGCAAAATAGACTCAAACTTGGACGGCTTCGCTCAGTACGTCAAAGCATCTCAGCTAGCTGAGATTCGCAGCGCCCTGCAAGCGAAGGCTGAAATCAGCCACGTGACGATCGCCCAATTTCTCTACACGCCTCAAGGAGAAGTGCTGCTGAAACGCTTGGGCCGAGTAATTCAAACCAAAGCTCGGCAGCCCGGATTTTATGCCATCCGAGCCGCCCTGATTTTAGCAGCCTCAGATCCAGAAGGCCTGACAATTCTCAACGTGCTGCGGAAATTCCCCACCTATGGCATCAGGATTGACATCGCCCGCGCCTTGGGTATCGCCAACGAGCTGACATCGCTGATCAACCGTTCCAATCAGACGATCGCCGGAGTCGCCCAGTTGTCGGAAGCACAAGCAGCCTTAGAACCCACCATACCGCCCGCCCAAATGCAGCAGCCCCAGCTACCTGGCCCCTATACTTGGAAAAAATCATCGGTAACTCTGACGAGTCCAAATCGCAATCGCACATTTGATATGGACATTTACCTACCACAGGGCAGCCCCCAACCGGCCCCAGTAGTAGTAATTTCCCACGGTTTAGGTTCCGATCGCATTTCCTTTCAATATTTAGCCAAACACCTAGCCTCCTACGGCTTTGCCGTCGCTGTCCCCGAACACCCCGGCAGCAACGCCCAACAAATCCAAGACTTAGTAACAGGCAGAGCCAATCAAGTAGCAGAACCAGCAGAATTTGTCAACCGCCCCCTCGACATCAAAGACCTGCTCGATTATTTAACCAAACTTTCTACAACCGATCCGGCCTACCAAGGGCAGTTCGACTTGCAGCGAGTCGGCGTCATCGGCCAGTCTTTCGGTGGCTATACGGCTTTAGCATTAGCCGGGGCAGGGATTAATTTTGCACAGCTAGACAAAGATTGCGGACTCGAGAACGATAGTTGGAACCTCTCCCTACTGTTGCAGTGCCGCGCCCGCGGCCTAGAGCGCAACCAGTACAATTTCGGCGACCCGCGCATCAAAGCTGCGATCGCCGTTAACCCGATCGCCAGCAGCATTCTCGGAGAAACAAACCTCAGCAAAATCCAAATCCCCGTCATGCTAATCGCAGGCAGCGCCGATACAGTCGCCCCCGCTTTGCTCGAACAAATTCAACCGTTCACATGGCTGACATCGCCCAACAAATATCTCGTACTGATGAACAACGGGACTCACTTCTCAACGATCGAGGAATCCCCTCAAAGCCTCTTTCTGCCACCACCACAGGCGATCGGGCCCGAACCAGCTTTAGCCCGCCGCTACCTCAGCGGACTCAGCCTAGCGTTCATGGAAAGCTATTTGAACAATAAATCCAATTTCCGCCCGTATTTGGAGCCATCCTACGCTTTAAGCATCTCCAGAGACACTCTCGGACTGAGAATTTTGCGATCGCTCACCCCCCAGCAACTCCTGCAGTTCAGGATTTCTCGACCTCCTCGCATCCCTGCCTCTCCACCTGCGATCGCTCCTGTTCCTTTACCTTCTCCACCTCCCATAGATCCTGTTCGTTAGGGTTGAGGTGCGCCGCGCGTGAACGCTGTCATCTCTTTTCGTGCGGGGGCGATGGGCCATCTCTTTCCTCTCATCAGCTTTCCTAATCACACTCATCAGTTTAACTGTCGTCAAACCCCTTTACAAACCTTAACGATAGGCGTAATAATATAAACATCATCCGAACATTGACAACCAAATACAGCAATCATAAAACCATGACAACAACCTTACAGCAGCGCGAAAGCGCCAACGTCTGGGAACGCTTCTGCGAGTGGGTCACAAGCACCGACAACCGCATTTATGTAGGTTGGTTCGGAGTCTTGATGATTCCTACCTTGCTCAGCGCCACCATTTGCTACATCATCGCCTTCATCGCTGCTCCTCCAGTGGACATCGACGGCATTCGCGAACCAGTAGCAGGTTCCTTAATGTACGGAAACAACATCATCACAGGTGCTGTTGTTCCTTCATCTAACGCAATTGGTCTTCACTTCTACCCAATCTGGGAAGCAGCTTCCCTCGATGAGTGGTTGTACAACGGCGGCCCTTACCAACTGGTAATTTTCCACTTCCTGATCGGTGTATTTTGCTACATGGGTCGCGAATGGGAACTGTCCTACCGCTTAGGTATGCGTCCTTGGATCTGCGTAGCATACTCTGCACCAGTTGCAGCAGCCACCGCAGTATTCTTGATCTACCCAATTGGACAAGGTTCGTTCTCCGACGGTATGCCCTTGGGTATCTCCGGCACATTCAACTTCATGATCGTGTTCCAAGCCGAGCACAACATCCTGATGCACCCCTTCCACATGTTGGGAGTAGCTGGTGTCTTCGGTGGTTCTTTGTTCTCCGCAATGCACGGTTCTCTCGTTACCTCTTCCTTGGTTCGTGAAACAACCGAAACCGAATCACAAAACTACGGTTACAAATTCGGTCAAGAAGAAGAAACCTACAACATCGTTGCAGCCCACGGCTACTTCGGTCGTTTGATTTTCCAATACGCTTCCTTCAACAACAGCCGTTCTTTGCACTTCTTGTTAGGTGCATGGCCAGTAGTAGGCATCTGGTTTACCGCTTTGGGTATCTCCACGATGGCTTTCAACTTGAACGGTTTCAACTTCAACCAATCGATTATCGACTCTCAAGGTCGTGTCATCAATACTTGGGCTGATGTCATCAACCGCGCTAACTTGGGTATGGAAGTAATGCACGAGCGCAACGCTCACAACTTCCCGCTTGATTTGGCTGCTAGTGAAGTCACTCCAGTAGCTTTGGTTGCTCCTTCTATCAATGGCTAATTTTTAGTTTTTGATTAACAAAAAGCGCTCCTAGAAATAGGGGCGCTTTTTGTTTGGGGAAAAATATTTTTACTGCGGGGAGGCGAAGTATCGCAGCCGCCAAGGAAGTTATATCGAGTCCCTCGCTTCTGGTAATTCCTGTTAGGCTGGATTGATGTCGGCTTCTCGTGGGAGACTCACTCATGATAAATTCAAGTTTCTTTAAACATCACAATACATTCATAATTTTCTAAATCTAGAAATCGGTCAATTTGCAAAGTTCCTATTTGTTCAAATCCCTGTTTTTGGTGAAACATTAGGGAACGAGTATTAGCTATTGGCTGGGTAACAATAAACAGCGAAATCAATGAAGTTGGAAAAACTTGATAAATTTCGTTATACATAAATTGAGCCACACCTCTACCCATCCAATCTAACTTGGTTGCTACTCTTTCGAGATAAAAATGCCTATCGCTGGTGACTCTTTTCTTAAAAACCTCATCTTTCCAGATAATTTTATCCAAGATTTCATCTGATATTTTGGGTTGTGATATAGCCACAAATCCCACAATTTCCCCATCGGTTTTAGCTGACACAAAATATTTGCATGAATTATTTAAGCTTTGGACAATCTCATCTTCAGTAATTTGTGTTAGCAAAAAGCCGCGCTCGATCGACGTATTTTGACCGCGCGCATGAGAATTGTGAATATTGGCGATCGCCTGTATGTCCTCTCCATCGGCTTCCCTAAAAGTTAGATATTCCATAGCATAGTGTGTAGGAACGCTGTCATACATTTGCGATTTTAACGCTCAGGTTTGTCTATTCTAACAGCTAGATATAGATCGCATACCAGATTTAGTTTTGTAAATATTTTAGGGGCGAGATCCTTGGGACAATATCATGACTGTAGGTATGTCTGCACTTGTGGGCGATCGCATCAAATCCCTGATTCAGTAAAAGCTAGGTTCAAATCATCAATCAACCCCAATTGTTGGGCCCACCCTGTTAAGTAACCCCGATCTAAATTCTCAGATTGGACTTTCAGAATTCCCAAAACATCATTCCATTGTTTTTGAGACTGAGACTGTTGCCGCCAGAGCAGTTTGGCCAACACAATATCTTCAGGAGAAGCCACCCAAAATTGTTCTACACCAGCTTCGTCAAGCGCTTCTAATCGTCGTCTTGCCATTTTTGAGCGATCGAATGCAGTATTAGAATTCAGCACAATATCAGCGTTCAATACTAAAGTCATGTGAGTGACGCTCAACACCATGCCTCTACCCTCTTGAATATCTTTGACCGAACCCGGAGGGCAGTAAAAACCAGCCGTTTCTAGTGCTTCAACTAATTGAAAAATATTGTCCCGGAGCAATTCAATTACTAAATCTAAATCGCGTGTTGTTCTAGGGTCGCCATAGACAGAAGCGGCAACGCCTCGTGTAATATAATAAGAGACACCTAATGTTTCAAAAATTGGGTGCAACAGTCTAGCAATTTCGCTGGGGTCTTGCGTCCACATAGAGGGCTCACTGGTGGGGGTTAAAATTGGCAACCACTTGCTACCTAATATCGATCGAGCAAATCGCTCTTTGTAGGTTGAGGGACAAGCTTTTTTCATCCCGCGCAAGCTAACAGTTTTTGCCCAACGATTTAATTTTGCCCCCATTTGCCACCGTTGGGAATTGGTGAGTTGTCGCAGTAGGTAAAAATCAATTGCATCAGCTTCAGGAGTTTTATCATCTGACTGGGGACGGTATCCAGGTTTGATGGATATTTTCGGTATGGATTGAATCATTTTGCTTGTTGATTTCCCTAATTTTATATCAATTCCACAGTTGGGACGTAAGGATTCAGGTCAAAAAAACTTCAGTGTCAAAAGCTGGTAAAATAAACGAATGAAAAAGCCCGCAGCCACCAGA